>PLJR01000073.1 GCA_003140295.1 Acidobacteriota bacterium
ACCGAAGACACCTGAAAGATGTGACCGCTCTTCTGCTTGCGCATCACCGGCACGGCGGCGCGGGTTGTGTAGACCACGCCGTAAAAACATGTGTCCACCACGCCCTGGAAATCCTCCGCACTCATTTGCTCGAAGGGCGCAATCTGCCCATAACCGGCATTGTTGACCAGCACGTCCAGCCGACCGAAGGTGTCCACCGCTAACTGCACGGCGGACTTTGCTGCCGCCTCATCGCGTACTTCCAGCGTCACGGGCTTCACCCGATCGCCATACTGCGCCACCAGAGGTTTCAGTTCCTCCGTCCGACGCGCTCCGGCTACCACGCTGTCACCTGCGGCCAGCGCCGCCTCGACGATGTCCCGCCCCAATCCGTTTCCGCTTCCCGTAATCAACCAGACCTTAGACATGAAAATCCTCCATTCTCCCTCTCAGATAGACTATGGGCGCTTAGAGTCGGCGACCCGTCCGAGCGAGTCCAAAAGGTCGGGTCACTTCTTTGCCTTTGGCTGTCAAGTGTGATTACTCACTCATTTATAGGATGCGATGAGTCGTTACTTGGTTACGCCGGACCAAAACATTTGAAAGCCGCTGTCCCGGTAGTTTTTTGCTTTCGACGGATTCGACACCGTAAGGTCTATGGTTGCCTCCACCAAAGCTGTTAACGACTTCGAGATAAGTTCCACCGGGAGATCGTTCTGAAAGATACGCTGCTCAATCGCGTCACGAATCATGGCTTGGAACTCGACGAACGGCGCGCTACCAGCGTCTCTAGACTCTTTGGTGAGTACCTCCGATACCTGCAGCTGCGCCAGTACCTTACGCTGCTTGGGATTCGCACTGCCCCAACTGACATAGCGATCCCAAACATGTCGCAGCCTGGTACGAACATTCTTCTTCCGAGGGAAATCCGACATCATGGCGTCTGCGAGTTCCAGCTTGATCTCCCGGTACAGGGCATTGATCAGGTCATCTTTAGTCTTGAAGTAGGTAAACAGAGTTCCCTCGGCGACGCCAGCTTGTTTTGATATCTCTGACGTAGGGGCAGCGGTAAGACCGCGCTCCGCAAATAGGCGGGTCGCGGCGTCGAGGATTGCATTTTGTTTGTCTGCGCTTTTAGGACGCGCCACTGAGCTTCCCTATTACTGAGTTCATACTCAATAATACATAGGAAGTATGCTGATGGCAAGCCGTGGCGGCGGCCGAAAACAGAATTAAAGACGCCCAAGTCCCGGATGGCCAGCTACGTTAAAGATGTGGGAGGTTCGGGAATATTTTGTCGATTCGCTGGGTCTATACAGATACGAGGCGGCTTGGGCCGGCGAAGCGTGCTCCGTGCTTCGGCGGTTTCCCGCAAATCAAAGCGAAGGGACAAAATACAAATGCACAGAGTCTGGATCGGTCTTTTATTCGCGTGTGCCTGTGTTTCAGCAAACGCGAATGTCGCGCCCAAATCTTCACCCGCCCTTCGGGGCCAGGAAACATCAGGTACACCGACTGACGCGGTGAACGCGGTTATCCAGTGGAACAGAACGCTCTTGGTGATTGTTCGCACGGCTGGCGCGCAGCCCGCTACTATTCATCCCACGCGAGCTTTGCCATTATGCATGCCGCGATTTATAACGCGGTCAACGCGATCGATCGCACCCACAAACCGTACTTAGTTCGCCTCGGCCGGGTAGCGCCATCAGCCTCGCAAGATGCCGCGGCGTCGGTCGCAGCACACGACGTTCTCGTGGCGCTATATCCGACTTTTCAGGCCATGCTCGACGCACAGCTCCAGCTGTCGCTTGCGCCAATTCCCGAAGGAGCCGATAAGGCGGCGGGCGTGAGCGTTGGGCAGGCGGCGGCTGCGCAGCTCTTGGCCCTGCGGAAACAGGATGGGTCGGACGCTGCGCCGATACCTTACGTTTTTGGAACCGATCCGGGAGATTACCAGTCCACACCACCGAATTTTCCACCGCAGCCGCAGTTCACGCATTGGTCCCAAGTGACTCCGTTTGCTTTGGAGCGCGCCAACCAATTTCGGCCTGGGCCTCCTCCGGCATTGACGAGCGATCGGTACAGTGATGCTTTTAATGAAGTGAAATTGCTGGGCATTGCCGGGGGAACCACCAGCACACCGGACCAGGCTCTCACGGGGAAATTTTGGAATGGTGCGATTCAGAATTATTGGAACGAGATCAGCCAGACAGCCGCGCTGGCCCGCGGGCTGACCACGGCACAGAGCGCCCGCCTGTTTGCGCTGCTCAATCTGGCGTTAGCCGACGACGTGATTGCGTTCTACGACGCTAAATACACTTACAGTTTCTGGCGACCAGTTACGGCTATACGTGCTGCGGCGGCAGATGACAATCCCGATACCGCGGACGATCCCAACTGGCTTCCCGAGGTCGGCAATACCACGCCAGACCCTTCGTATCCGGGGGCCCATGCGGTTATCAGCGCGAGCGGAGCAGCGGTGTTGACTTCGTTTTTCGGCAGAGATCGGTTCGACTTCGCGGTTACGTCCGAAGTTATGGCGGGAGTAGAGCGCACGTTCACGAGGTTTTCGGCTGCGGAAGAGGAAGCCACATTGAGCCGAATTTTCGCCGGGGTGCATTTCCGGACCGATCTCACGGTTGGTCAACGTTTAGGCGAGGAAGTGGCTGACGTGGTTCTCGATAATTTCCTGACGCCCATTCGCGGGAGAGAGGAATCCGACGATCGTGAATGACGCGAGGCGTCGGTCTGTCGCTGGTTCGGCAGCCGTTGCCCACTGCGCATTGAGAAGCCGGCACGGGGTCTAGCAGTGCTCTCGTAACATTTGAACGGCTCGGCTGCCGTTCCGGCGGACGGTTTCATGGTACCGCCACGCCCTCGTGCTTTTCTTGAGGAAGCGGGTTTTTTAGGAAGCGGGGTATTTGCTCCCAGTAAGATGGGGAGGAGGGCGCGGGCTGGCTTGCTCGCGCCTTTCAACCCCTCCTGAAAAAGCGCTGGTAACAGGCCTCGCAGCGATATGGAGACATCCCCAGAAAGCGCAGCAAATATTTCTCCAGGAATCGCTGCCTGCGGGAGCGATGAACGTTATGATTGCCGCACTTGGGGCATGACGGTGTGCGGGTATCACCTAGCTGATTACTTGACTGACCACTTACGGGGGTTTCGGACGCTTTCCGCAGTGATTGCGGCGACCTCTGGCGGGCCATAGGTTTGCGAAGTTCCTCGGGGACCAAAGTAAATCGCAGCCCTCCTCTCTTTTTGGTTTCATCGGTCCATACGACTTCTCCGACTGCTTCCACTCGGTGGTTAGGTTGCAGCGATAAATAAAAACGGATGGTTCCAGTTCTGGGGACAGGAGCAACGGCCTGAAAACCGAGCCCTCCAACGGAAAAATCGGAGACGATGGCGCCGTTACTGACCCCGAAACTAATATAGGAGCGCATTTCTGGGATGCAGCGAGGCTGTCTGCGTCGTTCTGCGTGCTCCATGGGCTCGGCCCCAGCGCGGGCTCCGTTCAACGGTGGAGCGGCGCAGCCAGGGGGTTGTCTCCGGCCTTCGATTTTGGCGCGGCAGTCGCTAGTGGACGAGGCGCCAAGCGCACAATGGCCGCGGCGGCACTGTAACGTACTTCGGGGTGGGTGTCGTCGAGCAAAGGCGCGAGCTTGTCGATGTCGCGGGGCGATCCCGCGCGGCCCATGGCCTCAGCGGCGCTGGCTCGCACGACCCAGCTCTTCTCACTCAGGGCCAGCTCGATGGCTTCGCGGGACTCCTCACTGTTATCGTGGCCCAGCATTTGCGCGGCGATCGCACGCGGCGCGCTGGACTTATCCTTCGCCAGTTCCTCGATTACCGTGACCCCGAAGCCGCCCGGCCCCAGGAAGGCGCCGGCAGTCTCGGATGCGCCCAGCTCGATAAGCGCACGGGGATCGTGAAGCTTCTCCTGCATGTCGTGCCATTGCGTGTGAATGATGCCGGGCTTGGTCTTGCGCTCGCCGGCCAACACCTGGACGAAAATGCTCAAGCCGCTGTGGTCCCCCATGTTCCAAAGGGCCTGGGCGGCGGTAAAGCTGACGGCCGCAGATTCGTCATCGAGCGCCTTGCGGAGTTTCGGAATGGAGCTGCGGGCCTTCATATCGCCCAGGGTGACGGCGGCGACTTGCCGCACTTCGAGGCTCTTGTCTTCAAGGCCACCTTCCACCAATCGCAGGACCTCGGGGCGAATGCCAATGGTGCCGAGCGCAGCAATGGCTTCAACGCGGCGGTCGGAAAGCTTTTCGGCGAGACCGTCGTTGAGGGACTTCCACGCCTTGCGCCGCGTCTCTTCACGAGAGCCGGGACGTGGCTTGGCGGACGGTGCAGCGGGTTCGGGGGTGGCTGGCGCCGGGGGTTGCTGGGCGGGCGGCTGCTGGGTCGCAGGGGGCTGCTGTGTCGCGGGGGGCGAGGCTGGCGGCGGTGCCTGGGACTGCGCTCGAGCCACGACGCCACGTAGGCCTGTGAGGGGGCCTGCGAGGAGGGCCGCGAGGAGGGCTGCGAGGACGAGAAAACTTGCCGGCTTGGCGGCCTGCCGCCTGAATACGGCGGATAGAATATCTAAACTCATATTTCCCCCTTGTAGAAGCCGCAAACGTGCGAAACCCAGATCATATATTGCACGGGCTCCAAGTAGAGCCCGCACCCGTATTGCACGGGCTCCAAGTAGAGCCCGCACCCGTATTGCGCGGGCTCCAAGTTAGAGGCCCACACCCCGTTATATTGCGCGGGCCCCAGCAGGGCCCGCACCCGTTATATTGCAAAGGGGACTTCCTGTCACGTGAGACGCTAATCGAAAAGAGGAATGGTTGGAGAAAGGATCAATGCCTGACGAAGATGGATGGCCTGCGTGAGGCCTGTAGCGGGAGCACCTTGCAGCCGCGTTCGAAAAAGCCGGGTTAAAAATCACGCCCACGCTATTGCACGCGGGTGACGTCACGAATCCTCCTGTACTCCCCGTCGGAAAGAACACCCTTGGTTACTAGTTCGCGCTTATCCCGGTATGGCCGGCTCTGGATGATTCTTCGCGCGTCTTGCCTGGTGAGTCCGGGCAGCTTCGCCAGCTCCGCTTCAGAAGCCGAGTTTAAATTTACCGAGGCGGGGGTGCTGCGGTTCCAGCCCTCCAGCAGGCCCTGAATAGCAGCGACTGCTTCTTCGGCGAGCGTTTGGGCAGCTTGACTGAGCTTTCTCACGGTCCACTGCACCTCGGGTTTCACTCGTTCGGTGGCCTTGGCAACTTCCTCCCGCGTCTTTTCATCGCGGTCTCGTTGGCTCTGGGTTTCTGTCCTGTCGTCGAGCGGGAAGCTGGTTGGCTTTTGCGCGCAGCCGGTCAAACCCGTAATCGAAAGTACGATGAAAGCCGTGATGAGCTTTACCGTGCGAGGTGACACAAAGTCCTCCCTGGGGGACGGGTCTGGGTAGCTATTTGATGTTACCCGAAATAAAAACGAGTCAGTGGCGGCACCAGCGGAATAGGGGTCCTTTTGTGCGGCAACCGGCTCGAGTGAGAATGGCCTGAGTTCCCGCTTCCTTTCGTGCAGTTGAGCAGCAGTTGAGCAGCAGTTGAGCACATTGGGGCGATGGACTACTTCGGCGTTTGCGCCGCGATGGGGCCAGCGGTGCCCGAAACTGCCGGCGGCTCTTCTCCCTTTTTTGCGCCGGGCGCATCCGACCCGCGAATAGTGACTGGCGCCTTGGGCCGCTCGTCCACCTGGAGTTGGAAGATGTCGGGCCGCGCGTAATGGCCAACTACGTCCAGGTCGTACTTGCCGCGAATGATCTGCGCACGATCGATTTCGGCAATTAGAATCGCTTCTCCGCTGGTTTGCGGTCCCGCGAGGAAATTGCCGAAGGGATCGACGATGCAGCTTCCGCCACGCGAGACGATGTCATCGGCCTGGTCATCGCCACTATAGACAGGATAATCGCGGGGAAAATCGCTTCGGCGACTGAACTGGTTACAGGAAAGAACGAAGCAGCGGCCCTCGACCGCGATGTGCCGCATGGAAGCGATCCACGAATCGCGCCCGTCAGCTGTGGGGGCGCAATAGATCTCGATGCCTTTCGCGTACATGGCCGCGCGCATCAGGGGTAAGTAATTCTCCCAACAGATCACCGCGCCGATTTTTCCGAGCGAGGTATCGAAGACCGGCATGGTCGAGCCATCGCCAAACCCCCAAACCAGGCGCTCCGCACCGGTGGGCATGATCTTGCGGTGCTTGCCCAGCAAGCTGCCGTCGGGCGCAAAAAATAAAACCGAGCAGTAGAGGGTGCCGCCGGCCCGTTCGACGACGCCGACGACCAGGTGGACGCGATTTTCCCGCGCGGCGAGGCCCAGAGCGTTGACAGCGGGCCCCGGCACATCGACGCTACTCTCCCAATAACGGCGAAAATCTTCGCGGCCTTGCTCCGAGCGCTCGCCGATTACAGCGCCGAAATTGAGTCCTCTGGGATAGGCCGACACGAACGCTTCAGGAAACAAAACCAGTTGCGCACCTTGAGCAGCGGCGTCGGTGGCCAGCGCGCGCACTTTGTCAAGTGTGCGATCGCGATCGAACATCACCGGCGCGGCCTGGACGACGGCTACGATCGCGCGCTGCCCGTTGAGTTCGGGTTTTGCACTCGCCGGCTCGGTGCGTGTTTTTTGCTTATTCATGCGATCCAGAGATTCCAGGCCCTTGACTGGCAAACGCTTTTTCGGCCGCGTCTTCCGCCGCGCGCCTCCGGGTTCGGGACAATGCTACGGAGACGTTTTTACGGGAATGGCCCGGGTGTCGTCGTTACGAAACTCAAATCGCAACAGCCAATCGCCGGCGGCGGGCGCGCCGCCTGCCTGGGCGGGGCCAAACGTCCAATCGCGCGCGCTTCGCAACGCCAGGTCGGCAAAATACTTGCTGGGCCCGGGTGAATCGAGCTCGGCTTCGGCGACCTTACCCGCAGGATCGACGTGCACACGCACATTGACCCTCAGGGTGCCGCGAATGGAAGCTCGGGCGCTCGGCGAGGGTTCCGGCAACACCTGGTGAATTGTTTCCTGGTGAGTCACTCCTCCGTGTCCCTTTTCGACCTGCGCCGTACTATGGCCAGCGCCGCTAGGCGCGCCTGAAGGCGCAACCGCAGCGCCGGCCGTGCCCGGGCGAGCTGGGCCCGTGCTGCGCGGCGGCAATGTGGCCGCAGATTGCGGGGGCGCCGGGCCGGGCGCTAATGATTGTGGTGGTGACGGCGCCGGCGGCCCCGCGGGCCCAGGATTAACGACTGGCGGCTGACTCGCCGACTGGTCGGCGCCCGGTACCGGCGGGTTCGAGCCATGGTGACGTNNGACGCAGCAGAATCCAGCCGGCGATGAGCGCAAGCAAAACTGTAACTCCTGCGAGGGCCGGAAATGGGTTTCTCCTTTTGAGAGGCGCCGGCGGCCGAGGTTCGACAGCGCGTGCCACTTGTTTCTGGACTTGCTTCCACTCGGACGGCTTCAACCCCAAAGGTCCGGCGATATCGGCAACTCCGGGACGCTGGGCCGGGTCGCGCTGCAGGCATTGCCGCACGATCGAAAGAAAAGGTTCTGGCAGCGTTTCGGGGAACACCGGCTCTGATTGCGAGGTGTTCCAAGCTGGAAGATGCTGCGTCAAGACTTCCACAATCGTTATGCCGAGCGACCAGATATCCGCCGCGGGCGCGGCCCTTCCGACCGCCGTTTCCGGAGCGTCGTAGGCGGCGGCCTCCGTGATTCTGCCCAGGAAGTCGCCGACCTCGACCAGCGTATCGCTCGAAATCTTGATTTTATCTTCGATGGCCAAAATATTGGCGGGCGTCAAGCGGCCGTGCACGAATCCGCTGCCGTGAAGATATCCGAGAGCATCGAGCGCAGGTTCGAGCATGGTGCGAGTTTCCATCGTGGTGAGCGGGCGGGTGGGCAAGACCTGCGCCAAATTCTCCTCGGCATATTCCATCACCACATAAAGAAGCGTCCGATGGTCCAGGCGGCAGCGCCCCGCTTGAAAAATTTGAAGCAAGTGAGGATGCGAAAGCGTAGCCGCCTGCTTCCACCGGTATAGCTGCAACTCGGCATTGGCAGGATCGATGGAAGCAAGCTTGATAGCGGCCTTACGATTATCCAGCTCGGAAAGCTCGGTGAGAAAAACCGCGCTCATCTCCGAGGCGCTGAGGCATTGCCGGAGAGGATATTTATTATCGACGACTTGGTTTTCGAATTGTCTCCAGGCGTCGCTCATTGGATGCTCCGCACGGCGGGGTAGGGATGCACTATTGTAAGGCTCCGGCACAACCGGCAGGGCGGTAAATGTGAATATTTACCTGGTGCTGTATTTATCCTGGTGCTGGTGAATCAGGAGGGCAGAAAACGCGCGACCATGATGGTGAAGTCGTCGCTCTGTTCCGCCGTTCCGCCCCACGCTTCGGCGGCCGCCACCAAAGACTGCATTATGGCGTGTGCGGAGGCGTTCCGATTTCGCTGCACCACGTCCAGGAGGCGCTTTTCGCCAAACTCCTCGCCGCCGGCGTTTTCCGTCTCGGAGACGCCGTCACTGAACATGACCAGCAAACTTTCCGGCGAAATTGAAATGGTCTCCTGCTCGTACTGGCAGTCGCTAAATAGGCCCAATACCGTGCCGCCGGCGGTGAGCCACCGTATTTTCTCACCGGCGAGATAGAGCGGCGGTGGATGGCCGGCATTGGTATATTCGAGTGTGCGCGTCGTCGCATCGTAAACGCCATAAAACAAGGTGGCGTAGCGCTCCTCCGAAGTGCTGCGGAAAAGATGCTGATTGAGCCGCGTGATGATTTCAGCGGTATGACCCGGCGGCTGCTGGCCCATGAGCGCCAGGCTGCGCAACGCCGCCTGCAGGCTGGCCATAATCAGCGCGGCCGAAATGCCCTTTCCACTAATGTCCGCCAGGGCCATTCCCAGTCGAGCAGGCGCAAGCGGCAGGAAGTCGTAGTAGTCACCGCTGACGATGCGCGCGGGGCGGCAGATGGCCTCGACCTCGACGCCGGGCACTTTGGGCCTTTCCCTGGGAAAAAGCTGCGCCTGGACTTCCCGCGCGATGGTCAGCTCATTTTCGAGGCGCTCGCGTCGGCTGTGCTCCTGGATCAGATCGGCAACCGAAGCGGTCATGGTATTAAAGGATTCGCCGAGATCGCCCAACTGATCGCGTTGCTTGATTTCCATGCGATGGGTCAGATCCCCCGAGCGAACACGCTGCGTGGCGCTGTACAACTCGTCCACGGTATTGGTGATGTTGCGCGTGAGGGCGATACCCATCGCCAGTGCTACCATCTGTATCATCAGAAACACGCCACCCAACACCAGCCAGGCCGTGAAAGCGAAGCCCGCCCATTCGCCGACAAGGTCGAGCAGCCAGGAATTTAGTCGCGACGCACGAGTTGTAAACCTGGCCAGCAGATATACGTCGGACTTCGGATCCGCCGGGGAGGCGGCATTCACCGCCTGCAGCCTGGTGTATCCCCTGACGGTGTAATCGAACCAATGCGTAGCGGGCGGCACGGGCCGGTCCGGAGCCTGGATTTGTGCCGTGCGGACCATCATCTTCCCTGCTACGCGGTATACGTCGTCTCGCGAACCGAGGGGGCCAGCGTCCCCCATCACATCGATCTGCACGGGCCCCATTTCCGGCTCGAGTGTGGCCAAGAACTCGGGTGAGACGGGCACGGAAACCGTGACGAGCAATTCCTGGCCAGCCAGCCGGCGCCCCATTACCGCGCATAACTCCAAGGTCCCGCCCCGCAGAACCAATCCTTTAAATTCTGTGTGCCGGCGGCCTGGGGTCCGTTGCAGAAGGTCGGCGCCGCTGCCCACATCGATTTTAAGACCCGGTAGATTTTCTCGCTCGGCGGCTAAAAATAATGCGGTGTGGGGAGGCGTTTGCCCCTGCAAAGAGGCAACCGGAGAGCCGGTCGAAGCGGCCTCGATGGCATACGAAGTAGCCACGGTCTCGGCAGTTTCAGAGACCTGCTCAAGTCGCTGCTGGATATCTGCGTAAAGTAAATAGGCACCGAAGTGCCAGTAGAGTAGATAGAGCGAAAGCAAGGCCATGACCAATACCAATAGGAGCGGCACGACGGCGATCAGCAGGTAAGCCACGATCAAGCGGTTGCGCAACCTCCAGGGCAGGTGCGCACGCGCCCAGGAAAATCCACGGAACAAAAGAAGGTAGGCGAGCCCCAGGACAAATAAAATCAGCCAAAGGCCGCCCGCGGGGATTTGCATGCCCGCGAATCGCAGCACCCTCACCAGGATGTATGCCGCAACCATCGCGAGGGCGAGGCCGTCCGCAATGTTGAAGCGAACCGTGGCGGAGCGGGCTGGATTTAACGGGTTCGGGTCCATATGAGACATCGGCCGGAAATGGATGAGTTGGGGCGGCTTGTGCGCTCGGAACGAAATGACTCCAGCCGCTGCCAAGAGTCTATATCAACCTCGGGATGGCAGGGAAATTGGACCGCCGCTCGGAGGTCGCGGTCAAAGAACGAACCCCTGTACCTTTCCGATGAAAACCGGAATCGGACAAGAGCGCGTTTGACTGACACGATTGGGGAATCCGCGAGTGCGATCTCGAATTGCCACCGTCATCACCGTCATGCAAGGGATGCTTTTGGTGGCGCATTGGTTCCTTTACGAAACCTTGGCGAGCTTCCTGGAGTTGTCTCCTAACCTGCATCCACACGCGCTGTTGACACTGCGAATCGCCGCAGCCGTGCTTTCCATAAGTTTTGTCAGCGCGTCATTGCTGGC
>PLJR01000402.1 GCA_003140295.1 Acidobacteriota bacterium
GCTTGGATCCGCGCTTTGATTGGGTGGCGACCGCAGACTCACGCACCGTCGGACTAGCGGCGCGCTTTCGCGTGCCGCCCTTGGGCGGCGAGGACGGCGTGGGGGCGGCTCCGCCAGCCTTCAGTACGTTAGAAAGCGCAGTGCCGTCGGGAGAACCAAGGCCGCTGGCTGCATCCCATCCAGGTCCGGCATCGTAGCCAACATTCTTGAATTGCTGAAAACTGACGCGATTGCTCCCGACAGAGATATCGTGAAACGCCGCAGATTTGCCAGGCAGCGAATAAATCTGGGGATTCACAAAGCCGACCCGGCCCTGAAGCTTCTGATTGATCCTGGCGATCAGTGCGGCCCAGAGCGGGGCGACGGCGCTCGTTCCACCTTCCTGGATGGGTTGGCCATCCACAAGGATGTTGTAGCCGGTATCAGGGTCCCCGTCGCCGGATACATCGGGAACGCCGCGACCCTTGAATCCCTGTGGATTTAGCGACGGGGGAACACCCGCCTGTTGCTGATACGCCGGCAGCGGGAACGCACCGCTCACGCCGCCCCCGCCTGAACCGAATGAGCCATCGGTTCCGGCTGCGGGAGACACGTCGGCTTGGTTCTGGTTCCATACTGACTCTGATGAGATAGCGCCATTGGGGGCCAGAAGCCGGGTACCGCCGCAAGAAAGCGCAAAAGGGCTGGACGATGGAAAATCGACGTGGGCCTTGCCATCCCAAGCCTTCGGTCCACTATCGGCCGCGCCATTATCTCCGGAGGCCGCGCATACCGTGACTCCCAACATCGCGGCTGCCTGCAAGGCCTTGTCGAACTCCACCTGGAAGTTGGTCGTGGACATGCTTTCGGGGCCACCCCAGCTGATGGAGATCACTGAGGGATTGTTTTCCTTATCGTGAATGGCCTTGGTGAGCGCATCCAGAAAGCCGCTGGAGGTCGCGTCGTTGGGTGCAAAATAAACGACGAACTTCGCGCCCGGCGCCGCGGCGCCTGCGACTTGGATGTCGAGGACGACTTCGGCATCGGCACTACCTGCGCTGGTCGGGGTGTTCGTCCCGCCGTCTACCGAGACGGGAATCACGGTGGGTGTGGGAAGTCCAAGGCCCGAGAAATACGTGTCGAGATCGGAGGGCCGATAGCCGCCGCCTAATTCGATAATTCCGATCGTCTGGTTGGCGCCGTTGAAGGCTTGAGGAAAATTGTAAATCTTGGCGAGTTCCGCGCCCGTAAATGCCCGGGCGCCAGTAGCTGCCGCCTGAGGGCCGGATGAATGCCGTTTAGCCACCGGCCGATTGTCGAGGCCAAAAACCCCTTGAATCACGGAGGCAAGACTCGCAGGAAGGCACACGTCGCCGATGCGGCCTCGGTAGGTTCCACCGGGGTACTCGTACGTTTGCAGATGCACTCCGAAAGCGCGATTCATGTCCTGAACCGTACCTGCGAGGATGACGGTGCGGCGCGCGGCACTTTGCCGAACCACGTTAAGGTTGTTGTCCTTGGCGAATTTGCTGACTAAAGCCAGGTCCTTGGCGTCGGCACCGTAGGATTTCTCGTATTCCTCGTGAGTTAACTGCTGCAGCGGGCCATTCGACGGCTTCAACATATCTTCCGCTTTCGGCAAGTTATTCTTGGGGCGGATTCGGAGTGACACCTCAAGTCTTTCATCGGAGGGGGCGGGAGCAATGACCTGCGCATTGCGGTAAGGTGTTTTCTGGCTGCCGGCGATAGCGACCATCTTCTTCTTCGAGTTCTTTGAGGCCAAGTTATCCTCCTATACCCAACCAAATCGTATTTGAGTACGCTTACTGATTTTTTAAGTAGGTCTGCGAACCTCGGCAATACGGCGGCGAGAGTTGCTCAGCAGATGCTACCGGCAATGGCTGTGTAAATCAGCGACGCGCTCGCCCGCGGTCGCATCGAGGCGGAGGCTACAACTTGTTTACGATATTTTCAAGTAAATTTGGACTCAGGATTATCTTTTATTGCGCGGGCTCCAAGTNNGAGCCCGCCGCGTAGTCGAGTCCGTTGGGGTGGTCAACGTGCGAAGGCAGCGCGGGCCGGTGCCACCTTTTGCCGGACTTCGTTCAAATATTGAACGGCGTCGGCACGCGTCTTGATCGAGCGCACTCGCTCGATGATCGCGGGACGCTCTGATTGGGGTGACACGGCGAGGTCCTGACGCAGCGCTGCCTGGACGATGCCCGGCAGGTTGCCGTCGTCGGCGGAGTCGGCAGGCCGCGACACGGAAACGGTGGCGGCGGCACTGGCCATTGCTGCTGCCAGCGGTGCAACCTCGCGGGAGGCCACCTCAGGAAGGTGCGATGGAGCATCGTTTCTGGGCGCGGCTAGGCTGAGCAGGGAGGTCAAGGCGTTCGCGGCGGCGTCACGTTTGGTGAGCGCATTCAAACCGAACAAAGCCTCGATCGTCTTGGGAACGGAAGCGTGGTCGTAGAGCCGGTGATCGATCAGGTTTCTGGGAATGAGTGGCGAGATGACCAGGGCCGGCACGCGCGGTCCGTATCTTTCAAAAGTGAAGCCATTCATGTTGTGGCTCGAGTTGAGGGCCGTGTCACCGGGGCCGACAGCATCCGGAGGAATCGCATGATCAAAAAACCCGCCGTGTTCGTCCCAGGTGATGATCAGCAGACTGCTTTCCCAAAAAGCGGAACCGCGGATGGCTTCGTAGGTGGCCTTGATGAAAGCTTCGCCACGATTCACGTCGGCAAGGGGATGTTGCGAGGTGCCGTTCTTGTAGTCATTGGCGACGTCGTAGCTCGGCTCGATGAAAACGTAGGTGAATGGATACGCAGGCTGGCTGAGGTCGTCGGCGAACTGGCTGAAATGGCGAATATCGCTGAGATGGATGCCCTTGAGCGCGGAAACCATGGGAAAGTCATCGCCACCGTAGAGACGCCGCGTGATGCCCTGTTTCTGCAGCGCGTCAAAAATGGTGCCATTCGCAAAGGAGAAGCCAGCAATTGTTTCCCACTCTGCGATTTCCGCAATGCTGGGGCTGTGATCGAGTCCGCTCGAAGACGCCGCGTGGAGAAACATGCGATTGGGCCAGGTTGGGCCGGGCAGGGAAGCATGCCAGTTGTCGCAAACCACGAATTCGGCCGCTAGTGCGTGCAGCACAGGAAGCTGAGTAGCTGAGTAGCAATTCATCATGACGCCGGGACTGCTGCCACCGCCGCCGGCGGCGTAAGAAGCCACATAGCCGCCGTTGTTGATGGCGGGATAGGCGCCACCGGGGGGGTAGGAGGCTCCCGGCCCACACAATTGCAGCAGGACGCTTGCGAATTCGTGTGCTGGATCAGCGGGCATTCGGTCGGGAGCCCCTGGCGAAACGGCAAAGGGTTGTCCGTTGAAGGTGTTCGACTCTGCTCCGGTTAAGCCGTTGATTTTCGTAGCCGCTCCGGTGGCGGCATCCGTTCCGGTTAACCCAGTGAATCCCAGCATATGGTCGAAAGAGCGATTTTCCAACATGAGGACGAAGACGTGCTGGATTAGAGTTGCTCCCATAGACGGTCCTTTTCGCGCGGGATTTTATGTTTGGCCACGGACCGGCCAGTCTAGCACGCCAGCGGGCGATGTAACTGACAGCCGTTGCCCGAGGGTGTCACCCGTGTCTTAGGTACGATCTGTTACCTATGTTTCCGGTCTGGACCAGGGAAACATGGCGCGCCCGGAGGGATTCGAACCCGCGACCCTCTGCTTAGAAGTCGCGTGACCACTTTAATCAAAACTTGGGGGAGTGTGCCAGCAGTCACGTACAACTTCCGAGTACGCCGTAATCCGTTCAGAGTCGACGCCAAGCGCGGAGATCACTTATCGCAAGCCGCACTCTATGCCGAGAGGATACAAACCATGCCATACAGCATATCAACCTTGCTGACCCGCAATCTTCACGATGTCTTCGGTGAAAACGACCCCGCGCGTCGGCGCGCGGCCATCGACGAGATCTTCACCGAAGATTGCGTGTTCTACGAGCCCAGGGGCGTCTATCGTGGCCGCGACGAGAATCACCGTTGTAGAGGTTGAAGCGATTCGACCATGGCTCGGATGTCGCGGTTCTCGAAAACCCGGCCCCCGCGCTGGCCCGTTTCGCTTACGACGACATCCACCATGGCCCGGGCCAAGTCGTCCGCCCGAATCACCTGGTTCGGGAAGAGCACCCGAAACGCGGGGTAGATCGTTCGCAACAGGCGGTAGCTGAAAGTCGGTTCCTTCCGCGGCTCCACGGGGTAGATGTACGCGGGCCGGAAGAGGTAAACGTGAGGGAATCCGGCCGCGAGCAGCGCGTTCTCGGCCTCTCCCTTATAGCGTGCGAAAGGTATCCGACTTCGTCCCGTCGGGTCCGCGCCGCTCCCGCTCAAGAATGAGAACGCCGCGCCGGGGCTACTGCCGCGGAGAACTCGCGCGAACTCGACCGTATAGTCCACGGTTGTCGTGCGGAGCTCCGCATCCGACACCGCTCCGGTGTACGCGCCCAGGCAAAAGACCGCTGCGTCCTGACCCGAGAGCGTCTCCGCGAGTGCAGAACAGTCCGCGAAGTCTCGATGCACAACCTCTGTCAGCTTGGGATGCGAGATGCCGAGCTTCCTGCGCCCGATAGATGTCACACTTCCGACGGCGGGGTGCTCTAGCGCGTCGCGAAGGGCGTATCCGCCGACCATTCCTGTCGCGCCCACGATTACAAGGCGTTTCTGGACCGCCGCCGGAAGGTTCATGCACGGCCCCGAGGCGCTGCAAAAGCGCTTATTGAAGCCACCAGGTTAGTCGTTGTCATGACAGTGCGCGCTCCTCCATCCAGTCGACGTAGAGGAGGCGCTCCGCAAATAGCCACGCGCCGTCCATCTTCACGAACGTGTCGAGGTAACGGAGCGAAGCGAGCATCAAGCTTCGCTTTCCACCGTCTACCGTGACGTGATGCGCGAGGCAGTAGGCTTCCCCGGTGGCGCGTTCGCCCGTCAGGGTGAAGATTGTGCTCTGTCCGACGAAGTGCGTGGTGGCGGCGTACTTGTTCAGGTCTGCGAACACCGGAACGAGCGCCTCGCGTGAGTGCAGCTCTTGTGAGGGCGTCGGGTCCTTGGCGTCCATGTACACCACGAAGTGGGTGCCTGTGGTAAAGAGAGACATCTGACCTTTCGCATCGCGACGATCGGCGCAGTGCGCGTAGGCCTCGACGAGCTCTCGGATAGCGAGGCGATCCGCGGCTTCGCTGGGGGAGATGGTAGCGTATTTGCTCATGAGCTGGTCTCCTTGTTCAACGCGTTCAGGCGCGCGCGATAGCGGTCACTCGAGGACGGCGCGTGGTTTCAGAAACGCCTCGATCCCGTAGCTGCCGAATTCGCGGCCTACGCCGGAGTACTTGAAGCCATGCCTGCATTTTGGTAAAGCGGCACGAGCTGGGCCATGGCCTGCTTGACGAATTCGGGCGTGTCGTACATGGCGATGTGGGTCGCGCCCTCGACGATGTGCAGGCTCTTGTCGCGGCTCCCGGCGCGCCTGAAGGCATCCTTGCTGAACCAGAGCGATCCGGCCCTGCTGCCGGCGATGAGCCGGAGCGGCTGCGTCAGAAGCTGTCCGCTAGATGAAAGGCGTCGTAAGCGACCAACCGAGCCAGGCTGTGCACCGGAACGACGCTCGGCGCGTTGGGGTGCTGTGCGCGCGGCGGGTGGTAATACTCCCAGGCCTCGCGGTAATCGGGTGCCTGCCCTTCCCGCGCTTCTGCGGCGCGAATGGCAGCATCGCCATCCGTTCCCCCCTGACCTCGGCGGTTCGCGCCTTCGCCCGTGGCAACGGCCGGGGATTTCATGCCGGTGCCTCGGCTTCGCTGGGAAGGGTGAAATGGAAGGTGGCGCCCGCCCGCGGATTGGCAGTGGCCCACACTCGGCCTCCGTGAGCTTCCCACGCCGACTTCATCCAAAAAGAGAGTTCCTTGGTCCGCGAGTTCCAGCCGCCCAATCTTTTGGCTTACTGCGCCCGTGAAGGCGCCCTTTTCGTGTCCGAACAGTTCACTTTCGACCAGCCCGGTTGGGATTGCAGCACAGTTCAGCTTCACGAACGTTCGCTGTGTGCGACGGCCTCGGTCGTGAATGGCGCGCGCAATCAACTCTTTTCCCGTTCCCGTTTCACCGAGCAACAGAACAGTAGAATCGCTGGGGGCAACCGTTTCCACCAGTTGCAGAACGTGCTTTAATCCCGAGCTATTCCCAATGATCTGCTCGAAACCCATCTCGCTGCGAAATTCTTCTTCCAGATAGATTTTCTCCTGGGCGAGCTTGTCCTTGAGTTCGGAAATCTCCTGGTACGCCAGCGCGTTTTCAACTGCAATTGCTATCTGTCCTGAAGCCCGGGTGAGGAAATCCAACGTCTTCCGGCGAAAACGGAGTCTCTGTCGTGCGGAAAATCGACAGAAGTCCGAGGCCCCGGCCGCGATTTACAAGTGGGATACTACACAAGGCTTCGATGCCCTCCGCAGTGGCGATGTCATATGTATCAGGTGCGAGTTCGTTGCGCTCCCACGCGTCGATGACTACCGGTTTTAAGGTATCCATTGCTCTCTTAGAGATGCCGCTTAGCGTAACGAGCAGCTCCTCCCTGGCGACTCCCTTGCCGTGCGGAAAATCCATGGCAAATACCCGATATTTTCCGGGCGCTGCGTCAGGCAGCGAAACAGCGACGGCATCAGCGTGTATGACTTCGCGTATGTTCGCCGCAATCGCGCGCAAGACCTCCCGCAGGTCGAGGCTGGACGTGATTCGGGTCGTTAGATTGAGCAGCAATTCAAGCCGATCGTTTTGACGTTGAAGTTTCTCTTCTGTGATCATGGCCTTATGCGGGGCACTGGCGACCTTACTGGGCGAAAACCTGCACCCCAAACTATGATCGAGTTTGTACCGAAGTCGCAAGCGCCGACTTTCATGCGAGCTGGAGGCGATGAATTAAGCCCCCGCTCGCCTCATCGCTTTCAACAGATCCATGCCACGGTCGCCGACGGATGTGACATGGATTCATAAAACTTCAATTAAATTTTGTGAGCGGCCAGGGATTACCCCAGAGTCGCCATGAGTCCCGGACTACTCAGCCGGGATTCGTGCCGCGCCACGGGTCGATGTTGGACCTTCTTCCCGAATCCTCAGGCACGCTAATGTCGGCTCCTTCTTGAGCGGTCTCAGCTCCGACGCCATTGATTTGAAATCAATCCTGAAAATTCAGCGGGCCACAAGCCTGTGGCTTTAGTACAGGCGCGGACACGTCGCCCTCGGCTCGCCCGCAACATTCGCAGAAATGTTCAGGAGGAGAAGAAATGAGCGGGGATGTTCAGTATCGGGTAACTCAACCCAGTTTGTTGCGCCGCCGTGCAATTCTAGCGATGACACTCACTCTATGCTGTGTAATCCCAGCTGCCGGCCAATATGCCGCCGCAAGCTCTGGGGCGGGCCAGGCTGGCGCACTCTTAGGAA
>PLJR01000071.1 GCA_003140295.1 Acidobacteriota bacterium
GCAGCGGAATCGGGCTGGTATGAAGGCGACTTGGAAGGACTGCTGGGCCAACTGAATTTCGAACTTTTCCGGGCGCGGCGGCTGGTGGTGGACACCGGCCTGCACGCGCAGCACTGGACTCGCCAGCAGGCGATCGATTACGGCATTGAGCCGAGTGAAGTGGAACGTTACGTCGTTTATCCCGGGCAAGCGTGCTCGTACATGATCGGGGAACAAAAGATTTTGGAACTGCGCGAGAAGGCCAAGAAGGCGCTGGGCGACAAATTTTCCTTGCAGGCATTTCACGATGTGGTGCTGGGGACGGGAACGGTGCCGCTGGAGCTGCTCGAACGGCAAGTGGATGGGTATATACGGTCGGGGGGAGGGAACATCTAGGTTCGTTTCCCGGCGGGGTGACGGCGCCTGGAGTTGCGGAAGCGGCGGCTCGCGGCGCGGCGGGCGTTGCCCAAACGCAGGGAACTTCAGCGGCTAAAGCCGGTTTGGTTCTTGTCTCTATGTCACGGCTGAAGCCGTGACCTACAATGATGCTTGTATTAGCCGTATTAGCCGGAACGATCCTCGCTTTACCCACAGTGATCGAGTTAGCTACAACGATCCTCGCTTAGCTACAGGATCATTATGTTGACTATGACGATACTGCTGCGGCTGCGAGGACCAGCTTGTGGCGGGGATTACGCTGGGACGGCGACGCAAATAGGAGGGGCAAAGGGCGCCAAGCCTGTCTCGAGAAGCTTGGCGAATTCCTGGGCAATGAGGGGTCTACTGAAATAGTAGCCCTGGGCCTGATCGCAGCCATGGGCTTGCAGGAAGGCCATTTGTTCGTGGGTCTCCACGCCTTCGGCGATAATTTGCTTGTGGAGACCTTTGGCCATGGCGATCATGGCGGTGACAATCGTGGCGTCGTCGGTCTCGGTGGTGATGTCATGCACGAACGATTGGTCGATTTTCAGACAATCAATGGGAAACATTTTCAGATAGCTCAGGCTGGAATAACCCGTACCGAAGTCATCCGCAGCCAGGCTCACTCCGATGGATTTGAGGGCACCGAGGGCGGAGGCGGAGGTTGAAGCATGCTGCATGAGCACGCTNNAGTTCGAGCTCCAGATAGCGGGACTCGAGGCGCGTCTCCTCGAGGACGATCCTAAGCTGACTCAGAAAATCGCTGCTTTTGAACTCTAGAGACGAAACGTTCACCGCCACGGTGACAGGCGGCAAGCCGGCATCTTGCCAAGCTCGCGCCTGCCGGCAGGCTTCGCGCAAGACCCATCGGCCTATGGACAAAATGAGGCCGCAGCCTTCAGCGATGGGCACGAACTCGAGCGGCGGAATGAGGCCACGGACGGGGTGCCGCCAACGCAGGAGCGCCTCGGCGCCAGTTATCGCCCCGGTCTGAAGATTCACTTTTGGTTGGTAATGCAAAACGAACTCTTCGCGCTCGAGGGCCATGCGGAGGCCGGCTTCAATGGAAATCCAGTTGTCGGCGGGGAAGTCCTCACCGCTGTCGAAAAAGCGGTAATTGTTGCGGCCGCTCTCCTTGGCCCAATACATCGCGGCATCCGCATTCCTGATCAGGGTGTCCGCGTCCTGGCCATCCGCGGGGTAAGTGCTCAAACCAATGCTGGCCGTGACGGTTAGATCATGTTCGCTAACCCGGTATGGGCGCATCAGCGCGGCGAGAATTTTTCTGGCGCTGATGGCGGCATCGGCCGGATGTTTTACTTCAGTAAGCAGAATTACAAATTCATCTCCGCCCAGGCGACCCACGGTATCGGAGTGGCGTATGCACGCGGACAGACGGGTAGCGACCGATTGCAGCAGCCGGTCACCAGCGGAATGGCCGAGGGAGTCGTTGATATTTTTGAAATTATCCAAATCCAGGAACAGGATAGCGAGGGAGCCGCGGTTACGGCGAGCCAGCGAAATCGCCTGGTCCACCCTGTCGGTGAGCATCATCCGGTTGGGAAGATCGGTGAGCACGTCGTGCTGTGCGAGATGGGACATCTGCAGGGCCATGGCGCGGGCTGCGCTCACGTCGTGAAAGACAATCACCGCGCCGGTGACGCGGTTTTGGCGATCGTGAATAGGGGCAGCGGAGTCTTCGATGGCGATTTCAAACCCATCTAGCCGGATGAGAATGCAGTTGGGAGTTAAGCCCACGGTTTTGTTTTGCTGGATGGCCAACTCCATCGGATTGCGAGCGGGTTGGTGCGTGACGCCGTCAATGATCCTGAAGACTTCAGAAAAAGGCCGGCCAGGTGCATCGTTCCGGGACCAGCCTGTCATTCCCTCCGCGACAACATTCAGATAAGTCACGTTGCCGCAGATGTCCGTGCTGATTACCGCATCGCCGATGGAGTTGAGGGTAACCGAGGCGCGTTCTTTTTCCACGAACAGCACTTGTTCCGCTGTCTCGCGCTCGGCCATGTTGCGAATGGCGCGGCCAAACGAGTAGGCATCGATATGACCCTCAAGCAAGTAGTCCTTCGCGCCGCGCCGCAAGGCCTCGGTGCAAAGGTCTTCGTGCTCGGCACCAGCCAGGACCAGAATCGGTACACCGGGCGCCGCCTGTATGAGCTGATCGATGGTGTCGAGACCCTGGCTGTCGGGTAAGGAGGTATTTGCGAAAATCGCCCATATGGGCTTCTCGCGCAGCCGTTCCAAGGCCTGAGAAAGGGTCTGAACCCATTCATCGTGGAACGGGCCCTCGTTGGTGTTGAGTAGGGCCGCTCGAAACAGTTCCGCATGAGCGGGATTTTTGTCGATCAGCAGGAGATTACGTGTCTCAGCCATTTTCGCGAAGCCTCGAAGACACTTTGCCAAAAAAACAAAATTGGAACTGTCCCAATGGGCACATGTGTCCAGGTGATTAGCCCGTCAAATCCCGGTATATTCGGCGCGGAATAAGACAGGAGCGGCCGCTCCTGCGATGATGCCGGCAAGGTTCCAGATAGCGTAGCCGCTCGTTGCGACGTCAGTTACCGCCAGGTGTGGCGGGAGTACAATCTCCACGGAGTAGCGTGTGACGGAATTACTCGGGAACGGCGACGCAAGCAGGGGGAGCAAAGGGCGCCACGCCTGTCTCGAGAAGCTTGGCGAATTCCTGGGCGACGAGAGGTTTACTGAAATAGTAGCCCTGGGCCTGATCGCAGCCATGGGCTTGCAGGAAGGTCATTTGTTCGCGGGTTTCCACGCCTTCGGCAATAACTTGCTTGTGCAGACCTTTGGCCATGGCGATCATCGCGCTGACGATGGCGTCGTAGTCTCCAGTGGTGATATCGCGCACGAACGATTGGCTGATTTTCAGATAATCGATGGGAAACATTTTCAGATAGCTCAGGCTGGAATAGCCCGTGCCGAAGTCATCCGCAGCGAGGCGCACCCCGATGGATTTGAGGGTATTGAGCGCGGAGGCGGAGGCTGAAGCATGCTGCATGAGCACGCTTTCAGCGAGTTCGAGCTCCAGATAGCGGGACTCGAGGCGCGTCTCCTCGAGGACGATCCTAAGCTGACTCAGAAAATCGCTGCTTTTGAACTCTAGAGACGAAACGTTCACCGCCACGGTGACAGGCGGCAAGCCGGCATCTTGCCAAGCTCGCGCCTGCCGGCAGGCTTCGCGCAAAACCCATTGGCCGATGGGCAAAATGAGGCCGCAGCCTTCGGCGATGTATATGAACTCCAGTGGCGGGATGGGCCCACGGACGGGGTGCTGCCAACGTAGGAGCGCCTCGGCGCCAGTTATCGCCCCGGTCTGAAGATTGACCTTCGGTTGGTAATGCAAAACAAACTCTTGGCGTTCGAGGGCCAGGCGGAGGCCTGCTTCGACGGAAATCCAGTTGTCGACCGGGGCGTCCTGACGGCTGTCGAAAAAGCGGTAATTGTTGCGGCCGCTCTTCTTGGCCCGGTACATGGCGGCATCCGCATTCCTGATCAGGGTCTCCGCGTCCTCGCCGTCCGCGGGATAGGTACTCAAACCAACGCTGGCCGTGACGGTCAGCTCGTGCTCGCCAACCTGGTGCGGCGCTGCCAGTGCAGCGAGAATTTTTCTGGCGCTGATGGCCGCATCAGCTGGATGTTTTACTTCAGTAAGCAGAATTACAAATTCATCTCCGCCCAAGCGGCCCACCGTATCGGAAAGGCGCAGGCAAGCGGACAGACACGCGGCCACCGATTGCAGCAGCCGGTCACCGGTGGAATGTCCCAGGGAGTCGTTGATATTCTTGAAATGATCCAAATCCAGGAACAGGACAGCGAGGGAGCCGCGGTTACGGCGAGCCAAAGAAATCGCGTGGTCCACCCGGTCGGTGAGCATCATCCGGTTAGGAAGATCGGTGAGCACGTCGTGCTGTGCGAGATAGGACATCTGCATGGCCATGGCGCGGGCCGCACTCACGTCGTGAAACACAATCACCGCACCGGTAACGCGGTTTTCGCGATCGTGAATGGGGGCAGCGTAGTCCTCGATGGCGATTTCAGATCCATCGCGCCGGATGAGAATGCAGTTGGCGGTCAAGCCGACGGTTTTGTTTTGCCGGATGGCCACATCCATCGGATTGCGAGCGGGTTCGCGGGTGACGCCGTCGATGATTCTGAAGACCTTAGAAAGCGGCCGGCCGGAGGCGTCCTGGCGAGACCAGCCCGTCATGTCCTCCGCCATGACATTCAGATAAGTCACGTTGCCGGAGACGTCGGTGCTGAGCACGGCACTGCCGATGGAGTTGAGGGTAACCGCGGCGCGTTCTTTTTCCGTGAACAGCGCTTGTTCCGCTGTCTCGCGCTCGGCCATGTTGCGAATGGCGCGGCCAAATGAGTAGGCATCGATGTGCCCTTCGAGCAAGTAATCCTTCGCGCCACGCCGCAAGGCCTCCCGGCAAAGACCTTCGTCGTCAGCGCCAGCCAGGACCAAAATCGGTACGCCGGGCGCCGCCTGTATGAGCTTATCGATCGTGTCGAGACCCTGGCTGTCGGGCAGGAACGTATTCGCAAAAATCGCCCATATGGGCTTCTCGTCCAGCCGTTGCACGCTCTGGGAAAGCGTCTGAACCCATTCATCGTGGAAAGCGCCCTCGTTAGTGTCGAGTAGCGCCGCTCGAAACAGTTCGGCATGAGCGGGATCTTGGTCGATGAGCAGGAGATTACGTATCTGAGCCATCTACAGAATCCTCAAGGTGAGTGTGCCAAAAAGGAACGCTCGTAACTGTGCGAATGAGCACATGTGTCTATATGGGCACTCCCCCTTGAGAAGCGCTATATTTCGGGCGGAATGAAGAGACGCGGCCCATCCACCCATCATGCTGATAACGTTATAGATAACTGAGACGCTGCGGTGTACGTCAGTTGCCGCCGGTAGGGGTGGCCGCCACGCCTGGAGCAGCGGGGATGGCGGCCGGCGGAGTTGCGGCGGGTGCCGCCGGAGCTGCGGGAGTTGGAGCACGCAGCGCGAAGTAATTTCGGCCGAAGGCGGCCTGGGCGCCGCCGGCTTCCACGACCACGGCTTCCACGGTGTAGCGGCCCGCGGCTACGTCGGCCAGCGGAAGGCTGATGCGAAATGAGGCGGTGCGCGTTTTCTCGTCCACTTGGGCGGGAGCGACCATGGGAGTCTGATTGATGCGGGCGCCGTTGCGGAAAAATTCGAGGCCGGCGCGCAAAGAGTTGGGGTCGGTCTTGTCGGGGACGTAGGCCTGAAAAAAAATGTAGAGCATCTGCTGGCTGGTGAAGACGCGGGTCACACTGGGAATGATGCGCTGGCCGGCGAGGTCGAGCGGAGTCTCCTTGAGCTTGGCGTCGGGGGCGAAGGCCTTGGTCTGGACTTCGGAATTTTTCTGCAGCTCGATGATCTGACTCGAGAGAACCACCGAGCTTAGCTGCAGGTGGTCGGGCGTTTTGGCGGGGAGCTTGAGCAGGTCCTCGAAGGTGCCGATGCGGCCGGTTTCATTTTCGCGCGCGAGGAACTTGAGCTTGTAGTCGCCGGGACCGAGGATGATGCCGCCCTGATAGATGAGGGCGTTCTGCTGCACTTGCTCGAAGCGTTCAGTGTCCAGGCGCACGGTAATGGTGTCGCGCAGGGCTCCGACGACGCGGCCGGACCTGGCATCGCGCATTTCGGCGGCAAAATCGAACTCGACTTGGCGGCGGTTGCTCTTCTGGGCCCATTGCAGGGCGCTCGAGGCGAGCTTGGCGGAGATGGGCACGAAGATCTGATTGTTGGCGAGGCGGAAGTAAGACGTTTCCACGGCGACGGGCAGCTCGACGGCAGGCGTGTCGGACTTCATGGCGTCTTCGAGCTGGCGCTCGCGATCTTCGGTGGTGAAGATGCCGAAATCCTTGGGCGCGGTGTAGCCTTCGCGGTAGCGGAGGCGCACTCCCGGAACGCCGTTGAGGCGGACGCGAATGCCACGCCAGCGGCCATCGTGCGCGGTGTTGGTGCTGTAGTAGCCGACCAGGTAATAGCCGGCAGTGTCGGCCTGCACGGACTTGAAGGCCTCGCCGAAATCACCCAAATCGAAGAAGCTGCGGCCTCCCGTATCGGAGGCGAGCGTGGCAAGCGTTTCGCGCGAATCCTGGCGCGCGTCCGTCTGGTGGAAGACGGAAGCTCCCGAATACATGGAATTGCCGGCCGCGGCACCCACGCTGGGATCGCCGCCGGGAATTTCGGCCAACAGGCCGCGAGAATCGACGGTATAGATGGAGACGTTGGCGCGATTGGCGGCATTGGTGGTGGCGCGAAGCTGGGACCGATTGTCCTCGCCCGTCTGGGTGATGCCCGAGGTGAACTGAATCATGGATTTTTTGCCGGGAATATCGCGGAGCAGGTCGGCCATGGATTCGACGGCGGCAAGCTTGCGGTCGGTGTTGAAAACGTTGAATTCGGTTTCGTCGGCGGTGAAGGCAGCGTTGGTGTCCTCGGACACGGCGGTCTCGACGCCAGTGGCCGCGGCGTCGGATAGGTCGGCAAGCTGCGATTCCTTGCCGGGAATCACGGCGTCCACGGCACGGTTGAGCAGATCGCGATCGTTGGTGAAATCGGCGATGACGTGCAACTGATTGCCGTAGGCGACGACACCGACCAGGTCGGCCGCCGTCATCTGCTCGCGGAGAAAACGTTTCGCGGCAGTGGTGGAGCGGGTGAGGTCCTGCGGCTGCAGGGAGCTGAGGTCGAAAAACAGCACGATCAGGCGGCGATCGCGGACTTGCTGACGAATTTCTTCCGGCGCGGCGACCGAACCGATGGTGATGGTTACAGGGGCGGAATCGGGGGCTTCGGCCTTCTCGATTTTCTCGACATCGTTATATTCGAAGGTGGAGACTTTCTGTTCGTGCCCATCCTCGGTAACAGTGAACTGATCCTGGCGCAGGTCCTTGATGGGCTTGCCGTCTTTGCCTGTGACCTCGACATCGACCTGGACGAGCTCGACGGCGGAGCGAATGGTGCTCCTGGGATTCGTGGAGACCTGCGGAGGCGGGGGAGGCGGCTGAGGCTGGGCGGGATTTTGCGCGAAGTTCCCGGGAGGCAGCGCCAGGGCCAAAACCAGAGCCAGGCAAATACGAAGGATGCAATGTTTTGAAGAAGCCGATGCGCGCATTAGAAATTGAACCTCGTCATGATATCCATGGTGCGCATCGCGGAAGCTCCGGTAAACCGGCCAAAAGTGGTCGAATTCACAAGCGTGGAGAGGCCGGAAAGGTTGGGGGTGTTGGTAAGGTTGGTGACCTCCCAGCGAACATCGAGGCGGCGGTTGTGGTCTTTGCCAAACAGGAATTCCTTGGAGATCTGGAAGTTCACGGTGAAGGTGCCGGGGCCATGAATGGTATTGCGCGCGGCATCGCCAAATTGTCCGGCCGGGGGGACGACGAAACACGAGGTGTCGAAAAAGTGTAGCGGGCTTTGCTGGCTGGCGGGCAGGTTGGGATCGCAGATTTGATCGGCGCGGGTGGAGAAAAGTCCGCCGGAACCGGTGTTGCGGGCCGAGGTGCCCGTCACGAGCGCCGTGAAAGGCACGCCGGTCGTCAGGGCGATGTTGCTGCTCAGGCGCCAATCGCCAAACAGGTCGCCGGTGAATCCTTTTTGCGCGAAGCGATGATGTTCGCCGAAGGGCAGCTCGTATACGAAGTTGGCGCGCAACTGCTGGCGAACGTCGAACGAAGAACGGCCGTATTCGGCGCGGATGTTGGCGTCGTTTTGCACGACGACGCCGGGGCCGCCGCCTCCAATGGAGCTGGCGTCATCGAGAGATTTTCCGTAGGTGTAAATGGCGTTGACCATGATGCCGTGCGACATACGCCGCTGAATGCGCGCTTGCAAGGCGTTGTAGATGGAATTCGCGCCGGAAGTGTCGTAGACGAAGTTGCCGGCATTCGCGACTTGCACGGCATTGCCAAGGCTGCCGGGCGCCACGCGATTGGGGGCGAGCAGGAGATCGAGGTCGCTGCCCTTGGTGCCCGTGTAGGTGAGCACCAGGGTGGTGTTCGACATCAGGGCAGTTTCGATGGAGAGATTCCAAATTTGGGCGTAGCCGACTTTGTAATTTGGATTGACGGCGTAAGTGTTAAGGATGGTGTTCGAGGCGGCGCCGGTGGACGGAAACCCGTTCTGAAGCGTCAGAACTTCGGCAGAGCTGGTGAGGCGCAATTGCGAATCCGCCCAGGGCGGCTGGTTAGCGAGTTCGGAGAGCAGCTGGCTATAGATCGATTCGTTGTAAAACATGCCGTAGCCGGCGCGGACGGTGGATACGTGCTTGGAAAGAGCCTTGAACTGAGGACGCCAGGCGATGCCGATGCGGGGCGCCCAGTGGTTGTAATTGCCGCGGATCAGCGAATTGGGAAGGGCACCGCTAAAGGGCGCGGTTTGGCCGGGGACCACGACGGCGGCCTGGGTAATTCCCGAGTTGACGTCGAGATTCGAGATGTGGCCGTAGAGCTCCGAGGGCGGCGTGAAGGCTTCGTAGCGGACGCCGTACTCGAGCGTAAATGTGGGCTTCATGCGCCAATCGTCGGTGGCGTAGCCGATGAAGCCCCAGCTGCGGTAGTACTTGCTGGGCGTGCCGAAACGCACGTTAGTGGCGTAGGGAAAGCCGAGGAGGAAATCGGCGAAATCCAAACCGGTGCCCTGGAGGGATTGGCCGTTGGCGTTAAGCTGGGAGGTGACCAGGCCGTTGAAGGTGAACTGGCCCTCGGGAGTGGGGTCGGAAAACGTATTGTTTTCGATGCGGCGAGCTTCGCCGCCGGTCTGGAAGGTGTGCTTGCCGTGCGTGTAGGTGACCGCGTCAACGAAACGATAGGTTTGGTTCCGCGTAAGCGCCGGAATCGCGTCGGTAACGCCGGTGAAGTTGTTGAAGCTGAGCTGGGGCACGCCAAAATCGATGGGCGAGGTCGAGACTCCGGTAATACCCAATCCTCCGGCGACGTTCACGCTGTTCGCGAAATTATTGAGTGTCTGCGAGCGGTTGCGCGAGAAGACCACTTGCGTATCGTTAAGCAGCGTGCGGGTCAGATTCTGCGTCAGGCCCAGCGTCAAGGCTTGGCCGCGCGAGTTCACGTTGCTCTCGAAGGAAGGAAAACTCTGGAAGGAATGCGTGGCGGTCTGGCTGAAATTGTAGATGACGCGCGCGTTGAGCTTCGGCGAAATAGTGTGAAGAATGCGGGTATTCAAGCGATTGGTTTGCGCCGGAACGCGGGTTTGCAGATGGTAATTGTCCACGAAACCCGCAAGATTGGCCACGGGAATGAACTGGAGCAGTCCCAGCGAGGCGTTGTTGAACATCGACGATGGAAGCTGGCAGCCCACCGCGGTGCGCGGGCCGCTAGGATTGCCGGCCGGAGGAACGTAAAGCTGCGTGCCGGGGCGGTCGCAGAAGTCCCCGAGGTTCTGGCGCTCGAAGGCGGTCGGGACGGTGGAAAACTGGTCGACCGGGTTGCGCGCCCAAGAACCGTCGAAATTGATGAAGAAAAACGTTCGGTCGCTGCCGTCGTAAATATGGGGAATGCGCAACGGACCGCCCGCATTTCCGCCCACCCTATCGTTCCAGGCCGGGATTTTCAGCGGATTGGCTTCATTCAACGAATAGGGACGCGCGTTGAAAACGGAATTGCTGTACTGATCGTAGAGGCTGAAATGCACCTGATTGGCGCGCTGGCGTTGAACGCGCTGCATGCCCCACAGTGCGGCGACTCCTTGTGGGCTAGGCCTGCCGCCAGCGGGACCACCACCGCGGCCGCCGCGACCGCCGCCCTGGCCGCCCCCAGCCACCCGGAGATTCATCCCGGGCGCGCCGCCCGGACCGCTGGTGAACCCGGGCACACCTCCAGCGTTGGCGCTATTGCCTCCCTGCCCGCCGGGTCCGCCGGGTCCCCCGAGATCGGGGCCGCCGGGCGGCGGGCCTTCTCCGCCTGCGGGGGCAACGTCCGCGCCGCGACCCACAGTGCCCGTCATCAGCAGGGCGTCGGAAGCCGCCGCCTGGCCTAGCGCGGATTGATCGCCGCCGCCGGCTGCGTCCGGAGCGACTTCATCGGTGGGCTGTTGTTGCTGAGCGTTAAGCGCCAATTGTTGGAAGCCGCCGGCGGACGGCTGATCTTGCGCACCTGCCGCCCCGGGCGCTGCTGCGCTGCGGCCTGGTCCCCCTGCGCCTCCTGCGCCAGGGCCTGCCGCGCCCGAGCCTGGCGCGCCCGAATTATTGCGGCCTGCACCACCAAATCCGCCGCGGTATCCGCCGCCCCCTGGGCCTCCGCCGGGCCGCCCCTGGCCACCGGGTCCGCGCGGGCCGCGGTTGGGATTGGCGCCGGTTCCCGGTGTCGCGGCGGCGCTCTCTGTGGAGTTGTTTGGCGGACTTGCTGGACTGGCGGCGTTTGAGCTTGCAGTCGCTCCATTTACGCCTGTGGAGCCGGTCGGGACGCCGGAATTCGGAACGGGATTGGCGGACGCATTTGAGGGTGCGGAAGCGGAAACGGCCTCGCTCGATTGCTGCTCGATGGCTTGAAGGGACGCAACCTTGACCACGAGGTCGATGGGAGATGCGCCTTGAGGCGTAGCGTCAAGTTCCTTTATGAGAGGATCGAAGCCGAGTTGGGCGACTTCCAGGCGGTAATGGCCTGGAGACATACCCGGCAGACTGAAGTGGCCGCTCTCATCGGTCCAACTGACCCACGCGCGGCCGGTTGCAGCGTCGGTGAGGCGCAGGGTGGCTCCGGGAATGGCGGCGCCGTCAGGAGTGCGGAGCGTGCCGCTAACGTTGGTAGCAGCCGCAGGCGCCGGGGCGGACGGAGCGGGATCCTGAGCGTGCAGGAGTACGGGGGCGGGAAGGGCTAACAGCAGGAGCGCGCCGAAATCCAGGACGATCCCCGTCTGGGCTTTTCGCCGCGTAACTTTTCGCGCCAGTTGCCGCGCTATTTTTCGCAAACGGCCGCCCCTCTGACCTGAAAGGCTTTTTCGAAATTCGGTGCTGCAGAGACTATAGCTTGCTACGGGGATATGTAGCAGCCAACCCTTAAACCGGGTTTCCCGCCTTAAACTCCTCAGTTGCAACTTAGACGCGCCCGGCACGCAGAACGTTTCTTTGCGAGGTCCTGGTGACGTGCCCTGTTCAGCATGGCGGACGGCATGCGAAAATCTTTGCTGAAGGGGCTTTTCGGAAGGACGGCGAGCGACCGATGAATGCGCAAATTTTGTTGAACGTGCAAATTTTGTCGAGAGGTCCCTGCTGCGGGGAGCGGCGCTGGCGGCCGTGAATTTCTGGTCGATCGCAGTGCCGGCTGCAGGGGTGGCCGCGGGAGTCGCCGCGTGGGGCGCGGTCCATCCCACGTCAGAACTATTCGGCCCTACGGTGCATCATACGCAACGGCGCAGTGAGATTGCGCTGACATTTGACGATGGGCCGAATCCGGCGATCACGCCGCAATTGCTGGAGCTGCTGGAGCGGTATTCGGCGCGCGCCACATTTTTCTTGGTCGGCCGGTTTGCGCGCGCGTGCCCGGAGCTGGTTCGCGAGATTGCCACGCGCGGCCATGCGATCGGCAACCATACCGAAACGCATCCCAACCTGGCGGTGCTGTCGGGTTCCCGAACGATGGAAGAGATTGCGCGCTGCAGCGATAGCATTGCGGCGGCGTTGGCGCCCTGTGCGTGGCAGGTGGACGCTGCGCCGCAGGCGCGTGGCGCTGCGCGGGGACTTGCGTGGATGAGGCCGCCGTTCGGTTATCGCGGGCCGCAGACCGCGAGCGCGGTGCGGCGTGCCGGATTGCGCGGGGTGGCGATGTGGTCGTTGATGTGCTACGAATGGCGGCGGAAAAGCGCCTCGGAATTGATCGAGCGATTGAGGGTTGTAGAGGTTCACAGCCGCGTGCGGCGCACGCGCGCGCGCGGTGAAGCGGCAGGTGAAGGGGTGAACCGCGGCGGAGACGTCATCCTGCTGCACGATGGTGATTTCCGGGTGTTGGGCGCCGATCGGCGGCACGTGCTCGCGGCGCTGGAGCACTGGCTGCCGCGATGGAGGGACGCAGGACTGGAGTTTGTTACAATGGATCAAGTTGCCGACGCGACACGCGTTCAGCACGTGCCAGCGGAAAAGTAGCGCAGCGGGAGCCTATGGACGAGCGGCAGTTTTACAACGAACGACCGGAGACGAAGAACCTTTCACTGGTGTGCCCGCATTGCCGGCAAGAGGGCTCTTATCCCATCCGCTGGGTAGTACGCATGAAAAAGAAAGACTTGCCGCGAGGCGCGGGAGAAGAAGACCGCAAGCGCTTCGCGACCGCACGGTCGTACATGGTGCGCGTGGACGAGCTGGTGGCTTGCCGTAATCTTCGCTGCCGCAAGCGATTCGAGCTGACCGGGCAGAGCGTGGTGCTGGTTTCCGACGCGGGTAGCCCGCCCCCGGGCGATTTCGACCCCGACACGTTCGGCAATCGCTAGGCGGGCTCGGCGTCCGTCATGCGCGTGCTGGCGGGCGGCCGTGCCGCTGGATACCCCGAGCCTAAATACCCGGATAATGTAAATCGAAAAAAGCGTCTACCGACTGGCGTAAAGTTTTCTCGATTTCTTCTTTGCTTCCCTCGATCAAGTGCATGGTGACACGAGCTGTGCGGCCGTCCTTGAGCTGGAGCGTGGCCTCGGTGATTTCACTCAGTTCGTCAGCCGGAAAAAGACGCATGCCGTAGACCAGCGCCAGATTTGCCATGGTTTGATTTCTCCTTTGCCTCGTTTACCGTCGTCGAGCGTAGGCGGAATCGTGTAAGGCGTCAAATGGATGGCGTGACGGTCAGTTGGCGAGCGGCTCCATCAGTTCGATCCGATTTCCGAAAGGATCGTTTACATAGATTCGGTCGTAACCTTCTAGCGGTTCGTCCGTGTTGAAGCTATAACCGGCGGCCTTAATGAGTGTTTTGAGGGCCGGAAGATCCTCCACCAGAAGTGCCGGGTGCGCCTTGCGGGCAGCGCGGAAGTCATTCTCGACGCCCAAGTGAATTTTTAGAGCGTCGCGAACAAACCAGCAGCCGCCACCTTTCGCCAAATTGGGGGGTTTTGGAACCTCAGGTATGCCCAGGATGCCCTCATAAAAGGTGTGCGCCTCGGATTCCTTGCCCGGTGGCATCGCCAACTGCGCATGTTCGATCTCTTTAATACGCATGGGCACCTCACCTACCAATTTTCCGCTACGCAAATCCGGATTTCAAATTGACCCAGTACCATCGACCGTCGCGCCTGACCGCAGGTTGTTTGTGGGCTTATACTCAGGCAGCCGAATTGTCAAAATCTGGCATCCCAAGTGCACTACTGAATTTCGAAATTGCGCTGCCGCCTGGATACTCTGGCGATCGCTTGCGCTCGTTGCGGGGAGGGGTTTTATGGACACGCGTCGGGTGGGCCTAAAAAGAGCACGCATGGGCGATTTATGCGCGCTGGGATTGCTGCTCCTGAGCACTTCGTTATTCGCGCAGCAGAATGCCGGGCCTCTTACTCCGCGAGCGCCTTCACAGGGCGACCATGCCGGCGCGCCGGCCGCCTCAACTGCATCCGCTGCGCCTGCCGCACCCGCTACGGCGGCGGAGACGACGAGTGAAAACAGGGAAGGCCAGACAGCCCAGTACGTGGTGCCTTCGGGAACGAAATTGCCGCTGGTGCTGCACAATTCGCTGACCACGCGCAACGCCCAGCCGGGCGACCCGCTTTATTTCGAAACGGTTTTCCCGGTGGTTTTGAACGACCGCATTCTCGTGCCGGCGGGTTCGTACGTGCAGGGCGAGGTACTCGAAGCCCAGCGGCCGGGCCGTGTGAAGGGGCGGGGTGAAGTGCGCATACGGCTGACGACGATGATCCTCCCGAACGGCTATACCGTGAAATTTGACGCAGTGCCCACCAATGCGGGTACCGGCGGAAATGAAACCACCGACAAAGAGGGCCAGATCAAAGGCGACACGGACAAATCTGGAGACGCGGGTACGGTGCTCAAGACTACCGCGGCTGGAGCGGGAATCGGCGCCGTGGCGGGGAGAAGCGCGGGTGGCGCAGGAATTGGCGCGGCGGCCGGCGCGGCAGCGGGTATCGCTGTGGTGATGCTGACCCGGGGTCCAGAACTCGAGTTGCCGCGCGGGACCTCGCTCGATATCGTGCTCGATCGCGCGCTTTATCTGGATGCCTCGAAGGTTAACTTCACCGATCCGGGGCACGCCTCAACGCTGCCGGGGCCAGCCAATCGGGAGCCCACGCGAAGCAAGAACCCGTTTTAGCGTGGAATTTCATTGTGCCCTGAGCAACAATTTGCTCGACCGTGCACTGCTCTGGAGTTGGGGTCGGCACGGGCGAGTCGCCCACTGAGGAGAGGTCCGAGCGAAATCAATTACCAATCTTGATATCGGCTTTGAATTCGTGATAGTTGCGGAAGTCAATGACGTTGTGGCTGCAGTCGCTGGTACCCCGTTGACAACCCAAGCTCTCGGCATGGACCGGAAGCAGAAACGATGTCTGGCCAATCCACACGTACGAATAATCAACCGCGGATTCGACTGTATCCATCGGGAAATCTGACGGTATGTTGCGGGCCTGCATCTCGATTCGCAGGACGCGCGCGGTTTTCGGATCCACCCATACGGAGCCTCCGTAAGCCGCAGCCAGAGTCTGAGAGCCGGCATGCAACATCCAGTGGGATTTTTCACGCCGCACTTCAAAGTCGTAAACCTGGGCACTGAAACCCGAAATGGAAGACGCACCGCCGGACTGGAACCGCGCGTCCGTATCAGGGTGAAAAAGGTCCAGCAGTGTGGTCGCAAATTCTCCGGTGGACCAGGACCCACCGATTTCCTCCAGGGCCCTGTCCGTGGGGCGGTCATTGATCTTCACGTTACGATAAGTTTCGTGCGTGTCCTCGTAAATGAGTTCAGCGGAAACCACGTCCAGGGGGATTTCCTCCTGGCGGCCTCGTTGCGTAAACCGCGACATGAACTCCTGGCAAATAAAGTTGGGAAGCTTCTCTGAAAATTCGAACGCCGCCTCTCTGGCCTTTTCGATCAAGGATTCGGCGGGACGCCTGGGTACGGAGTCCGCGGGGGGCGACGCATCCGGCGGTGGGTCAGGACAGGGAGGCAGCGTCGGCTGTGGGCCTCGTTTCAAAATGGGACGACCGTTGGAGCAAGGAGGCGTACTCTGATCTTGCGATTGCGTTGAAAGCGGCGCGGAGGCCGCCGATTGTCCCGGCTGCGCCTGCGGCGAGGATCCACTTTGCGCATGCAGGGAGATTGGAGCACTCAGAAAGAGTGCGAGGAGCACCTCGAGGGAGCTAAATCTCCGACCCGAGCAAAAACTACGCACGATCACTCCTATGATCCAGGATTCCCGTTTTGCCTTCCCATCCGCCACACAGCATACACCGAGCCGCCTCCGTTGGGACCATGGCTAAGTGTTTTCGGGCGCGGGCGCGTGTGCAAAGCGCAGCGGGCTGAAAATTTCCCAGTCCATGTAAACGTGGCGTTCGGTAATCCATTGCGTGACCAGCTTCGCGGTGATGGGCGCCAGCAAGATCCCATTCCGATAGTGACCGGTCGCGATGGTGAGATTGTCGAGCTCACCAGGGCCAAGAATCGGTAAATGATCGGGGGTGTCGGGGCGCAGGCCGCACCAGGTTTCGACAATCTCCGCGCCCGACAGAGCAGGCGCGAACTCCAGCACCGCGGACAGGATGCGTTCCAGGCCGCCGGGGGTCACGCGCTTTTCGAAATCGGCATCCTCGAGCGTGCTGCCGGCGACCATAAGCTGCGGCGCCGCGTCCTTGCGCAGATCGCCTCCGACCGCGTCGCGCGGCACCAGATAGCCGCGCTCGGAGCGCAGCACGCGGCGCAGCCGCACATCGGCGGAGCGCAGCGCGACCATCTGTCCGCGCACCGGACGCGTCGGCGAAGGCGGAAGCACGCCCGCAATTTTCGCGGAATATGCGCCGGCCGCGAGGACCACATTTCCCGCCGCAATGGCGAGTTCTCCTGCATTACCCTGCCCCTCAGCTACGTGTTTGGCGATGACGCCGGTGCACCTAGCGCCTTCGCTGGTCAGGCGCGTGACGCCGGTGTGGGGAAAAAGCTCGACGCCGTTCGCTACCGCGGCTGCCAGCACAGCGTCGGTAAGCGCGCGATTATCGACGGAGCCCTCGAACGGGAGCAGGGCGGCCGCGCGCAGCTCGGGGCCGAGCGCCGGTTCGAGTTTGCGTGCTTCATCGAGCGGCAAAGGCTCGGTGGGAAGCCCCAAGCCATGATGCAGCGCGATAAGGGTGCTCAGCTTGCGCTCAGCGTCACCGGAAAAAAGGGCTTCGAGCGTGCCTTCGCGGCGGTAGCCGGTGTTTTGGCCGGAGATTTCCTCGATCTCCGCGACGAAATCGGGATAAAGGGCGAGGCTCGCGCGGCAAAACGGCACCAGGGGAATATCGGCGGGGGTATCGGGAGCGGGCGAGAGCATGCCCGCGGCCGCCCAGGAGGCCTCACGCCCGGGATCCTGCCGGTCGAGAAGCGCGACGCGCAAGCCGTGCTGCGCCAGCCGCAGCGCGACAGCACCGCCAATAATGCCCGCGCCGACCACCACGACATCGTAGGAGCGCATCGCGGGCATTTTACCTCACGTCGTGCGACGGAGTTAAAAGACAGATGGCGGGCGCGGGCAGCAGAGGCTTGGCGCGGGTGTCGGCTCTGCTTGGAGCCCGAGCAATGAGCGGGTGCGGGCTGTACTTGCANNTACTTGCAGCCCGCGCAATAAAAAGACTGGCCGTAGAAAATCTACAGTGATTTGATCAGCTCGGTCGAGAGGACTTCAGCCTTGAGAGCCAGATTGCGGGCGCGCACCCAATCGTTGGCGCGGATGGCTTCGCGGGCCTGGGAAAGGAAGCCTTGCACTTTTCCGACGAGATCGGTTTGCGAGGCGTTCAGCCTTTTGCCGTTGGCGGCCTGCAGATTTTTTTCCGCAGTGCGAATGTCGTCGTTGGT
>PLJR01000205.1:0-14868 GCA_003140295.1 Acidobacteriota bacterium
GATCGAGATGTCGCCGTTCGGCGGCGTGGGGCTGCATACGCTAAGGACGCTTTCGCGGGAGCAAGCCGGAGTGCTATAGCTCAACCGGCCCATTGTGGGATGAAGCGAATGCCAGTCTAGCAATTGCGCGCACGCAAGCAAGACGCGTTTCGCACAGGGTTCCGCCACACGCAACCGCATTCCCGGTTGCGAAACCAAGCGCGCCGCGCATATATTAGCGCCACCAGTTTGCGAGAGTGGCGTTGGATCAGAGATTCACCCGCAGCGAAGTAGCGCGCATGACCGGTGCGACGCGCCAGCAACTTGATTATTGGGCGCGCCTGGGACTGGTGCGCCCGCGCGTCCGCTGGGGCGAACGGTTCTTCAGCTTTACCGATCTCGTCGCGGTCGAGACGCTCAATCGCCTGGCCGAGCGCCACATTCCCGCCCGGCGCTTGCTGCGCGCCATAGATGAACTCGAACAAAGCCTGGGACACGCTCGCGCTCCGCTCTCCTCGCTGCGCGTCTCGACCAATGGAGCGCGGATTGTCGTTCACGAACCGGGCCCCGGAGGCCGGCCTATCGAGCCGCTGAGCGGCCAATGGGTGCTGAATTTCGAGGTAGCGCCCATCGGCAAGAAAGTGCACGCCCTGGGCGAGCGCACCGCGGAAGAGTGGTTCGAGATGGCTATGGCCTGGGACTCGAATCCCAAAACACTGGAGCGGGCAGCCGATGCCTATCGCCGGGCGATCGCCGCCATGCCCGAGTGGACCGAAGCACACATCAATTTGGGCACGACGCTGTACCAGTTGGGATTGCTGCAGGAATCGTGCGACGTTTTTTCCCGGGCTGTGGAGCTCGATCCTGGGAATGCGCTGGCGCATTTCAATTTCGGCTGCGTAGTTGACCGTTTGGGCGATTCGCAAACAGCGATGGAACAATTTCGCGCGGCCATCGAACGCCAGCCGCACATGGCCGACGCACATCTTAATCTGGCGCTGGTTTATGAAAAGCTCGGGCGCATTGCTGATTCCCTGTCGCACCTGTCGCGTTATCTCCGCTACGATCCACAGGGAACCTGGGCCCCTTATGCGCGCAAGCGCCTGGAGGCCGGCCGCAACGCCGCCGCGAACGCAAAAACCGGCGCGAAAATCACGAAGGTAACGCCCTTTCGCCGCACCGAGCGGTAGACGTGCGTGGCCATCACAGATTTCACGCCGGAATGTGGTAGTGGATTACTTTGAAAGTTGATCCTCGCTGATTTCCCGCCAACTAAGCACGGCATCGGAGGCGAACAACGCCGCAACCGAACCGTCTACGGCCAGAAACACTAAGCCACTATCAACCATCTCACCACTCGCGGCACGCACGGGCTGCTCATAGGCTTTGTCTCCCGGTTCTCCCCCTTTTAAGTACACCATGTAAAGCCGCTCAGTGCCCATTTCGCTCCGGGGTCAAAGTAGCCTACCACCCGGAATGTTTTACGCCGGGACGTAGCCGTATCGCAAATTCGTGCGCCGCGGCCCGGCGTTCAAATACTCTTCCTTGAGCGCCGAAAATCGATCCATCTTCGACCAGGCCGCAGGAACTTTGAAATTGTAAAGCTTGATGTTGTTTGCGCTGAAGATGGCCGTTTTCACGGGACCGTCCGCCGGGCCGAGCGGCGCGTAACCGTATTTTTTCTGCAGCTCCTCGGGTATTTCCAGGTGCCGCAAGCCTTCGATCTGCCATTGCGGCGAGCCCGTCCACACGGCGTCGGTGCCCCAGACAACGCGGTCCACGCCCATGCCCTTGATGAGCGTGCCCATCAACGCGGCGGCCAGTCGCGGCTGCGCCACTGCACTGTAGGCAAAAAGCTGGCCGAGGTCCGCGTAAACGTTGGTGACTCCGTAGTTCGCGGAAATTTCGGCAAGGTCGGTCACCCATTCGACGCGGCCGGTATCTTCAAATTGCGCCCACGCTGCGGCGGGTGAACCCATGCCGCCCACATGGCGGTAGCCCGAGTGATAGATGATGAAATTGAGCTGCGGCCAATCCTTCGCCGCTTTACCCACGTCGCTTACGTCCACGAAGGGGCGCAGCCTGGGAAATTGCTTTTCCACCGAGGGCGTAAACAGGCCCTTGTGCACGCAAATATTTTTAATGCCGGCCTTCTGGAACTTTTCGTAGGCCAGATAGGTCACCTGCTCGTCGTCCATGCGCCACGGATGGCGGCTTAGCTCCTTGTGGGTGTTATCGCCGATGGTGTAACCCTTGGCGGAATCGGGCTTCAGCTCGAGCGCATGATCGAGATTTTCGAGCCAGCCCGGCTGGCCCGGCGTGAAGATTGCGTGGCACAGCATGCGGCGCGAACCCGCGGCCTGATTAATTTTCGCGCGCGCCTGGGCCATCATCTCGTTGGTGAGGAACCAATCCTGGGGAACCTCCGAGGGTGAGCTCGAGATCAAGGCGACCTTGGTGTCGCTGTCGAGGTAAATTTCCTTGTAATAATTATTGAACTTCAAATCCTCGATGGTTTGCTCTTTGCCGCGCAGTTGCGGATTCCAGCCCGCATCGCCCACCGACTTTCGCCCCGCAATGAAATTATTTAGCCGAGTGTCGTCGCGCAGGAAATGCGTGTGGCAATCGAAGATAAACTGGTCCTGAAGCGCGTTGGCACGGTCCTGCGCCAGCTCGGGCGTGGCGGCTTCCGCGGGGCTCACACCGAAGAAGCGCCCGTACACCTGGTTCATCACCAGGAACGCGCTGGCCATGCCGGCGGCCGTGGTGAAAAACGCTCGGCGGGTCAAGCCCTGCTTGCGCGCGAGGTCGTCGCCCAGGGCTTTGACGCGAACTTCGACTTCCTGCTGCTCGGGCGTTTGCGGCTCGGGGAAGTACTCATCACTCGAAACGATTTGCGTGGGGACCGGCGAGGGGAACGCGGAGGTCTCCGCGGGCTTGAGTTTCCTCAGCTCTTCCGGCGTAAGAAAACCGCTCATGATCTCCTCCGGGTGGTGAATGTATCTGGGGTCAATTCCCCAAGTTCGCCAGCCGGAAACGCAGGCGGCCAATAATGCCTTAGCGCGAAGGGCAGCGCGTTTGAACTAGTTCCTGCGACCGGCACATTGCGAAAGCGCCGCCGCTGCCACACTTGACACGACCCGGAAGGCCTTACTCGCTGTCTTAACCTACCGGTGCTAATCTCGGCACCGAAGTTTTGCTGCGCGAGGCCGTAGCAGTGGCTAAAAAGGTTGCGGGCCGCGACTGCGCAGGAGGAGTGTCGTGAAAAAGATCAACGTCGGAATTATCGGAACCGGGTGGTGCGGCGGCATACGCGCCGAAACGTGCGCGGCGAGCCCTTACGTCGGGAAGCTGCACCTCGCTGAAATTAACGGCGCGCGGCTTGCCGACGTCGCCGGCAAGACTCATCCGGCGGGCGCTACTGCCGATTACCGCGAGATGCTGCGGGACCCCGAGATGGACGCGATCATTATTTCCGCTACGCCGGAGACGACGCACTATCCGATGGCCAAGGAAAGCCTGCAGGCCGGCAAGCACGTGTTTCTCGAAAAGCCCATGGCTTTGGAGCTCTTCGAGGCCGATGAGCTGATCGCGCTGGCCCGCGCCAAACAACTGCTTTTCACCATTGGATATTCGCAGCGCTTCAATCCCAAGTTCGCTTACATCAAGCGGTCGATTGATGACGGGACGATCGGCGCCCCAATCAGCGCGTTGGTGAGCCGCCACATCACGCGCAATCTCGGCAATAAAATTGGCAGCCGCATCAAGCTTTCACCGGCGGCCATGGAAGCCACGCATGACATCGATTTCGTGCTCTGGTGTTTCGAGCCGCGCAAGCCGGTTCGCGTTTACGCGCAGGAGGTGCGCAAGATCATGCAGGCATCGCATGAGGTGCCCGATTGCGTGTGGATCGTGGTCACCCTCGACGATGGATCGGTATTTACCATCGGCGCCGGCTGGGTGCTGCCGCCCGCGTATCCCAATTTCGCGTCCACCTGGATCGAGATGATCGGCACCGAGGGCGCCATCATGGTGGATGACACGCATCGCGACGTGAGCCTGAGCACTATGAAGCGGGGCATCGAATTTCCGATCTCTACGATGCCCGGAGAAAAAGTTGGGCATGTTTATGCCGGCCCGATGGACGCCGAAACAATCCACTTTCTCGAGTGTGTCGCCAAGGACCGCCAGCCGCTGGTCACACCCGAGCATGCCCGGATGGTGATGCAAGTTTACCAGGCGGCGGATCAATCGGCCGAACAGGGACGGCCCGTGGATATCAGTAATGAAGTGGCGGCTTCCCGGCACCGGTCATGAATATGAAGAGGTGCCGTCCCGGCAGCATTTACGAACGGGTGCCGTCCCGGTCCCGGCGCTGAGCATCATTCGCGTTTAACTGAAAAGGACCCGGAGAGACAGTGACCCCGACTCCCGCGCATCCCGGCGAAAAGTCTTCCACGATTAACGTTCCGGTGGCTCTGTCCGATTGTGGCGTAACCGCGGCCAGCGGCACCCGCTGGACGATCCTCACATTGATCAGTGTGATGTACCTGATCACGTACATGGATCGCACTAATGTCTCGGTGGCCGCGTCGGCAATGGCGAGGGAATTCAGCCTGACGAAGACCGCCGTGGGATTGATCTTCAGCGCCTTTCTGTGGGCTTATGCCCTGGGACAAATTCCCGCTGGATGGTTGGCCGATCGCATCGGGCCTCGAAAGGTGCTTTTGTTCATCGTTCCCTTCTGGTCGTTGATGACCGCGATGACTGCGCTGGCAACCGGCGCCGCGTCCTTGATCGGCATCCGCTTTATTTTTGGATTGGGTGAAGCGGGAGCGTTTCCGGCGGCCACGCGCGCGATGCAACTATGGTTCCCGCGAACCGAGCGCGGAATCGCACAAGGCGTCACGCACAGCTTCAGCCGGTTTGCGATCGCGGTCACACCATTCGTCGCTGTGAGCATCCAGTTGGCGCTTGGCTGGCGCAGCGTTTTCTATATTTTCGGCGCGGCGGGCCTCCTATGGTCGGCGGCTTTTTACTTCCTGTACCGCAATCTTCCCGAAGAGCATAAACGCGTCAATCGAGCGGAATTGGCCCATATCCGCGGTTGTGATGTGCACGGCGCGCCTGTTCTTCCGGCCTCGCAACGCATCCGCTCGACCGCGCCGTGGAAAATGATCCTGCACTCGCGCAATATGTGGTATATCGCCATTGGCTATTCGTGTTTTTACTACGGGACGTATTTTTTTATTACCTGGTTCCCGACTTATTTGATGGATTACCGCCACTTGTCGCTCCAGGCAGTGGGCACCTTTGCTTCCCTTCCGTTATTGGCCGGCGTTGTCGGAGATATTGTGGGCGGCTGGCTCACCGATACCGCGTATAAACGTACCGGCAAGCTGAAATTTTCGCGGCGCATCGTGGCCGCACCGGCCCTGCTCGCCTCCGGTTTGTTCTTGATTCCGGCAGCGGTGACCATCCATCCCTGGACCGCCGTGATGTGTCTCACCGGCTCGCTATTTTTTCTCGAGTTGGTGATTGGCCCGGCATGGGCCGTGCCTATGGACGTGGGCGGGGAATATAGCGGCACCGTCACCGGCGTAATGAACATGGCCGGAAGCCTGGCGGCTTCCGCCTCCCCGATTGTTTTTGGATTCCTCGCGGAGCGCGGTTATTGGATCGCGCCATTCCTGGTTACCGCGGCCGTCTTGCTGTCCGGAGCGCTGGTCTGGACATTCTTGATCGATCCCGAAACGTCCGTGGTTGAAAGCGCGGCGCTCGCTTCCGGTACGTAAGCCCGCTTGCACGCGTAAAAGATAATCCGGATTATTCCACATTGGCGTCAAACACGCCCGTCTCAATCTTTCCCGCGCGTTTCACTTGCACGAAAACGCGGTAAAGGCCGGGCTTGGGAAAGCCGTAAGGAAAAGAAATTTCCGGATCCACGCGGTCGCCTGGCATGGCCATGCGGGACATTTCCATGCCGGTCGATCCACCAGGCGCGCTGGCCTGCGCCAGCTCCATCGCCGCCATGGCCGCCGATCCCGACGGATGCACGTGCGCGAAAACCGACCCGTCGGAGCGCACGAACTCGGCATGGGCGGCCATCCCCATATACGGCTCGAGATCGCCAGCCGGTTGGCCATCGCTGCCGGTAACCCTGAAACGAAACATGAGAGGCACGTTGGCCTTTAGCGGCCGNNGCCGCTGGCAATGGGAGCGGCGATGACTCCGCTGTCGTCACCGGCGAGCGGCTTGCCTGGAATCGCCGGGACATCTATTTGGCCGATCATGGTTACCGGGAATCCGCTGCGCAGGACGACATCCGCGAAAAGCTGATAATGTCCGGGCGGCACAGCGGGCAAACGTGCCGTAAAACCGTGCTCCGCTCCGCTTGGCTCCGGGTGCAGGTGCCAGAAGCTATCCAGCGCCGGCGTGCGAATCATGAAAAAATGCATCAGGTGTCCGTGGTCGGGGATCAGGTCATCGAAATTGCTCAGCTCCGCGTCACGGCGCGGGTTCCCGGCGGGAATGCGCGTGGAGTTTTCGCGCAGCAGCAACTGCTCTCCATCTGGCCCTGCCTGGAGCGCCACGTGCATCTCCGGTGGCGCGTACACGTGATCCGCATAGCGGCTGGCCTCGGCCTTCCACCATTCGCCTCCCGCGAGGAGTAACGCCAGCACCACGAAACAAGCGATGCCCGCAGCCACGCGCGCGCGCCCGGCCGTGGAAGTTGTCGACCTCCTGCCCGGATCGAGACTCCCTTCGCGTACCGCAGCCGCTACAATCGAAACCAGCGCCAGCATCAGCACCAGGAGCAGACCGCCCAAAATCGTCCCCAGAAATTTGGGCATCGGCAGCGTCCGCTGCGCCGTCGCGGGAACGGGAACGGACAGCTCGCCGGGTCCTTTCGCGCCTTCCACCTCGATCCGCACGCGCAGCGAGCCGAACTCCATCAACCAAAGGCTGCCGGTAAAAAATTGCGGATCGGTCTTCGAGCGCTGCGCCACGTCCGGCACGGGAGCGTATTGCGATCCCGGGCCGGTGAGCTGCATGGGCGCGACCGTTATTTTGCCGATGTCGTTCGCTTCGCTGCGAATCTCGATTTCCGCGATTCCCGGTATCACCTGCGGCACGCGCACCGTGACGAAGAGCCGGTAAGGCCCCGCGTGATCTTCGACAAAAACGTCGGGGCTGCCAACATGCGCCCCAGCGGGTACGGCGAACCCCAGAAGAGCAATCACCACCACAGTAATCGTCACGATCGACAGGCGCTTCATCTAACATTCATTCCCATGCTTACCGGCCATTCCCATGCTTACCGGCGAATATCGCGAACCCATTCGCCCCACGCCAGGCCCAGCCGGGTACTGAGAATGGCGCCCAGCAGCGCCTCCGCCAGGATCACGGCAAACCGGAGCGCGGTTTGCTCCGGGTGAAAAAACATGTGCCGCACGTCGTATCCGTTGGGAGAAGCGAAGTACGCAAAATATTTCGTTCCGAAGAACCAGTTCGCCGACGCCGAAGAGACGAGAAACGTGGCGAAGGGCCATTGCGCCGCCAGAAAAGCCGCCAGGAAAATTGCGCCGCCCGCGGCCGCTTTCGGCCATTTTTTCCAGCTTGCCAATGCGGGCCAGAACGCGTCGAGACATACCGCCGGCACGATCAGCAGGAGCGGAAATTCCATCGGCACCATGTGCGTAATTTTCTGGTATACCGGGCCCAGTTTGGGCGTCGCCGGAAACAGCGGAAAAATCCAGAGCATCACCATGGCGTAGGCCGTATAGATTCCCGCGACGATTGAGCGCGCCCAGCGCCGCCGCGATACCGCGGCGAATCCCGTCAGAACCACCGGCGCTACCACCGCGACCGCTCGGTAGCATTCCGCCGTATGCATCAGGACGCGATAGGTCGACTCCCACACGATGGTGAGCGCGAGCATCACGATCATGCCGCCGAGGAGCAGCAGGAAGCCGTCCAGCTTCTTGCGCAACTCTTCGCTCGCGCGGTTCATAGTGCTCGCAATCAACACCACCGTGCCCGCCTGAATGGCCAGCACCCCTCCGTCAAGCACCACGTGCGGCGGGCTGAAAATTTTTACGTCCAAGCCGTACGCGTTGTGCCACCAATTATCGAAGGGGGCCGAGGTCAGCATCATCGCGCCACCCCAGGCGGCGATGAACGCGCCCAGCGGGCCGCGAAATCCCCACACCTTCACTGTGTAAGGGCGCAACGCGGGTACGGTATAAGGGCGCAAATCGGGCACGGCGCCGAGCGTGCATGCAAGGATCAGGTACCCGCAACTCAGTCCCGCGAGCACGCCGCACATTTGTATGGCGATGTGCGCAGGCGTCCAGAACGAGTCGCGCCCGATCGACATGTGCCAGGAAATGTCCCAGTATCCGCCGATGACTACCGACACGACGGCGGCGAAGAGCGCCCAGATGTACCAGGGCACGGAATCTAATTTCGCCGGTACGGAGGCGGCTATTTGGTTTGCACCCGTGGGCGGGCGGAAAGCGTTGTGACCATAGTTATGGTCGCCGCGCGTCAATCCGGCTTCCATTGGTGATATTGCGGTCCCGGCGGGCTGCCATCCGAAGGCCCTCCTACGACGTTTCCGCTTGGATCGGTCCAATGATATTGATCCTCGTTCGATACCGTCGCGCACCGCCCCAAATCGTCGCAGCCGTGCACCTGGCCGAGGGTGGTATCCGACCAGCCCTGCCGAATACGGTCCTGGCTGGCCTGTTGCCGCTGATAGGCGGAGCTGCGGCTCTCATTCATTTGATCGAATTGCTTCTGCCGCTGTTGCACCATCTTCATGTTCTGTTCCATGGATTGCTGCGCCATCTGCATCGAGGTCTGGGTGATGCGATTGCTCATTTCCATCAACGCGCCGGTCGTATCCTGGATCTGGCGGTCGTACTGCGCCTGCCACGCGGGATCGATCTGAAACGAGGCGATCATGGCGTTCATCACATACCGCGCCACGTCTATCGCCGCGCGGTCCGCAAGGTAGCCCGCGAGCTTCTCGACTCCCCACATGTGCGGGCCCTGCGGATTGATATAGCCTCCGATGGTTATGGCGTAGGTATATCCGGAGTGTTCCCCGCACCGATAAGTGTATTCACCCGCCGAGGACTCCTCATGCGCGCCCACGCGTGCTGCCGCGGGAGCAATCTCGACGTTCATGCGCTGCGTTTCTTTCTTCAAATCGAATGCGGAGACCATCTGCGCTCCCGAACATTCTTTCAGCGCCGTGAATTCCTGCGCAAACTGCGCCCCGCTCCTGAAGCGCTCGATCATCAAGGGTCCGGTCTGCGCCTGGACCACGCGTCCTTCGACCCAGCCCAGGCGGTAGTACATAGGATGCGGCTCTTGTCTGGGCAGCACGCTGGGATCATTCACCCATACTTTGATTTTTCCGTCAGGGCTCTCCGCCACAACATAGTTGCGGGCGTCGATGGGCGCGTTCCGGTGGGTGCCGCCCGTGATGCGCCAGCCTGCGGGCACATTTACCGTGAAGGCGCGCTCGGTGGGATCGGTCCAGCGGATCATTTGCGGCAGTTGCGGCGGCGCGGCATTATTCTCCTGCGCCCGCGCTGGGACCGCGTACGACGCACAGGCAATTAGAGTCGCGATGATCAAAGGCTTCATAACGGCTTCAACCTCCGTTTCAACTGCGATCTCGGCAAGAAAATCTCCTGCGCGCTCACAGGCCGGGTGGCGAATTTCAATTCCTCTGGTAGAAGAGCGACCCCTACCCCCCCCCGTTTTTTTGTAACGATATCATTCAAAGCCATTTACAACTACAGTTTATGCAAGGATGTGAATACATTAGACTTACGTAACTCAGACTTACGTAACCCCGGGGAGCACCCGGTCACAGGTCAGCATCCTTGCAGAACCCAATACCTATTTTACCAGTTCAGTCAAAGGGCGGGGTTCCTCGCGTTGAGTTGGAGCCGGCAATACGAAATCGCGGCGGCAAGATTCAGCCGTATGCGCTGACTGACGACTGACTGACGGCCACCCACCGCCGGGCGATCTCCACCAGTGCGCCACCAGTGCGCCGCCAGGGCGACACATGGGCGCCACCAAGGATAAAAGCCAACGCGTGCTGGCCGCGCGGACTCCTCACCGCACCTGGAATCAGGGCGCTGCCCGGCAAAAAGAATGAGGGATTCCTCGCTTCGCTTCGGAATGACAACTTAAGGCCAAAGAAGAGGCGGGGAGAAAGGCCACGCAAAGCGGAGAGGACGGCTGCGGCTACCTCGTGTCCGCCACTGCATACAAAGTGGAGCGGGTTGCCAGCCTGACGCAATTGCGGCCATCCGCTTTGGCCCGGTAGAGCGCGCGGTCGGTTTCGCTTAGAATTTCTTCCACGAGATCGAGATCCCATTCCCGGCTCGCGAGGATTCCCAAACTCATGGTGACTGATAGCGGCCCTCGCGCGGTCTGGATGGGACGGTTCGCAATCCCGTTACGGACTTCTTCGGCGCGCGCCACGGCTTGCGAAGAGTCACAATTGTTCAGCACGATGAGGAATTCCTCGCCGCCGTAGCGGCCCACAAAATCGTAGGAGCGCGCCGATGACAAGAGGCGGCGCGCGACCTCCCGAAGCACGTCGTCGCCTACAACGTGCCCGTAGGAGTCGTTCACTTGCTTGAAATGGTCGAGATCGCCCAACATCACTACGGTGCAGCCTTTTTCTCGCCGCGTGCGCGTCAACTCCCGGGCCAGCAAATCGACGATTACTCCCCGATTAAAAAGCGAGGTTAGGGGGTCGTGAGTAGCTTTGAAGCGCATGGTCTCGCGGGCCTCCACAAGCCGGTCTTCCAGTTGCAAAATGCGCTGCCCGACACGCAACCTGGCGTTCAGTTCCGCGGGGTCCCACGGCTTGGTGAGATAATCATCGGCGCCGGCTTCGAGCCCCGCCACGACGTCTTGTTTGGATCCTCGTGAAGTCAGCAATACGATGTGGACGTAGGGCTGATCGTGCCGCTTGCGTATGGCCTGGCAGACCGACGGCCCATCCATCTCCGGCATCATCCAATCGAGCAGCGCCAATCGCGGCGCATCCGGCAAAGACAGTTGCTGCAACGCCAGGCGGCCATTGTCGACGGCGATAACTTCATAGCCCTCGCGCTCGAGAGTCTTCTCGAGCAGGCGGCGGGATATGGCCTCATCGTCGGCAATCAGAATCTTCATAGCTGGGCGCCTGCGGCGCAGGCCTCCAGCGCAGGCACCAGATCAGCCACTTCGGATTCCAGGCGCTTTAATTCCTCCGCCAGCGCTGCTGTTTGGCCCGCGCGCGCGAGCTGCTCGATCTGCGAAGCGATAGCCGCGCTGCGCGTCACGGAAAGCGCGGAAAGCATGCCTTTCAATGCATGGCTAACGGTTTCCACGCTCGCCAAGTTTTCCTGGGCCACTGATTCTTGCAATGACCGCAGGAGTTTTGGGAACTCCAGTTTGAATATCGCGATCAGTTCGGACAAGAAAACGCGATCGTTGTCGACGCGCGCCAGCAACTCCGGGAGATTCACGGGAAGTTGGGTGGCAGGAGGCGATCGTTGTGCCTTCATGCCTTTTCCTCGACCACTGCCGGAACCGCTTCCGGGGACGCTTCTGGCGAACTGAGCAGGCGATGATTCCCGCTTATTGATCCAACCTCGATCATTTCGGTGCCGTGCGGCGGGCCTGCCCGGAGGCCCATATATTTCTGCAGAACTTCCTCGAGTTGGCGCACACCGATTGGTTTGGCGAGGAAGCCGTCCATCCCCGCGGCCAGGCACCGCTCCTGATCGCCTTTCNNCCGTCTGATGGCTGCCGTCGCCTCGTTTTCTCTCGATTGTTCGAATCGCCGCCGTGGCGGCGAGGCCATCCATCCGCGGCATTTGGACGTCCATGAAAACCACGTCGAAGGTGTCCTTGGCGAGCGCTGCGAGGGCCTCTTCCCCGTTGTCGGCCAGCACGACGCGGTGGCCTCTTTTTTCGAGCATGCGCATCACCAGCCGCTGGTTCACCGGATTGTCTTCCGCGATTAATATGTGCAAAACAGTTTTCGGGCTGCGGGGGCTTGGTGGCGAAGTCGCCGGGGCCGTAGTGGGGGCCTGGTTTCGCGCGCCAAGCACCCGGGCGATAGATTCGCGCAACTCGGCTTGCCTGATCGGCTTCAATAAATATGCGGCGACCCCCAATGCACGGCAGCGCTCCACGTCTCCCCGATGGCCGGCCGAAGTGAGCATCATGATGGTGGGCGCATGCAATTCGGGTCTTTGCCCGATTCGCTCGATCAATGTGAAGCCATCCATCTCCGGCATATGCATGTCCATCAGGATCAGCGAGTACGGCGCGCCGATACTTTCCGCCTCCGACAGTTCGGCCAGCGCCTGCTCTCCGCCTTCGGCCGATCCCGCTTTCATTCCCCAACGCTTCAGGATCTCCTCGAGCATTCGCCGATTGGTGCGATTGTCGTCCACGATCAGGACCTTAACGCTGCGCAAAATTTCCGGTGAAGCGACGCTTGCGAACGCGATTGGCGCGCCGCGGTTTTTCAGCCGCGCCGTGAAGTGAAACTGCGCCCCATTCCCGATCGCGTTTTCCATCCAGATCGTGCCGCCCATCATCGCCACCAAACGGGCAGAAATGGTCAACCCCAGGCCTGTTCCGCCGTATTTGCGAGTCGTCGAGGAATCCGCCTGGGTGAAAGGATCAAAAATAAGTTTCTGCTTTTCGAGAGGCACGCCGATGCCCGTGTCCGCAACGGTGAACTGCAGAATGCAGTCCTGATCCTCCTCCATTTTCAATTGAACTTTCAGCGACACCTCGCCTTCCTTCGTGAATTTTATGGCGTTGCTGATGAGGTTGACGATAATTTGGTCCAGGCGGCTGGCATCGCCGTACAAGATTCCCGGCACCTCGGGAGCAATTTCGCAGAGCAGCTCCAGGCCTTTCTCGTCGGCCAGCAGGGCCAGCGTCTTGAGCACCCCTTCCAGGTTGTTCCGCAAATCGAAATCGGCCAGATCCAAATCGGCCTTGCCCGCTTCGATCTTCGAAAAGTCGAGGATGTCGTTGATCACTTTAAGCAGCAACTCTCCCGACATCTTCACGGTGTCCAGGTACTCTCGCTGTTCCACCGTCAATTCGGTATCGAGCGCCAACTCCGTCATGCCAATGACGCCGTTAAGCGGTGTGCGGATTTCGTGGCTCATATTCGCCAGAAAATCGCTCTTGGCCTGGCTGGCTGCTTCGGCGGCCTCCTTGGCCAGTTGCATCGATTCCTCGGCGCGCTTGCGAATGGAAATGTCCTGGAAAATAGAAAGCGATCCCACCATTTCGCCGGGGAATTGCAAGCCCACCATGTGGATCTCCACATCCACGACGCTGCGATCCTTGCGCAAGCGGCGGCTGATGACGTTGATCGTTTGCCCGCTGATCGAGCGGTTGAACAGCTCACGCGTTTCGGCGCGCAAAGCGGTCTCGACCAGTGTTTCGTCAATCGGCTTTCCGACCAGCTCACCCGCGCCGTACTGAAACAATCTTTCAAAGGCGGGGTTGCACAGCTGCACCACTCGCGCTCCGTCCAGCACCATAATCGCCAGCGGGCTGTTTTCTATCAGGGCATTGAGAAACGAGGTCCGCTCGGCCACTCTTTTTTCCAGATCGTCGTGCGCGTGCTGCAAATCGGTATCCCGCTGTTGCAGCCGGTCGAGCATCCGGTTGAATTGGTCGAACAAGAGCCCAATCTCGTCGTTGCCCTTTTTAACGGCGCGAATGGAATAGTTTTCATTTGCGGATACCGACGATGCGGTATCGGCCAGCTCCTGTATGGGGCCGGAAATTACGTGTTGCAGCCAGGAGGACAGCGTGAAGGCGACGGCCAGCGAACCCAGCAATACCAGAAAGTCGATCTGCAAAAATCGCGCCAGCCGCTGGCGGAGGTCCACCAGATCCGCTTCGAGAAAAATCGTGCCGATAAATTCGCCATTCAGGGTGATGGGCTGGAATAAATCCATATCCTTGCCCACCATGGTGGTGCGCTCGTCACGCGGCTGCGGAGGAGAGAACCCGCTGTCGGCCGCGTTGCGGCTATAGCTGGCGAACACGTGGCCACTCTTGTCATAAATGCAGGCGTGGATCACATTTTGTTTGGCCTGCAAGGCCGATAGGATTTCGCGCCCGGCTTCTGCGTCGCCAAAGCTGAGTGCCGCCGTGCTGTTCGATCCCACCATTTGTGCCGAGGCGCGAAGATCCTGCGTCTTGGCGAAAAGAAAGGTAGACCGGTCATAAAGCGTGAAGACCACCGACGCCACCAGCAAGGCCGCCGCCGAGGTGACCATGACAATGCCTTGCAGCTTTTTCCTGATGGAAAGATCGCGGTACCCGCCCATCTCACTCCTCCTTCGGACGTGCTTGGTCATGCACAATTTTCGCTAGTGCCAGCAGTTTCGAACTGAACTTCAAGCCGGATCGATTTGCGGCGTCGGTATTGATCGTAAAGTGCACGTGGTTGTCCTCGAGAGTGAACTCAATGGTCCCTCCCGACGCCGCGAATCCGTTGCTCTCCCCGGCCAGTAATACGTGCGCGCCCCGACTGCTTTCCACGATCTCAGCCAGATGCGCGCTCTCCGGGGAACTCACAAAAACCATTTGGCAGTGGCGGACGTCCGCCTTGTCTTTTAACCGTTGAACGGTGAACGCCCGATCGCCGATGGTTTTCCCCTGCAGCGTGTCATCCAGAACATTTCCGAACGGGTCTGGGCCCAGAACGCAAATCACGAAGGGCGACCGGGGCGTTGCAAAAGCGCCCGGAGACCATTCAATGAACTTGGCGAAGTTAAAAAGAAACGCCGCCTTCACTTCATAGCCGGTGGCGGCGTCCGC
>PLJR01000205.1:14954-25808 GCA_003140295.1 Acidobacteriota bacterium
CATGCTCCGCGCAAATCGAGAACCACAAAGCCTTCGCTGCAATCGATCAAGCGCCGAGGAAACCTCTGGCGATCATTCGCCAAACGATAGACTTTGCTCGAACGATGTCTTTCCGACGGGTCGGGAGGAAGGGAGTCCGCGACAACCCACGGCTCTACTGCGCTGAGTGGTTTATCTTGAAATGGTAAGGTCCAGCGAAGTGGACAGACTGTGCCGTTACGCACAGGTTCTTGAAGAGCAACTGTTGGTAAGTCCTTAGCCCTCGAACGATCGACAGCCCACTGCACTGCCTTGGCCCTTACTTTGAACGTTCTGCACTTCGCATTGTGACGAAAACGCAGGAGGCGTACGATGCGCCGGACGACAGGCTAGAATGGCGCGCTCCTGATAATCGGCGCGGGGCCGAGCTCAGTTGGGGGGCGATCTCAGGTGAACTCAGTCTACGATAAACGGTTCAGTGTCCACTAAGTGGCGCTAAAGTAATCCGGGCCCTAATGTGGCCTTAATCTGCCGCAGGTACAATCCGTTGGTACTCGACGGTATATTTCAAGGAGGCTCGCTATGAAGCTTTCCGCTCCCCGTGCCCTGGTTTTATTTCTGGGTCTGCTCGTTTTTGTAAGTTTGACCTTGGCGCGCCCCGATAGCGGCTACCACCTGCTAAAAACGTACACCTTCGGCGCCGCGCCCGGGAGCACCTCGGAATATTTTGATTACATCACGATCGATTCCGCCGCGCGGCGGGTCTACTTGTCTCGCGGCACTGCCGTAGAGGTGATGAACGCCGATACGGGCGCGCTGGTCGGCTACATTTCCGGATTCAAGCGCCAGCACGGGGTCGCTCTGGCGCCGGAATTCAACCGCGGTTTCATCAGCGATGGAACGCTCGCGCAAGTGACCATCTTCGATCTGAAAACCCTGAAGACCGTGGGCCAAGCCAAAGCCGAGCCGGATACCGACTGCGTCGTTTACGATCCCGCATCCAAGCGGGTCTTTACGATGAATGGGGATAGCCACAGCACCACGGTGATCGATGCCAAAACCGGCAGCGTGATCAAAACCGTTGACTTGGTTGGCTCTCCGGAATTCGCCGTCGCGGATGGCAAGGGAATGATCTACGCGAATCTCGCCAACAAAAATCAGGTGGCCGCGATTGACGCCCGCACTTTGGAAGTGAAATCGAAATGGCCCACCGATCCGTCGGGGAGTTCTACCGCTCTGGCGATGGACCCCGAGCACCGGCGCTTGTTCAGCGCGGGCCGCAAACCGCAAATGCTCGTCGTGATGGACGCCGATAGCGGCAAAGTCATTCAGTCGTTTCCCATCTCCGGCGGCACTGACGCGGCGGCCTATGATCCCGAAAGCAAGCAGATCTTCGTTTCCACGCGCGACGGAAACATACACGTCTTCCACGAAGACTCACCCGACAAATACAGCGTAGTCGACACCATCAAGACCCAGGTGGGCGCCAAAACCATGGGCCTCGACAGCAAGACACATAGTCTGTTCCTGGACACTGCGGATTTTGGCGCAGCTGCGGCTGCTACCGCCGACCGGCCCAACCCGCAGGCTGCACCCGTGTTGGGCACCTTCCGTGTCCTGGTTTACGGCCGCTAGTGGATGCACATTACACATTAATTGAAGGATGGCACCGTCGATCGATCTGGCGCCGAATCCACTGCGTCTAAGTAGCTTCGTGCCCGGTGCGAGCCCCGCAAGCGCCAGGCGCGGGTCCTTAATGTACTGTCTCAAGATGACCTACATTCAGTAAGTCGACCCACATTCAGCCTTAAGTCGACCTACATTCAGGTCAGTTGGACTTAAAACGTGATGGTATGAACCGGGAGGGTTGTGTCGACTCTCGGGTGAATTCTTCGTCGGTGAAATCTTAGCCGTCGTGTTGCGGATAAGTGTACAATCATGCCGTTTTGGACGTCACAGAGGAGATTCCAGCGGGTCTCCTTTCAGTGAGTTGGCTCGAACCGCAAAGTTCGTTTTAAGGGGTGCAAAATGAAAAACAAGCTGCCGGTGGCGTTCGTTTTGGGCATTGGTCTTCTCGCTGTTTGCGCCCCACTGTTGGCGCATCATGGAAGCGCGGCGTACGCGGACAAAACAACTGAATTCAAGCAAGCCACGGTGACGAAATTTGCGTGGGCCAATCCCCACAGCCTCGTGGAATTCGACGTGAAGGATGACAAAGGCACGGTCGTACATTGGACGGGCGAAACGGCCAGTCCCGAGGCGCTTAGGCTGGTAGGCTGGGGCAAGACTTCCCTGCGCCCCGGCGATGTTGTCACCGTCTACATCTACGCGTCCAAAACCGGCAATCCCGCAGGACGCCTGAATCGCGTTGTGCTCGCCGATGGCTCCATCCTGCACGACACCCAACTGGGCGGAGACGCCGGGGACAAGTCGGGTTACGGTCCCGATGCCGGCGGGAACGCCCCGAGTGCCGGTAAGGATAATTCGAGCGGCGGTAAAGACGCTAAGTAGCAAACCCGTCACGCGAGCCCAGCGGCCGAAGGCTGGTGCCAGTAGCCGAGGGTGAATGATTCCAAGTTTTCTGCGGGCCGGCCGCGGAATGCTTCGCGCACCCGTTTACTGTTCCCCAATCGACGGTTTCACGGTCCTGCATGATGAAATCAGAGGAGGGTTAGTGCCAATGCAAAATCCGGTCGCCGCACCAATCGTCGCTTTCTTGGCTGTGCTGGCACTTTCTACGGCTGGCGTGGCCCAACCGCCTCAGGGCCGAGCTACACCGCCGGGTTACGTTGCCGAGGGGGTGCCCAAGATGCCGGATCCTCCGGGCCCCGCTCCCAAGCATGATCTGACGGGCGTCTATGTGGGCCCCCAGAAAATAGTGATGGGTCCTTTCCCGGATATGACGCCTGCGGGCGAGGCGGCCTTCAAACTCAATCACCCAGTTCCAGCGGCGGGGCGGACTGCGCCAGACGCGTTGGCTCATCTCGCGGCCACCAACGATCCCTTCATGACTTGTGACCCGCTCGGGTTTCCGCGCGACCTTCTGAACCACGCGGTAAGTATGCGGGGAGGAATTTGGTTCGAGCCGGTGANNGGCCGGGAACTTCCCAAGAAGGTGGACGCGGCCGGAGCGCCCGATTCCAGGTATTACGGATATTCGATAGGCCATTGGGATGGCGACAATACGTTCGTGATCGAGACGACTGGCCTCGACGAGAGAACGTGGCTCGATGAGGCCGGGCACCCGCATACTATCGACGCGAAGCTCGAAGAACGCTGGACGCGCCTCGACCAGTACAACATACAGGTGACGGTCACCGTGGACGATCCGAAGTTCTACACGAAGCCTTTTCAATTGATGAAAGCGAATTACTACTGGATGAAGAATCAGAATGTCGAAGAGGAGCTCTGTATACCGTCGCAGGCCCTCGAGTATCGCGACAAGCTGGCCAAGCCTTCTGGTTGGGGCCCGGGTGGCGAGCCCGCCAAATAAGCCGCAAAGCCCTGGCGCGGCTCTAACGCGGGCAATTAATGTTGCGCAAATCGAACATCGTGGTGGCCGCGTGTAGCGCCAAAATAGATTTTGGATGAGCGCGCCCATAAGCCGAATTCTCCGACCGGGTGTTCACTCCTGATGTCGGGCAGATTTCCCACCGTCTATCGGCGATAATCCGCTTTGGGCGAACGTCTGATGGGTGCGCCCAATACATCAGCACAGCGGCTACACGTATGACGCAACACTAGGAGTTGAAGCAAGGGGCATTACCTGGCAACATCGCCGAATTTTATCGCTCTTATTGTTTCTGTGTATGGGTCTGTGTATGGGCGGCAAAGCCGCCACTTGAAGTTTCTGATTCGACTGCGACACCCAACATGACGAAAACGACCAAGATCCAGTGGTTGGCTGATTCGCAAGATCATGATTACCCTGCTGCAAGTTCGTATCTAAGTCTGATCTATGACCCTGCGGCCACGACAAAGTATGTGAAGAAGCTGCGAAAGGCACGGATTTCGAAATATAAAGCGAAGGATATTTTTCGGGCGTCGGATTTGTCTTTGTTGGGGGTCAGCAACTTGCATGTGGAGCATGACCGAAAGAAAATCCTGGCAGGCCAATCCTTGTCCCCCCTGCTGCTCGTGCGGGCTACCAGCAACCAAAAGGTCGTCATTGCCGATGGTTATCATCGACTGTGCGCGGTGTACTCATTTGACGAGGATGCAGTAATTCCTTGCAAGATCGTTTGAAGATTCCGACCGCGAGTGATTCACAACATCGGTGTGTGAACCGCATAACGCGTCGGAGGTTTTCGCTGCCATTCTCTTTTCGAACCCAGTAAATCCCGTGCGGAACTGGTAAGGCCAGGCCGAACCGTCGGCTGTCTAACGAGCCCTAATCAAACAATCCGTGAATACTTCTTGACAGCCATTTCTGCCCGGAGTATACGCCTGCCCATAACCACCAGGGCCCAGCTTAAACTTTTGCCGCCGAATTGAGGGCTATAGATGAGTTGCCCGATGGCCGGCCACGCAATCAGAGTACAAATCCAGAATGACAAGGGAGTGCTCAAATGCTGAGTATTTTGAGGTTGCGCCTCGTCTACGCGCTCGCGTTGAGCGTAGGGCTCTTGTTCGGAATATCCGATATGCGGCTGGCGGCACAGGGTACCACAGGGACCATTTTAGGCACGGTGACGGATGCGTCCGGAGGGGCGGTTCCGGAAGCCACGGTCACCCTGACGAACACGGGAACCAACGCGACGCAGACAGTAACCAGCGATGCGCAAGGACGATATCGCGTGCCGGACTTGCCCGTCGGTCAGTACCAGATCGAGACGAGGAAAAACGGGTTTGCGGCCGTCGTTCACACCGGGATTACGCTCGATCCCGGCGCCAACGTCGTCGTGGATTTTGCGCTGCGGGTCGGGCAGGTGGCGCAGACGGTCACGGTGGAGGGCGACATTTCACAAGTAGAAACTACTTCTTCTGCGATCTCGACCACGGTCGAACCGACCCAAATGCGCGATCTGCCATTGAACGGGCGCAATTTCGAGGAGCTGATCCTTCTAGCGCCGGGCGTGGTCAATGAGACAGGCGCCGGGGCGGCCAAGAATTCCTACATCGGATTTGGCAATTACTGGTCGGTTTCCGGATCCCGCGCCAACGGACAAGGCGAACTTCTCGACGGCACGGAAGTTCAAGACTATCAGGACCGCGGATCCGGTTCGGGCATCCTCGGCACCACACTGGGAATTGATGCCATCTCCGAGTTTCAGATGCTCACTAACACCTACGGCGCTCAGTTCGGCGGCAACGGCTCGGTGGTGAACGCGGTCACCCGCTCGGGCACCAACAGCCTCCACGGTTCGCTCTATGAATTCCTCCGCAACAGCGCCTTGGACTCAACAACTTTTCCTGCTACGACGAAGCAGCCCTTTGAGAAAAACCAGTTTGGAGGCACGCTGGGCGGCCCGATCAAGAAAGACAAGATGTTCTTCTTTATGAATTATGAAGGAATACGCCAACTCACGGGTCAAACCAACCTCAGGACTGTTCCCGATGCCAACGCGTTAAACGGGGTCATCCCGGAACCATCGACTGGGCTCACCCAGAATTGTAGTGTGGTCGCGAACACAAAACCCGTCATGGAGAATTGTGGCGTCGGAAGCCCAAACGCCGCCACATTCACCAACATCATCCAGCCATACCTGAATCTTTACTCCCCGTTCACCAATCTTTCGGGAGCGATTGAGCTCGCACCGGCCAACGGCACCGAACAGATACATGTAAACGCGAACTCTCCCGCGCGGGAGGATTACGTGATGGGCCGGTTCGATTGGACTATCTCGCAAAGCGACTCGCTCTTCGCCAGGTATCTTTTCGACAACGCGAACCTGACCGAGCCCTTCTACGGCGGTTTTCCGCAGTGGCCGAATTATGACCGCACGCGAAATCAGTTCACTACGATTGGGGAGAAGCACCTATTTTCGAGTTCTCTGATTAACTCACTAACGCTGGGCTTCACTCGAACATTTCTGTACCTTCACAGCAACGGCAATAAAGCGGACATCTTGGACTTTTCCGGCGATCTGACCACGGGACTCGGGATACCCGTAGCGGATGGAAACGTCAACCCTGGATCCAGCATCACCAGCGTGGGTCCTGGCGGGATCAGCCCGGTGCGATATGCTCAGAACAAGATTTCCGCGGGCGATGAAGTGTTCAAGACGGTAGGAAGCCACAGCCTGCGCTTCGGTGGCAACGTCATCAGAGTTCAAACCAACGGTGTTCACATGTTGAACCCCGGTGGAAGCTGGACCTTCACGAGCCTGCCGAATTTCTTGACGGATTCCCCGAGTTCGTCCACCGGGCCGTGCAATTTCTTCAATAATGAGCCAGGCTGCGTTTCCAATGGCGTCCCTTACCCGCAACCCCTGGCTTCGCATGATGCGCGTGAAACCGATTTCAACATGTATGTGCAGGACGATTGGAAACTGCGTCCTACGCTAACCCTGAACATTGGCGTGCGCTACGCGCCGACGACCAACCCTACGGATGCAACTCACCAGCTCTATGACGTTCTTCCTGTGCCGTTCGGACAGAGAGGGAATCTCCCGCCCTCTCAAGGCACCGTACTGGCCACGGGAGTCACGCCGGTAAACAACTTCATGCTGAGGAACGATTCGCTACACAACATCGATCCCCGCATCGGCCTCGCCTGGGATCCCTTCAAGGATCACAAGACGTCGATCCGTGTTGGTTACGGAATTTTCCACCAGATCATGTCCTATCGTGACTATCGCAATTCCGCGTACGCTCTGTACCCTTGGACCGTCAAGACCCAGACGTCCAACTTTGACTTTCCATTTCTTAACCAATCCCCGGCCAACTCGCCGACCACCGAGGCCAACGGGACGAACCCCTACAACACCACGCCTTATCTGCAACAATGGAACCTGAGCATTCAGCGCGAACTCATGCGGAACACCGTCCTGACCGTAGCCTATGTGGGATCTCATGGCGTTCATCTTCTGGGTCAGCAGGACTCAAATCCTCCTGTGCCGGTCGGAGGTCTCACCGCCGCGGGCACGGGTGGTCTTCAATTCGGCGTCAATTCAACCGTGTATCCTACATTTAGCGGGGAATTCACCAACCTCGTGTCTGCGCCTACGTTTAACACAAACGGGACCGTCAGTCCCGCCGTGCCGGGATCGGTTACTTTCAATGCGGACGGTAGTGTTACTTGTGGCGGGACGGCGGTAAATTGCAGCCTCGCTACTGCAAACGGGCAGCCGATCTTGGATTCGAACACGTCACAACAAGTGTTCTCTCACGTCGTCAAAGCCCCTGGCTTCTCCGTTCAAGCCAACAATCGCGTCAACCCCAATTTCGGTTATTTAAATAATGGAGTAACCAACCTGTGGTCCAAATATGACGCCTTACAGGTCGGCGTGGTTCGCCGCTTGACCAACAACCTCTCCGCGCAAGTCTCCTACACCTACTCGGACTGCACGGATATAAGCTCGGGAGATTGGACACAGGAGGGTGGCACAATCATCGCAAATCCCTACAACCCCAACGTGGATCGCGGCCATTGTCTTTTTATGATCCGGCACAATCTGACGGCTAACTTCTTGTACATATTGCCGTTCACAAGGAACCGGTTGGGTTCAGGCTGGGAGGTTGGCGGTATCCTTTATTTCTCGACCGGCAGCCCATTCGACGTCACAACCTTTAGTAACGGTTCCACCGACATCGGGTCCGTTGGTAATGACCGAGCCAATTATCTTCCCAACGCGCCAGGCTGCAACAATACGCCCATTAACGCCAACTATGCGAGCTCCCAAGGAATTAGCTACGTTAATCCGAACTGCTTCTCCGCGCCGCCAGTGGGTGAACTGGGCAACTTGTCGAGAGATGCCTTGTTTGGCCCGGACTCGATAACGTTCAACCCTTCCCTGACTAAGAACACCAGGATCTCCGAGCGCCTCAACCTTCAGTTCCGGGCGGAATTCTTCAACGTTTTCAATCACACAAACTACGCGAACCCAGGCTTCCCGTCGCTTCAGCAAGGAGCTAGCACCAGTGCAACCACTGTCGTTAGTGGCAGCACTCTCCCGACCTTCGGACAGATTACGAGCATAAACGGGATCATGCGGCAGATCCAATTTGGCATAAAGGCGATATTCTGAGACGCTCTTGCGCGGAGCGGCGGCACGCCGTGACGTTGAGCGGAACGGGCTACCGATAAAGTGACATAGCAGTTCCTCGCGCCTTCAGGTGTATTGGCTGCCATGCATGTTTACTGGCAGAGTACAGCCACACCAAGACGCGTATTGGCGGATGGTCAAACAAGAACTATTCACAACCCAGGCGATACGGTCGCGGTCGTCGAGGCCCACTACGCCCCGTACGTCAAAGTACTTCGCGAGCGCACCCGCTGCATCATCGAAAGTTCGGAAAGAATCGAAAAACCGTTACCGATTGCACAGTTTTTGCACACCCGCCAGCGATCAAGGGCAGCGTGCAATGAAAAATACGATAGTTAATGGTGAGCGGGCCTATAAGCCGGATTCTGTAGGCGCGTGTTTCCACGTGCCGTAGCGATCATTCCTCTGGGCCGCCGATCGCCCGGCGGCTCAAGCGGCCTACCCGAGGGTCATAGCGGGCCGGGCTAGCCCTCCCCTCCTATTTGGCCTTGCACCGCGCGGGGTTTGCCTTGCCGTCCCGATCGCTCGAGACGCGGTGGGCTCTTACCCCACCATTTCACCGTTGCCCCGGACGGGTCCGGGGCTGTGTCATTTCTGTGGCACTCTCCTTCGGGTCACCCCGACTGGGCGTTACCCAGCGCCCTGCTCTGCGGAGCCCGGACTTTCCTCGGGCGGCGTGCGCCCGCGACCGTCTGGCCGGCTTGCCTGTCGAGTTTATCCTCTGGGCCTGCTGACAACGGCTCATCGCCAAGGAGGTCGCGGCACGCATGTCCAGACGTCTCATCCTCCACGCCGGCGGCGACGTCACCTCGGCGCGGCCGGCGGTGCTCGAACATCTCCGGGGTGCCCGTCGAGCGGTGATGATCCCGTACGCCCAGAGCGATCACGATCGCGCCACGGCCCGATTCACCGAATGGCTCTCGCCGCACGGTGTCGAGATCACCGGCGTCCACACCTTCGCTGATCCTGCGGAGGCGATCGCTGATGCGGAGGCGATCTTCGTCACCGGCGGCAACAGCTTCCGGCTGGTCAGCGCCCTCCACCGGCTCTCGCTCATCGGGCCGGTTCGAGCCGCGATCGACCGTGGTATCCCGTACTTCGGCGCCAGCGCGGGTGCCAATGTGGCGTGCCCGACGATCCGCACGACCAACGACATGCCGATCGTGCAGCCACCCAGCTTCGTGGCGTTCGACCTGGTGCCGTTCCAGATCAACCCCCACTACATCGATCCCCCGCCACCCGAGGCGCGTGTTGGCGAGAGCCGTGAGGAGCGCCTGCGCGAGTTCCTTGAGGAGAACGACGTCATCGTGATGGCGCTCCGCGAGCAGAGCTGGCTCGAGGTCGAAGGTCCCGCGATGCACCTTCGAGGGACCGGTGGAGCGGTGCTGCTCCGCAGGGGCGCCGAGCCGGATCAGCAGACCGAGGGAGCCGACCTCTCCGCGTTGCTCGCCGAGACGCCGCGGTACGACGCCTGACGCTGATCCGGCGAGAGGTGCAGCGTACATTTGTTTGCGTTGACGCCTCACCACATAACTGTTAGGGTTCGGCCCGCCGGTGGAGAAAAGTGGTGAGTAGTGGGGATACTGACGTGACGACGGCGAGGCTCGAGCAGCAGGCGCGTGTCGAGATGGGCGTTGCGGTCACGTTGTGCGGAACGTACCGGCACCACATCGACGACAAGGGACGGGTCGCGATCCCTGCCCAGCTGCGCCGCCTCCTGCCCGAGGGCAGCGTCGTGGCGCCGGGGCCCGAGAGCCGCCTGATGATCTATCCCCCGAGCGAGTGGGCCGTGCAGAAGGATCTCTTCCTGCGCACCGCCGAGACACCGGCCCAGGAGCGCCGGTTCATGCGCCTGCTCACCGGGAACAGCTCGCTCTTCGAAGTCGACACCCAGGGGCGCCTCCTGCTTTCGGCGCAGCAGCGCGTCTTTGCCCAGATCGTCGACCAGGTCGTTTTCGTCGGCATCGGCAGTGGCGTCGAGATCGTCGCCGACGAGCTCTGGCGTTCCGAGCAGGCGGCCCTGAGCCCCGCCGAGTTCACCCAGGTCTGGGACCTGGTCCANNATGACCATCCCCCTGTCGTTCGTGGCCGTCACGGGGATTCTCGATGCCACGCCCGGTGCCCCGTCGCCTGACGGCGCGGGCCACCGGCCGGTCCTTCTCACACCCCTCATAGAGAGCCTGCAGCCCCGGCCCGGGCAGATCGCCGTCGACGCCACCTTTGGCGCCGGCGGGGTCACGGCCGCGCTCCTCGAGCGCGTCTCCCCGGGCGGCCGGGTGATCGCGATCGATCGTGATCAGAGCGCTGTCGACGCCGGTCGCGCCCGTTTCGGCGCTGGCGGCGCCGTAGAGATCGCCCAGGGTGATTTCGCCGACCTCGAGGCCATCGTCCACGCCCTCGGCGTGGCGGCGGCGGACGTCGTCGTCTTCGACCTCGGCATCTCGTCACTCCAGCTCGACGACCCGGCCCGCGGCTTCAGCTTCCGCTTCGACGGGCCGCTCGACATGCGCATGAACCCGAGCTCCGGCGTGACCGCCGCGCACCTCATCGACTCGCTGACCGCGGACGAGCTGACATCGATGATCCGTGATTACGGCGACGAGCGATTCGCACGGTCGATCGCGAGCCGGATCGTCAGAGCACGGGAGCGATCGCCGATCACCACCAC
>PLJR01000205.1:25821-28162 GCA_003140295.1 Acidobacteriota bacterium
CGGCGGTTCTGGCCGAAGCGGATCCACCCGGCGACGCGCACCTTCCAGGCGCTTCGCATCGCGGTGAACCACGAGCTCGAGAGCCTCGAACGAGGCCTGCAGGCAGCAATCAGCATCCTCCGGCCCGGTGGGCGTCTTGGGGTCATCTCCTTCCACTCTCTCGAGGACACCCTTGTAAAGAACGCACTCCACGTCGCAGCTCAGAATTGTGTCTGTCCGCCCCAACAGCCCCACTGCACCTGCGTCCACCGGGCCACACTCTTTCTCCTCACCCGCAAGGTGATCCGGCCGGACTCGGCCGAACTGGCCACGAACCCGAGATCTCGCTCGGCGCGGCTGCGGGTTGCGGAGAAGCTCGCCACCGACGGGTGACGGGCGCTCGACCTCTCACGCCTCACTTCGCGACCCAGGGGGGAGCCGCGCCCCTGGCGCGTCTCCCCCCGCCAACACTTCTGTCCGCCGGCCCGGCACCGTCGGTGCCCCTCCATCGTCCACCTCAACGTTTCACCACTGGAGATCAGGGCAGTGCCCCATTTGCGTTTCGCACCTGGCGTCGACCGCGGGTCGATTCCGACGGCTGCCGGCGTCGACGACGTTCCGTTCGAACCGCTGGTTCGACGGTTGCGCATCCGCCGTGGCGGACCGCGCACGCCTCTGCCGTTGCTGCCGGTGATCGCCATCGCGGCCGGCATCGGGATCGCGTACGTCAATCAGACCGCGCACGTGACCACGGCGACGTATCAGGCAACACGCCTCGAAGCCAAGCAGCAGCAGTTGATCGCGTTCGACTCGCAGCTGGGGGCCGAGCTCTCCCGCCTTGAGTCCTCCGAACGGATCATCGCCGCGGCGCAGGACATGGGCATGCGTCCGGCCGCAAAGTGGGCCGTCGTTGCCGCTGCTCCCCACAACGTCATCGCCTCACCTCCGGCTGAGCAGCTCACAGGAAGCGACACCAACGGCACGCTGCAGCAGCTCGTCGGCGCGCTCGACGGCGCGTTCGACGGGAGCGGCAGCGCTCGATGAATCCGCGCCGGCGCTCGCCGCGGTCGGCGCAGTCAGCGCACGCCCATGCGTTCACCGACGCACCCGACCTTCGCCGCCGCGGGCTGTGGTTGGTCCTCGCCTTTCTCGGCATGGCCACCGCCGTCTTCGGCCGGCTCGTCCAGGTCCAGGTCATCCAGGGCAGGTCGCTTGCCCGGGCCGCCGCGGAGTCGCACACGACGTCGGTCAGCCTGCACGCCACCCGCGGCGTGATCCTCGACGGCACTGGACGCGTGCTGGTCAGCAACATCCAGGTGTTCGACGTCTTCGCCGACCCGGCGCTGGTGCCGGCCGCCGATCGCACCCAGGTTGCGGGTCAGCTCGCCCCGATCCTGCAGCTGAGCTCGGCACAGATCCTCCGCGCCTTGAATCAACCCAATCAATTCGACTATCTCGCCAAGGCGGTCTCGCAGGACGTCAATGACAAGCTCCAGGCGCTCGGGCTGAGCGGCATCGGGACGGTTCCCTCCGAGGAGAGCGTGTACAACTCCTCGGGGGTTCCCGGCGATTCGTTCGCGGCCAACCTGCTCGGCTTCGTCAACGCCGCCGGGGTCGGTCAGTACGGTCTCGAGGGGTACTACAACTCCATCCTCTCCGGCGTGAACGGACACGAGTCGACTCTGACCGACGTCAACGGCAATGCCATCGTGCTCGGACGCCAGCAGATGGTTCCTGCCCAAAATGGCGATAACCTGGAGCTCGGGCTCGACTCGCGGATCCAGTACGACGCCGACCTTGCACTCGCCAACGGCGTGATGGCCTCGAAGTCGACGTCGGGGACGCTAATGATCATGGACACCAAGACGGGAGCGATCGACGCCTGGGCACAGTACCCGTCCTACAACGCCAACGATTACGCGTCCGCGAACATCGCGGACTTCCGCGACCTGGCGGTGACACAGCCCTACGAGCCCGGCTCGATCATGAAGGTCATCACCTTCGCGGGCGGCCTCAACCACAATGCGTTCACACCGAGCACGGTCATCGACGAGAAGCAACAGCGCATCGACGGCTTCCTCATCCATGACTGGGATCGCCGCTCCCACGGCAATGTCAGCATGCAGTGGGTGCTCGACGACTCACTGAACAACGGAGCCATCGACGCCATGAAGATGGAGGGCGAGAACGCCTTCTACAACAACCTGCTCGCCTTCGGGATCGGCGCCCCGACCGGGATCGACCTGGCGGGCGAGGCCAACAACCCGCTGGCGCCGCAGTCGTCGTGGAACCCTCTCAGGTACGCCGAGGCCACCTTCGGGCAGGGCCTCGTGACCACACCGGTGGAGATGCTGGCCGCGGT
>PLJR01000070.1 GCA_003140295.1 Acidobacteriota bacterium
TTGAAGATGCCGTATTACGCCGCGATGTCCACGATGGGGTCAGTGCTCGGGTGCCTGCTGCTCTTTTACCTGGCGCGGAAGGGTGACGAGGCTGCGTTCCACGAAAAGGCCGGGCGGCATGCGCCGCGACTTCGCCGGTGGATCGAGCGGAACGGGTTCCTGACGATGGTCGTGGGCGCGCTGTTGCCTCCGCCTACGCCGTTCAAATTATTTGTGCTGGCGGCGGCGGCGCTGGGGATGCCGCTGCGCTCATTTATGCTGGCGATGGTGCTGGCTCGAGGGGTGCGTTTTTATCTCGAGGGGTATCTGGCGATCCGCTACGGGCACGCGGCGGCGACCTTTTTAATGGCGCACAAATACTCGCTTGCGACCGGCACGGTCATCTCGGTGGTGGTGGTTTACGTTTTCATGCGGGTTCTAGTGCGGCGCGGGCCGCAGGCGGCGGCTTAGGAGCGCAAAACTGGCTCTGGCCTGCTGCAGGTAGAAACCTGAGAGCAAGGGGCGCTCGGCATAGCCAATTTTCTGGGCGGTTACCGAGCTAAGCGGAGTTATGCGGTGAGAGTGCTGCGGAGTCGTGCAACTGGCACAAAGGTATAACCAAGAAGTTAAGAAGATTGCCAATACCGGTTGTAAAATATAAAGAGCGCAGGCAAGAGTGCCTGCGCTGCTGGGGGGCCTGCTGGACCCGTGTTGCGGGACCCGTGCGAGAACCAAGAAGGACAAGGAGGTCAGGACAATCGGTAAAGTGGTTAAGATACCAATCGATGATGCGAGTGTAAGATAAGGGCGCACGGGCAGGATGCCTGTGGTACTGGGAATTCTGAGATGCATCAAAGATTCGAGATGAGTGCCTTACATAATATCAACCGCGGGGTCACCGGAGTTCGCCGGGGGGTTGAGCGAGGGCGGGCCGCCGGCTACTTGTGGATTGTGGCTTTCCTGAGCGCGGCGGCGTTGGTTTCCCCAGCCAAGGTGGCGGGGCAAGGCGCGCAGCGAGCGGGTGCCCCCGACCCGTTACATCAAGTCAATGACCCGTTGCATCAGCTTAATGATTCGATCGAGGCGCTGGTTCGGCGTATCTCGCCGAGCGTGGTGCAAATCGTGGCCACCGGGTACGAACCCACTGCGGAAAACACGGGGGGCCAAGCCAACGTGTTGATCGGAAGGCGAAGAGCTATCGGGTCGGGCGTGATCGTGGATCCCGAAGGCTATATCGTGACGAACGCGCACGTCGTGAACGGCGCGCAACAAATCGAGGTGCTGGTGCCGGCGCCGGGCACCGTGGCGGCTCCTCCGGAGGCGGACGCGCGCGGCCAGAGCTACCAGGCGCGTTTAGTGGGGGTGACCCGAGAGATGGACCTGGCGGTGCTGAAGATTGACGCGCACGGCATGCCGGCCCTGCCCATTCGCTCGTCGGTGGAGGCGCGGCAGGGGGAGATGGTGTTCGCGTTCGGAAGTCCCGAGGGGCTGCGCGACACGGTGACGATGGGAGTGGTTAGCTCGGTGGCGCGACAGCCCGATCCGGATAGCCCGCGGGTCTACGTGCAGACCGACACTCCGATCAATCCGGGCAACAGCGGGGGTCCGCTGGTCGATGCAGATGGCGCACTGGTGGGGATCAACACTTTTATTCTGTCCAGCTCGGGAGGCAATCAGGGCTTGGGCTTTGCGATTCCGGCCGGGGTGCTGGCCTTCGCGTATCCACAACTGCTGAAGTACGGCCATATTCACGAGCCGGAAATGGGCGCGATCCTGCAGTCCATCACGCCGGAATTGGCGGCCGGGCTGCATTTACAAAAAGACTTTGGCGTGATTGTGTCGGATGTGGTGCCAGGGGGCCCGGCGGATATGGCGGGCATGAAAATTCAAGACATTATTCTGAGCGTGGACGGCGCGCCGGCCGGGAGCCTGCCGCTGGTCAACCACAGTCTCTACCTGCATGGCAGCGGCGAACACGCCAAAATCGAAGTGCTGCGCGGCTCGAATCGGGTGCAGCTGGACGTGCCGCTGACGGAGAAGCCGCACAAAGCCGATAGCTTGATCGATCTCGTGGACCCGGTGAAAAATGTTATCCGGCGACTCGGGATTTTGGGGATCGAACTAAACCTCGACCTGGCCCGAACTTTGCCGGACCTGCGGATTCCGACGGGAGTGATTGTGGCCGCCAAGACTTTGAGTGCTGCGGACGGCGAGGTGCCGCTCGAAACCGGAGACGTTATCCACGCAATCAACGGAACGACGGTTACCAGTGTGGCGGGATTACGCGCCGCGTTGGACAAGCTGAAGCCGGGCGATGCGGTGGCGCTGTTGGTGGAGCGGTACAACCAGCTCATCTTTGTTTCGTTCTTGCTGTAGGGTTTCGTTCGTGCTGTTTTCCTTCGCAGGACCGGCGACATCGCTCGTACGATTAGCGTAATGGATTAGCGCAGCGCGATTAGCGCGATGGTGGGGGTGTCGTGGCGGCGAACTGCAGTTGGTTCGCGATGACTTGCGCCTGAGGGCTCACGGTGACAATGACCACTACCTCGCCGAGATTATCCGCGGGTGGCGCGGCGGCGAAGCGTAAGTCGCGAATCTCGATGAGGTAGCCGCTCGGTGTTTCTTCCTGGGTGGCGAACGGGAAGCGCGCGAAGGCGAGGAAAGCCTGCGCGGCGGGGCTGCGGCGCGCACTTTCGAGTGCGGGAGAGTCCGCGGGCTTGAAATGGGGCCGGGCTGCTTCGGGATCGAATGCGCCGGAAAGCGGGACTTGCACCTCATCGATAGCGTCGGGAGTTTCCACCAAGCCGGTCCAATTTAAGGGCGACGATGCGGGAAACGCGGCGGAGCGCAGCGGCGCTTCACCGCGATAGACGCGCGCATTCAAAAGCGCCAAAGCGTTTTGGTGTGCGACGGCGCGGCCTCCAAAATACAGCAGCACCAGGAGCAGCATGGCCGCCGTGCTGCGGCCTCCCGGCTGGACTTTGGAACGGCCGCTGATTTCCTGGGTGACCAAGCCGAACAGCCGGGGGAGCAAGATGGCGGCCGGTAAGAGGACAAGCACCAGGGGATCGAGCGATGGCGCGAAGTCCCAGGCATACCATTTGCCCGAAAAGGGCCACAAGAGTTTGACGCCGTAACTGGTGAAGAGGTCGAGGAGCAGATGCACTACGGCTCCGGCAAAGCACACGATTAGCGCGGGGAAGAATTGGGTTGCGCGCCGAGTAGCAGGTGAGTGGGGCCGAGCAAGTTGGGAAAAAAGCGCGGCGGTCGCGCAGGCGATCACCATGGTGCCCAGGAGCGAGTGCGTAGCGGTGCGATGCGCCGCGAGAAAGAGGCGGGGGCCGCCCAGGTAGGCGAGCCAGTCCAGATCGGCGGCCAGGCCGGACACGAGCAGCATGGGGGTCGCCAGGCGCGAGACGCGGTTCAGGCGTGTTTGGCTGAGGGCGAGGGAAGCTAGCGCGTGGGTGACCGGTTCCAAGGATTGGCCTCGGTGGTTACGTTTTGCGTAGGATAATGCCGGAAAGAGCCTCGGGTCTTCGTCACAAAACGACGGAAGACCCGAACTACATTTGCGAGTGCCGAGCTACATATTCCGCGACGCAAGGCCGGAGGTACTACGAAAAAGAACACCGGCAGGAATGCCGGTGCTCTTAGCGGCATCCGCCCCCGGGCACGCCGATCTCCCGATCGGCCATCGTCCAGCATCGCCACGTAGCATTTGGTAGCACAGGCACTCCTGAGCCTGCGTGGCAACCATAATTCGTGCCCATAATTGTGCGGAGCCCACCATCGCTTCACAATATATTGTGATCGTCGCACGAAAAACCTAGTTGCCACGCAGACTCACTCTTGCCTGCGCTCTTTGCGCCCATCGGTCCCCCGGGCACGCCGATCTCCGNNCATTCCTGCCTGTGCGCTTTTTTGAGGGAAACTGCATGAGAGGCACGGCACTTCAATTAAAGGGACCAGTCTGCTCGGCGGCACGTCACCTTTTTCAGTTTGCCTCGAAACGCCACGCCAAGCATTGCAGTAGCGCAGGCACTCTGCCTGCACTCTTTGCGCCCATCCGTCC
>PLJR01000065.1 GCA_003140295.1 Acidobacteriota bacterium
GCGTCGACGTGTGGCTGAACAACCCGCGGCGTCCGCTCGAAGCCTCGGGAACCAGCGGACAGAAGGTGGTCCTGAACGGCGGGCTCAACCTTTCGGTTCTGGACGGCTGGTGGGCGGAAGCGTACGACGGGTTGAATGGGTTCGCGATTGGCGCAGGGAGAACGAACTCGAATGCCGACGTTCACGACGCGCGGGACAGCGAAGATCTGTACCGCGTGCTCCGCGAGGAAGTGATACCGCTTTATTTTCAACGGGACCGCGATGGCTTACCGCGTGGATGGATCAAGCGCATGAAGCGGACGATCCGGACGCTGGGGTGGAGATTCAACGCGGACCGGATGGTGATGGACTATACGCAGAAATGCTATGTTCCAGCGGCGGGAGGCACGTCGGCGAACATGAGGACGTGAGTATTATTTCTGCGCCGGCGATCCCGCGAGTACGCGTGCTCTCCAAATAATGCAGTGTTTGATTCTTCCCTCCGCTGCGGTTTCTCTGCTTGGAATAGCTTCAATCTGCCCTTCGCCGAGAGGATTTACGCAGTAGGATGAGTACAATCATGTGTTGGCTACGCCGCAGTGAAGGAGGTCCCCGGATTGTCTACCGGCAAAAAGGAACAGCACTTAACGGGACGCATAGGCTGGTTACGAGCGGCGGTCCTGGGCGCGAATGACGGCATACTTTCGACCTCGAGCCTGGTGCTCGGTGTCGCGGCCGCTCATGCGACTCACGGCAGTGTAGTAATCGCCGGGGTGGCCGGGCTTGTAGCCGGGGCCATGTCCATGGCGGCTGGGGAGTACGTTTCGGTTCATTCACAAGCAGACACCGAGCGAGCGGATCTCGACCGTGAACGGCGCGAACTAAAAGCTGACGACCAAGGCGAGCACAAGGAACTTGCGGCAATCTACGTCGCTCGCGGGGTCCGCCCTGCCCTCGCCAAAGAGGTTGCCGAACAACTAATGGCGCACGATGCGCTCGGCGCGCACGCCCGCGATGAGCTGGGCATTACGGAGATGATCCGCGCACGCCCCCTACAGGCGGCATTGACATCGGCAGGCAGCTTCGCCGTGGGGGCTGGAATGCCGCTCCTAGTCACAGCCATATCCCCAACCGCGATTCTGATTCCGCTGGTCGCAGGGACATCTCTGGTGTTCCTCGCGGCTCTCGGTGGATTAGCTGCACACGCGGGTGGCGCGGGAGTGACCATGGGTGCGATGCGAGTTACGTTCTGGGGTGCGTTGGCTATGGCCGTGACAGCCGGCGTGGGCGCTTTATTCGGAACCGTTGCTTGACCGCGTTAGACAAGCAATGGCCTTACCCTCTTCCCACTTGGTTTCAGCGCGCGTTTTTTACGAATAAAAATTTATGGCGGCAAGCGTCATGAATTACGTTACCTGGCGTATCCTGAGTCATCCATATTTTGGTCAGCCGTATTCTCAGCGCTCCCGGCGGATGCGAAGCAAGTTTGCTTTTCGCGAGAGGGGAATTTAGATGGATGGCCCATTGACCCAGCAGCAAATCGACAGCATGCATGCCTATTGGCGTGCCGCGAACTATCTTACCGTCGGGCAAATCTATCTCAAGGACAACCCGCTGTTGCAGCGTCCGCTCAGCGTCGACGACATCAAGCCGCGGCTTCTGGGCCATTGGGGCACGACGAGCGGGCTGAACTTCATTTATACGCATTTGAATCGGCTGATCAACGAGCAAAGCCTGAACATGATTTACGTGATCGGACCGGGGCACGGCGGCCCGGGAATTGTGGCTCACACCTATCTCGAGGGCTCTTATTCCGAAATCTACCCGCATATTGAACAAAACCACGACGGCATGAAGCAACTCTTCCGGCAATTCTCGTGGCCTTATGGCGTGCCCAGCCACGTGGCGCCGGAAACCCCTGGGTCGATTCATGAGGGAGGCGAACTTGGTTACTCGCTTCTTCATGCGTATGGCGCGGCCTTCGACAATCCTGACTTGATTGTTGCCTGCATCGTCGGGGATGGCGAAGCGGAGACTGGCGCGTGCGCCACGAGCTGGCACTCGAATAAGTTTGTGGATCCCGTGACTGATGGCGCAGTCCTGCCCATCCTGCATTTGAACGGTTACAAAATCGCGAATCCAACCGTACTCGCGCGAATCGCGCAGGAAGAACTGGAATCTTTATTCCGCGGCTACGGCTACACGCCCTATTTCCTCGAAGGGGATGACCCCGCGGTTATGCACCAGCGAATGGCGGCTGTCCTCGACGCGATTCTGGCCGAGATTCGGGCGATACAGAAGCGCTTCCGCAAAGAAGGCCAAACCGAACGCCCTCGCTGGCCAATGTTAATTCTCCGCACTCCGAAAGGCTGGACAGGGCCCAAAATGGTCGATGGCAAGCCCGTCGAAGGCACTTGGCGCGCGCACCAAGTGCCTGTCGAGCAGGTGCGCGAAAAACCGAAGCATTTGAAGATTCTAGAAGAGTGGATGAAAAGCTACCGAGCGGAAGAACTTTTCGATCGCAATGGCAAGTTCAAGCCAGAACTAGCGGCACTGGCCCCCAAGGGGCAGCGTCGCATGGGAATGAATCCGCACGCCAACGGTGGTTTGTTGCTGGAACCTCTGCGGCTCCCACAATTCCGCAATTACGCCGTCGCTGTAAAAGAGCCCGGCAGTCCTGAAAGCGAGGCGACGCGAGTGCTCGGCGGATATTTGCGGGATGTCATGAAGATGAACATGGACCAGCGCAATTTCCGCGTGGTCGGTCCCGATGAAACGGCCTCGAACCGGCTCGAGGCGCTGTATGAAGCGACAGGAAAGACGTGGGAAGCAAGCACATTGCCCACCGACGAAAATCTCGCCATGGATGGCCGCGTGATGGAGGTGCTCAGTGAGCACATGTGCGAAGGATGGCTGGAGGGATATCTTCTCACCGGACGGCATGGTTGGTTCTCGTGCTATGAAGCGTTTATTCACATTATCGATTCCATGTTCAACCAGCATGCCAAATGGCTGAAGACGACGCGCGGCATTCCGTGGCGCAAGCCGATCGCCTCGCTGAATTACCTGCT
>PLJR01000247.1 GCA_003140295.1 Acidobacteriota bacterium
AACCATACGCGAATAAAACAGCTGTGCGCGCAGTTTCACCTGAGCCTGATGGACCATCGCTACGCTTTTGCGTTTTGGGAAAAGGGCGTTCTTTCTGATACCTATGAACCTGGTACGTCCCCTTTCTCGATAACGTCTCAGAGCGCTTTCGAAGAATTCAGCCAGCGCATGAAAGCTTATAACGACTGCGAGAACAGGACACTTGACCGAATCGATTGGCGGACGAAGCTGCGAGAACTCGGTTTCAGCGAGCGTGAGCTGGACCATCGAGAGCTCATGGATAGCACGGACTTCGGCGAGTCCATCCGCCACACTTCCGCATTTGTTGCTGCAACGGAGTATGTCTTCAGCAACCGATTCGATGAGATGGATAAAAAAATTGTGGGCGGGAATGATCTTCTACCCGACGCCCTCGCTGAGGCGATAAATAAGGATGGGAAGTGTATTCACTTGAACAGTAAAGTCGCGCGCGTTGAACAGGCCAAGGGGCGCGTTGTCGTGACTACACACGGAGGCCGACAGTTTGTGGGGGACGCCTGTATTTGTGCCGTGCCTGCGTCTTGTTTGCACAAAATTCACTGGAACCCGCCTTTGCCGGAAGATCAACGCCTCGCCGCTGAACAGCTTCAATATGCGCGAATCATGAAGACAGCCGTTCTTTTCTCGGAAAGGTTGTGGCCGGAAAGCAAAAGCGGATTTTCACTGTTTACGAATCGCGCGTCCGATTTCTGCTTTGATAGCACGCTCGGCCAGGAGGGAAACGAACGAATTATCTGCAGTTATGCCATCGGGGACAAAGCCGATGACCTTGCAGAAGAAACCGATCATGATCTTGCCAGATGGATCGCGGAGGATGTGTCGGCCGCTTTAGGGAAAACAAATATCACGGGGCAGTTTTTGCATCGCAAAGAATGGCAGAGAGATGAGTGCATAGGTGGGGCATATGCATTCTATCGACCGGGGCAATGGTTCCACGTGCGATCTGCACTTCAGCGCCCGCACGGGCGGGTCTCATTCGCCGGCGAACATCTGTCTGAAGCCTGGCAAGGATTCATGGAAGGCGCTATTGAAACGGGGGAGGCGGCGGCAGAGAGTTTGTAGACTCGTGTTAATTGGGTACTGCTAGCCAACTCCACGGTCGATTTGACCTGGCAGATTTCAATCAATATCCGTTCCATCTGGAGGGTACGTGTCTCTTACTTTCCGCCCAGTCCCGGACTGGACCTCATCAGAGAACCAGGGTGCGAACATAGCGGCGGCAGATCTCGACAAGGATGGCCTGCCCGAGTTGATCGTTCTGCGAGTCGATCATCCGATACCAGGACCCAACAGAGGGTTTTATCGAGTTGGACGGCGACTGGACGCCCAAGGAACTATCACTAGTGGATGGGGTCCCTGGATCGAGATCCCGCAGTGGAATTCTCTCGAGAATCAAGGCGCGGGCATTGCCGTGGCAGATTTTGGCAACGGCGGGTTAGCCCTGGTTATCTTTCAAATTGAGAGTCGTGTCCCCGGACCGAACAGAGGGCTCTACAAAATTGGCCGCGAACTGGATGCGCAGGGCAATGTCACAGGAGGGTGGACCGATTGGCAGGAGGTCCCAGGATGGGTGTCCTGGCGCAACCAGGGGGCAGCCATAGCGATCACAGATCTCGACGGCGATGGCCAGCCAGAGTTGTTCGTAGTTCATATCGACGACTTCCACACTAATAATCCGAATCGGGCGAACAAGGGATTCTACCGAGTAGGGATTGGCCTGACGCAGAATGGGCAAGTTAGTAGTTGGAGCGACTGGTTCGAAATAGATTGGTTTTCCTGGTTTAACCAGGGACTCGGCGTTGCGGTTGCGGATCTCGACGACAACGGCAGACCCGAAATCGTCGTCTTTCAAATCGATGATCCACCACAAGAAAACGCCGGGTGGTTTCGCGTTGGCTGGAGCCTCGACCCGCAAGGAAGGGTGCAGGACGGNNGACGGCTGGGGATCCTGGGAAGACCAAGGCGGCGGTTTGGCTCTCGCCTCTTTCGGCGTTGGCCGGCCTAAGGCCGTCGTGTTTCACGTCGATAATCCGCCGGGTCTGAACGCAGGTCTGTTTGCCGTCACGGATCTCAACCTTGACATTGACACAGCTTCCTCAAAGGGCGTTTGGCGTCTATTGCCCTATTTCTCTGAGGTGCTGCCCGTGCACGCGGCACTTTTGCATACTGGCAAGGTATTATTCTTCGCCGGGTCTGGAAATAGCGCTTTCCGTTTTGAGTCGCCGGATTTCGGAAATGTCGCTAAGAAGATTTACACGAGCGTGGTATGGGACCCGAGCAAGAATATTTTCGACGACAAGACGTTTGACCATCCCCCGACATTGAATCGACCCGATGGTTCCGTAATCGACTATTTCTGTTGTGGCCACACGTTATTGTCGGATGGGCGCCTGCTGGTAGCAGGTGGGACGATCAAGTACGACACAGTGATCGTGAATGGCGCCATGCAAAATGCCCCAAATAACGGGGGTTTTGCCGGAACCCGCGACACTGTGATATTCGATCCGAACACGGAGCAGTGGACTTCGGTGCATCCGATGGCGCACGGCCGGTGGTATCCGACTGTCGTCATGCTGGGCGATCGCACCGTAGTAGCTGCGTCGGGACTTGGTGAACAAGGGACAGGGTTGGACAATAACACGCTTGAACGTAACTCCGATCCAGTCGCTGACTCGTGGATAAAAACGCGAGATTTTAATCTACCTTTATATCCGCATCTTTTCCAGTTGCAGGACGGACGGCTCTTCTACACTGGCGGGAAAATGGATACGCAGGGGGACTCCGTTCCACTTGTGTTCGATCCTATCAACGCGACGGGCGCCGTCGTCGTAAACGGATTGACCGACCAGGCTAACTGCAATCAGTGCGCCAGCGTGATTCTGCCGCCCGCACAGGATCAGAAGTTTATGATCCTCGGTGGCGGTCCGGAAGATGACGGACCAGTTCGGCAGCCGGCCACCCATCGCGTCGCAACGATCGACTTTCGTGCGACAAATCCCACCTACCATGCAAAGAGCGCCTTGAACCATGAACGTATGCATGTCAATGCCGTACTCCTCCCAGACCGAACCGTACTCGTCGTGGGCGGAGGAGTCACACGGGAAGCCAGCGCTCAAACTCGACTCGTCGATCCACAAGGCGGGCGCGAAGTATTCGAGGGAGAAATCTATGACTTGGCGACGAATATGTGGTCGATTACCGCCCCGGCAACAGTGGCTCGCCTATACCATTCGGTAGCGCTGTTATTGCCGGACGGCAGAGTCCTATCAGCTGGCGGAAATCCTGACAAGGGATCGCAGGCCAATTGGCTTCCGCCCGACCTGCTGGAAGAAATGCGGTTGGAAATATTCAGCCCGCCATATTTTTTTCAGAACAAAATGCGCCCGGTAGTCCAAAGTGCACAGGAGGAAATTAAATACAATTCCCAGACAACGATCCAGACGCCGCAGGCAACCCAAATTAAGTGGATTAGCCTGATCCGCCCGGGTCTTACGACTCACTCATTTAACGGCACACAACGTCTAGTCGATCTGCCTTTCACGCTGGTGCCTCCCAATACGCTTAGCGCAGATGTTCCGGCTGAACCAAATATTGTTCCCCCAGGGTGGTACATGATTTTCTTGACTGATCACGACGGCGTGCCGTCGCTGGGGCATTGGGTTCATTTGTCTTAATCTTGATGTTCAGTAGCACTAAGGGTTCTAGTCATGCCTCCAGCCAAACCATTTCCGCAGGATATCCAGTGGCCACTTCAACCCACCGGAGAGTTCATTTCCTTCAATCAGGGCGTGCTGCAGGCACGTGCTTACAAAGATGCAGGGCACGTGGAGCTTGCGGGACCTGATCTGGCTGGCGGGCCAGGCGCCAACCTCGTCCGTTTTGCGCCGCCGGCTGTGCATACCGCCACCGGTTCGTTCTTAGTTGGCCGCGTCATTTCCTCGAAGCAACTTGGCAACGGTGTGGAGGTCACGCAAGTATTAGGTCCATCACAGATCACTGCCCGCCTTACATTTCCTCACGAAGGTGTCATGCGCTACGAAGTCTTAGATTGGGGCACGGCCGTCCCCTCTGCAACGGCCATTGCCGCGCCTTCGGACGCGCAAGAACACTTTTACGGCTTCGGAGAAAAGTTCAATACAGTGGACCAGGCGGGGAAACAGGTCCGGATTCTAACTTTTGATGATCCAGGTACTAAAGGCGATCACTCGTACAAAGTTGCCCCCTGGTTTGTAAGCACCCGTGGATACGGTTTTCACCTCGACTCGTCAGCCGAGAGCATGTTCGATATGCGCGCCGATGCACCGAACCGCTACGTCGTCACCAACCAATTCCCCACCCTGCGATTTAACGTCGTGTACGGTCCTAAGCTTACCGATGTTTTGTCGCGTTACACGAGCTATACGGGGCGTCCTCCCCTGCCGCCGCCTTGGGCCTTTGGCCCGTGGATTTCATCCGACATTTGGCGCAGTGGCGGAGAGGTGCGTTACGCGGTCACGCAATTTCGAAATCGGAGCATTCCAGCCTCAGCCTTCGTGTTCGATTCGCCTTGGGAGATCGCATATAACGATTTCCGCTTCAACATGATTCAGTTTGGCAAGGATGCCACGATAGATAGCGTCCACTATCCCGGATTTGCGTCACTCGGCGAGATGATGAATTTCCTCCGGGCCAGCGGCCTGAAAGTGATTTGCTGGATGGCGCCATTCATAAATGCTCGATCGACTGACGAAAATGTGCCGGGGCAGAACTTGGGGAAGGCATCCAACTATGATGATGGAGCCAGCAGAGGAATTTTCGTTGGCGCGTCTAAGAACGGTCCACCGTTGGTTGTCCCTTGGTGGAAGGGCCAAGGCAGCCCCGTGGATTTCACCAACCCGGCGGCTCGGCAATGGCTAACGGCCCAAATCACCAGCTTGCTTGCTCAATCCAGCGTGGTGACCCGTTCGGGTGCCATTGAACCTGCGATAGGTGGATTCAAGACCGATGATGGCGAGAGTGGCAACGGCCCCAACACGTACATCCCCACCACTGCTTCGTATGCGGACGGACGCACCGGTTTGGAGATGCGCAATGGTTACTGCTTGGAGTATCACAAGACCATATGGGGTGTGCTGGGGCAGAAGGGCGTCCTCTTTGCTCGCAGTGGGTTCACTGGAACTCAGGCCTTTCCCGGTTGCTGGGCAGGCGATAACGAGCCTAACTTCGGTGACAATGGGTTGCCCAGCGTGATCGTCGCGGGACAAACGGCGGGCATGAGCGGGTTTGCAATCTGGGGCCACGACACGGGCGGCTACCAGGACACGAATCCTAGCCAGTCATCCCCAAATTTATTCATGCGCTGGACTCAGTTCGGCTGCTTTTCTCCGATCATGCAAATGCACCGGCAAGTGACCAAGGAACTTCAATATCCGTGGAGGTACGGGGAGGAGGCCTCGCAGAATTATCAATTCTTTGCTCGCCTCCATACGCGATTGTTCCCCTATATTTACACCTATGCCACCGAAGCGGGTACGAGCGGGCTACCCATAGTTCGCCCACTTGTCTTGATGAATCAAGCCGATCCAAATACGTTTACTGTCAACCATAGCTACCTGTTTGGGAATGAGTTTCTGGTGGCCCCGATGATCACGCCCAACGCGAACGCGCGCCAAGTTTATCTGCCTGCGGGGAATTGGTTCGACTTCTGGACCAATGTCCGGCATGGAGGTGGACAGATTGTGAGTTGGACAAACGACGATCAGAAGCAGATGCCCTTGTTTGTTCGCGAGGGAGCGATCGTGCCCATGCTGCTAACCGAACCACAGACACTCTGCGACGCTAATTACGTCAACAATCCCAACGTGAAGACCCCGGACAGCGGCCTTCTCTTTCTGATTTATCCCGGTAATGAATGTCACTTTGCCGTTTATGACGGAACGGACATTCGATTCGAACTGGGCGCGGGAAACTCGACAGCGACACTCTCATCTGTCTCGCGGCCCGTCGAGTTGCGGATTTTGGGCGATCCGCCTTCCGCGGTTGCCCGGGATGGAACTGCTCTGGCGAAGGCGGCAACACAAGCACAGTATGATGCGGCTGATTCAGCCTGGCGCTTCGACGCCCAGACACGATTTATTTTTATTAAATTTCAGCACCTGGGCGGCACAACCAAGGTAAATTTCTGAACCGGCCTGATACAGCACAGGGCCAAGCGTTGAGAATCGTTTTGAGTCGTCTGTGCCACGCGAATCAGCATTCATCGACGGTTTACGTCTACGCACTCATGTGTCCACGGCTGCCATTCACTGTGAGCTTAGCGCCTTGTCTTCGTTCATAAGCGCCGTCAGGGCTTGGCGAAGGCGCTCTCGCGCACGCGATAAGCTCGACATTACGGTACCTGCAGGCATGCCGGTGACCTCTGCGATCTCTTTGTAGGACATCCCCTCGAGTTCGCGCAAAATGAGGACTTCACGAAAATTCGTCGGGATCTTCTCCAGCGCCTTCCGCAGCAGGGTGCTGCTCTCATTTTGCAGCAGAACCTCCTCTGGATTGAGAGCGCGGGAATCGGAAGGGAAAAGGGTCTCGTCGAATTCCGTGGCCTCTTGTAGCGGCCTGTTGGCATGCAACCAGGTATAGCAAGTATTACGGACGATTTTCATGAGCCATGCGCGCGCATCACCGCCGCGAAAGCCAGGAAAGAATCGTAACGCGCGTAAGCACGCTTCGTGGACAACGTCCTTGGCGTCCTGCTCGTTGCGCGCCAGCCAGCGCGCGAGGTTACAGGCGGCGTCAAGATGAGGTAGTAAAGCCTGTTCAACATTCAGAAGGCGGTTCTCGATCATTGAAGCCTCATTGCAAGCGGCACGCTTCCTATCGGTGCGCTTGAGGGCCTCACGATATTCGCCCACTTGAGTTCTTTACAATGGACGGCTAGTTCCTTCACCCTGGACGGCGGGTCCCCTGGTAAGTGCCATTATTTATAAGTCTTACAGGACAAAATCCCCAGCTTCTATTCAGAGAACGCCTGATGCTACACTCTGGTGTTAGAGCCAAGTTGACCTCCTTCATGCAAGAAGCTCATCCGCTTCCCGAGTTGTTGCGTTTTGGGATTTTCGAACTGGATCTTCGCGCCGGTGAATTGCGCAAGAACGGCCTACGAGTTCGCCTCCAGGAACAGCCCTTCCAAGTCCTGGCGATGCTGCTGGAGCGCCCCGGCGAGATCGTAGGTCGCCAGGAACTTCAGAAAAAACTGTGGCCGGCCGACACGTTTGTGGATTTCGATCACGGGCTCAATAAAGCGATCAACAAACTCCGGGATGCCCTCGGCGATTCTGCCGAAAGTCCCCGCTTTGTGGAAACCATTGCGCGTCGCGGCTACCGCTTTCTAGCGGACGTCAAAGCTGCCAATGCAGTGCCTGTTGGCATCCCAGAAAAAGCGCCTCCGCCATATGCCTCGGCAGTGGTTCGCGATGGCCCGGATTCCGCGAGCAAACCCGCATTGGTCAAACCTCCGCTGCCTTCTCTGGCGTGGAAGATACCGGTAGTCGTGCTGCTCATATTGATGGCATCTCTTGCAATCTGGAAACTTCGCTCCGGGAATCGCGCTTCGCCTATCATTCGCTCCTTGGCTGTCCTCCCATTGGAGAGCCTCTCGACCGATGCGTCTCAGGATTATTTTGCAGATGGGATGACCGATGAGTTGATTTCGGACCTCGGCCAGATCAGCACATTGCGGGTGATCTCCCGTACCTCCGTGATGGCTTATAAACATGCGCGTAAGCCTCTGCCGCAGATTGCTCGTGAGTTGAATGTGGACGCCGTGGTGGAAGGTACCGTGCTCCGGTCCGGCGACCGGGTTCGCATCACAGCACAGTTGATCGACGCCGCTACCGACAAACACTTATGGTCTCAGAGCTATGAGGGTGAACTGCGAGATACCCTGGCGCTGCAGAACAAGGTAGCTGCAGCCATCGCAAATCAAATTCGCGCGAATTTGAATCCCCAGGAACAAGCCGCGCTGAAAAAAACAACGCTTGTTGATCCGGAAGCTTACGAGTCCTATCTCAAAGGGCGTTACTTCTGGAATAAGCGAACCGCGGATGGCTTGCATAAAGCTATTGATTATTTCAACGAGGCTATCGAAAAGAATCCCGACTACGCCGAGGCCTACGCCGGGCTAGCCGACGCTTATTCCTTGGCGGGCGATTGGAAGTATGGGCTTATAGCTCCCAGGGACGCGTATCCGAAAGCGAAGGCGGCGGCCGTCAAAGCCCTATCCCTGGACGGTACTCTCGGCGAAGCCCACATCTCGCTGGCATTTTGCTTGGATAACTTCGACTGGGATTGGGAGTCGGCCGGGAGCGAGTTCACGCGAGGAATTGAGCTCAGCCCTGGCTACCCGATCGGTTATGAGTGGTACGGCTGGCATTTGGCCTCGTTGGGGCGACACGACGAAGCTGTCGCCGAAGTGGAGAAGGCGGCAAGTTTGGATCCGCTCTCCCTCAGCATTGGCGCCGATTTGGCAGAAGAATTACTGGTCGCACATCGTTTTGACGAAGCGATACAACAAAGCCGAAAGACAGTAATCTTGGACCCTTTCTTTGCACCAGCACACTATGTTTTGGGCCAGGCGCTTGTGCAAAAGCATAACTACAAGGAAGGCATCGCTGAACTTCAAAAAGCGGTCGAATTGTCTCCAGGCAGTACGGCATTCACGGCAAATCTTGCTTATGCCTATGCCGTTTCAGGCATGCGGGATGACGCGGCAAAGATATTGAACGATCTGAAGAATAAATCGGCCCAGGGTTTCTCAAATGCCCCCGAGATTGCCATGGTATATGTGGGTCTGGACGAGAAGGATCAAGCAATGGCTTGGCTCGAAAAGGGCTACGCCGAGCGATTTAGCCCATGGGTCCTGATGCGGCCCTGCTTTGATCGTCTCCGCCTGGACCCGGGCTTTCAAGACCTTGTGCGCCGTATCGGCCTACCTCGTTGATCCGGAGAATTTGATGATGAGAGTGAAAGGGACTTGGCGCACTAATGGCGCATTGCTCTGATAATCCTCAGAGTGACGATGTCACTGGGATAGCGTGGACGTGGTCGAACGACCCGATGGCTCCGGTGCGACATTGTGAGCTACAATCCGCGCAGCGCCGGGTATCCTGGCAACGGAGACCAAAAGCCAATAGTCTCCAGTGCGAGACCATCGCCTATTTGGTTTGATCCAGGCACGGCAGGAGGCAAGCGATGTGGACCTCTAGGCTTCTCTACTTCGGCAGCGCACTCGTTATGGGCATTGCCGGCTACCTCGTCATCCCGCGGACTGGTCTTCATGCGCAACAAGGTACGCCGGTTTCGATTGGCGGAAATGACATCGGCGGCGTGGTTTCCAGCAGCAAAGGGCCCGAAGCCGGTGCCTGGGTGATCGCGGAGACGATCGACCTCCCCACGCGCTACATCAAGGAAGTGGTCACAGATGATCGCGGCCGATACCTAATACCCGACCTGCCCAAGGCTAAGTACACTGTCTGGGCGCGCGGCTACGGTCTTGTGGATTCGCCCAAACTGCAGGCCGAGCCAGGCAAGTTACTCGATCTGAAACCCACCGTCGCCCCGGATGCGAAGACCGCCGCGCAATACTATCCGGCCAACTATTGGTATTCCCTGCTGGAGGTGCCCGAAAAAAACGAATTTCCCGGGACAGGCCCCACAGGAAACGGGATTTCTCCGAACGTGACCAGCCAGGGACAGTGGATCCACTTGATTAAGACCGACAGCTGTGAATCGTGCCACCAACTTGGCAATCGATATACGAGGACGATTCCCGCAATGTTCGGCGACCTCGATCCCGCGCACGCCTGGATGCGCCGCGTGCAGTCCGGACAAGCCGCCACGGCCATGGTCGGCGGCCTGGCTCAACTCGGTCCTGAGCGAGCCACAAAGCAGTTTGGCGACTGGACCACCCGGATTATGAAGGGCGAGCTGCCTGCCGAGGCGCCTCCGCGGCCACAGGGCATTGAGCGAAATGTCGTGATCACCCAGTGGGATTGGGCCGATCCAAAATCCTATTTGCACGACGAAATCTCCACGGATAAGCGCAATCCTAATATTAACGCGAACGGTTTGATCTACGGATCGCCCGAGGAGAGCCGCGACTACCTGCCCGTACTCGATCCCGTGCACAACACCATCAGTCAGGTGAAGGTTCCATATCGCGACCCAAACACGCCGGGACAGCCCAAGCCTATGCAGCCCTCTCCAATTTGGGGCGATGAAGCTATCTGGGACAGCCATACGACGGTCCACAATCCGATGTTCGACGAACGCGGACGTTTGTGGTTCACCGCTCGAATCCGTCCGAGCGACAATCCCTCATTCTGTAAACAGGGGTCGACACTTGATTCGGCAAAGCTAACGCCTGCAGAACGCTCAGGCCGGCAATTAGAGGTCTACGATCCCGCGACCAAGCAAATCGCCATGATCGACACTTGCTTCGGCACCCACCACCTGCTGTTCGCAGGCGATGCCAACAATACACTTTGGACCAGCAGCGGTGGTGGCGGCGGAGTTGTGGGCTGGTTGAATACGAAGATGTGGGACCAGACCCACGACGCGCAGAAATCCCAAGGTTGGACCGCGCTGGTCCTGGACACTAATGGCAACGGCAAGAGGGACGCCTATGTGGAAGGCGAACAGAGTGTACTCACGGCACCCAGCGGCGAAAGTTTGGGGACCTCGTCGGCTCTGAACGCAGTACCGGAGGCGGCCAAGGATACCCGCCTTAACGCGTCATTTTATGCTCTGGCCATAGGCGCTGATGGGACGGTCTGGGGCACTGTCTTGGGGTTTCCAGGTGGCCTCGTGCGATTG
>PLJR01000371.1 GCA_003140295.1 Acidobacteriota bacterium
GCGCTGCGCAAGCTGCGCCATCCTTCGCGTTCGCGCAAACTCCGCGCCTTCCTCGAAGGCTCCGCCAACGAATTTTAGCGTCGCGTAACCGAAGAAAGTGAACTCGGGTTGCGTCAGGGCACGGTTTTAACCGTGCCGGAAAGGCGCGTTGGGGCGGCGGTTTCAACCGCTGAGGGTTGATTCCCTCAGGGGTTAAAACCCCTGATCAGAGCAAAGTCCTTTTGTCGGGCCTGAAGGCACGACCCACAAGGATTGCGATTCTTTCGGCAGCCTGCAGATCATTTTCCCCGGAGTAGTCTTGTGGATTTCTCCTTCAGCGACGAACAACAGCAACTACGGCGCACGGTCCGCGAATTCGCCGAATCGGAAATCGCTCCGCACGTCATGGAGTGGGACGAAGCCTCACGTTTCCCTGCGGAGCTGATTCCGAAGCTTGCCGAGCTGGGCCTCCTGGGAGTGATTTTTCCGGAGCAATACGGCGGCGCGGGCCTGGGCTACCTGGAGTACGTGATTGCCATCGAGGAGTTGTCGCGCGTCGATGGCTCGGTGGGACTGATCGTGGCCGCGCACAATTCTCTCTGCACCAACCACATCTACAAATTCGGCAGCGAGGCTCAGCGGGTGAAATATGTAGTCCCGCTAGCCCGCGGCGAAAAGCTCGGCTGCTGGTCGCTGACCGAGCCGCAATCGGGCTCCGATGCCGGCGGGACGCGCACCACGGCGCGGCGCGACGCCAGCGATTGGATTATCAATGGCGCAAAAACGTTTACTACGAATGGGCATTACGCCGACGTTTGTGTGGCCATGGCGGTTACCGAAGAGGGCAAGGGCGCGCACGGCATTTCGGCGTTCATAGTCGAGAAGGGCACCCCGGGATTTCGTCCGGGGAAAAAAGAAAATAAGCTGGGCATGCGCGCGAGCGACACCTCCGAAGTCGTGTTCAGCGATTGCCGCGTGCCGGCGGAAAACCTGCTCGGTGAGCAGGGGCAAGGCTTCGTCAACACGCTGCAGGTGCTCGACGGGGGACGCATCTCCATCGCCGCGCTGGGCCTGGGGATGGCGCAAGGCGCGTTCGACGCCGCTATGAAATACGCGAAGGAGCGCAAACAGTTTGGCCAGGCCATTGCCGACTTCCAGGCCATTCAGTTCAAGCTGGCCGACATGGCTACGGAAATTGCGGCCGCGCGCCTGCTCGTTTATCATGCGGCCTCACTTGCCGATCGGTCACGAGCGGATACCGGCGGCGAGGATGGCGCCAGGCGCTTCACGCTGCAATCCAGCATGGCCAAGCTGTATGCCAGTGAGGTAGCCGTGCGGGTGGCCAGCGAGGCCGTGCAAATTTTTGGCGGATACGGATTTATCAAGGATTATCCGGCCGAGAAATATTATCGCGACGTCAAGCTCTGCACCATCGGCGAAGGCACCAGTGAGATTCAACGCCTGGTGATTGCCCGCCAGATACTGGGCAAGCAGGCGTCGGGAAAATAATGGGGAGATGATCCGCTGCCATTCGGGCCCGTGCCCGGCATCGGCATCCGACATTGGCAACTGACATCGGCGCCTGATGGCGGTTCAAGTTCTTATCCTTAGGAGTTCGATGCCGCACGGTGTGGATGCTGTGCACGCCATCGCTGCGATGGATTTTGTTGAAATTGACGAATGGTGCGCACGCATTCGCGCCGGCGACACGCGCGCCGTGTCTCGCGCCATCACCGCGATCGAGGACCACGATGCGGCCGCCGAGCCGCTGCTCGAGCGCCTTTTCTCGTCGACCGGCCATGCCTACGTGATCGGCGTCACCGGGGCTCCCGGCACGGGCAAAAGCACGCTCGTGGACCGGCTCGCGGCGGATTACCGGGCGGCGGGAAAAGCCGTGGGGATTATCGCCGTTGATCCGACGAGCCCCTACACGGGCGGCGCAATTTTGGGCGACCGCATACGCATGCAAGCGCACGCCACCGATAGCGGAATTTTCATACGGTCGATGGCCACGCGCGGATGTCTCGGAGGACTGGCGCGGGCCACTTCCGATGTCGCGCTGGTGCTCGACGCGGCGGGCAAGCAGATTGTGCTGATCGAAACCGTGGGCGTCGGTCAAGACGAGATCGATATCGTACGGCTGGCCGACTGCACGCTGGTGCTGGTGGTTCCGGGCATGGGCGACGACGTGCAAAGCATGAAAGCCGGATTGATGGAGGTGGCCGATATTTTCGTGATCAATAAAGCCGATTACGAAGGCGCCGACCGGCTGGAGCAGCAATTGGCGGCTATGCTGCAGTTGGTGCCGGAGGCGGATGCGACGTCACGCCCGCCGGTGGTGCGAACCACCGCCAGCACAGGCGCGGGTATGGAAGCCCTCGTTTCCGCCATAGAGGAGTTGCGTGCGCGGGACAAAGCGAGCGGCAAACACCGAGTCAGGACTATCGAGCATTGGAAAGAACGCCTCACCGACTTGCTGGAGGAGCAGATCGCCCAGCGTGCGCTGCACGGCTCGAAGGGCCAGTCTCTTCTCGACACGCTGGCTGGTGAAGTCGCCGACCGGAAGAAAGGTCCGTACACCGCCGTGCATGAACTGCTGGCCAGGGTGGGGATTTAGCCCTCGGGCATTGGCGGCGCGCTGCTGTTGCACAACCGTGGTCTGAACAAAGCTTCTGAAAATCGAGGAACGATGCGTCTTGGAGAACTGGAATTCTACATCTTGAACGACGGACTTTTCCGCCTCGATGGAGGCGCGATGTTCGGCGTAATACCGCGCCCCATGTGGGAGCGTGTCGCGCCTCCCGACGATCGCAACCGTATCACGCTGGCCATGAATTCGCTCCTGATCCGTGCAGCAGGGAAGTGGCTCCTGGTGGAAACCGGCGCCGGCGACAAATGGGACGCGAAGCGCCGCGACATCTACGCCTTCGAGGGGCGCGGGCTGCCGCAGCAGTTGGCCGAGCGCGGCGTGCGCCCGGAGCAGATCGATATCGTAGTGAACACGCACTTGCACTTCGATCACTGTGGAGGCAACACGCAAATGGTGAGCGGGAAGCCCGCGCCGGCGTTCCCCAACGCGCGCTATATCGTGCAACGCGGCGAATTCGAGCATGCCCGCCGGCCCACCGAGCGCGATCGCGCCAGCTACTTTCCCGAAAACTTCGAGCCCATCGCCGCCAGCGGCCAGTGGGAGTTGATCGATGACGAGCGCGAAATTGCCCCCGGAGTCGAATTGCTGCTGGCTCCTGGCCACACGAAAGAAATGATGATCGTGCGTCTTTCCGGCGGCGGGCAAAGCGCCGTGTTCCTCGCCGATCTGGTGCCCACCACGGCGCACATTCCCGATCCGTGGATCATGGGTTTCGATCTGTATCCGCTTACGACGCTCGAGAACAAGAAGAAGTGGCTGCCCGAAATCGCGCGCCAGGGCTGGCTCGCGCTTTTCGGTCACGACCGCGTCGTGCCCGCCGCCCGCCTCGACCTGCAATCCGCCGAGCGCGGCGAAAAAATCACAGCCGTGCCGGTTGCCCTCGAATAGCGCTGTCGGATAGCGCTGTGGGACACTGCCGTAGAATAGGCGCGTCTAAATTCAACTCACCAAGGTGAGATAGCGATGGCGAAAGCCGCAAAGAAAGCAGCCTCCAAAAATAAAATACGCGATGCCGCTCTCAAGGCCGAAATCGGAATCATCGGCGGCAGCGGCCTGTACGCCATTCCCGGGCTGGAGGCGCCCCGCGAGCTTCGCGTCCCCACTCCCTTCGGCAATCCTTCGGACGCGTTCGTGGTGGGGCACCTGGAAGGCCGCCGCGTGGCTTTCCTCGCGCGTCACGGCCGCGGCCACCGCTTCACGCCGTCCGAAATCAACTATCGCGCCAATATTTACGCGATGAAGCTTCTCGGAGTCGAACGCGTAATTTCGCTGAGCGCGGTCGGCTCGTTGCAAGAGGAATTACGCCCGCTCGAATTCCTGATCCCCGACCAGTTTTACGACCGCACTCACACGCGCGTGGCGACATTTTTCGGCGACGGAGTGGTGGCGCACGTGGGATTCGATAAGCCGGTGTGCCCGCAAATGAGCGTCGTACTCGCGGACGCCTGCGACGCTTCCAAGGTTAAAGTCCATCGCGGCGGCACCTACGTGTGCATGGAGGGCCCCCAGTTTTCGACGCTCTCTGAAGCGCACGTGCACCGCCAATTGCGCTTCGAGGTCATCGGCATGACCAATGTCACTGAAGCCAAGCTCGCGCGCGAAGCCGAGTTGTGCTACGCCACCATCGCGATGATCACCGATTACGATTGCTGGCATCCGGAGCACAGCTCGGTGACCGTGGCTGAAATCGTCACCAATCTCAATCGCAACGCGGAAAACGCGCAGGCGGTTTTGCGCGCCGCGGTGCGCGCCATGCCCGCGGAGCGAACTTGCCGCTGCGGCAAATCCCTGGCGCACGCCATCATCACCGATCCGGCGCTCGTTCCGGCCGCGGCGCGCCGGCGCCTGCGCGCCATCGTGGGCAGATATCTCAACTAGAGGCCACTCATGTCCCTGCTCGTAGTCGGTTCGGTTGCATTCGACGCCTTGGAAACGCCGTACGGAAAAGTGGACCGCACTCTTGGAGGCGCGGCCACCTACTTCTCGATTGCGGCGAGCTGTTTCACGCATGTCAACCTGGTGGGCGTCGTCGGTGATGACTTCACCGCCAAGGATCGCGCCGTTTTTCGCGGCCGCCGCATCGACATTTCCGGCCTCGAGCGCGCCACCGGCAAAACATTCTTCTGGTCGGGGCGCTACGGCCAGGATCCCAACGAGCGCGTCACCCTGGTCACCGACCTCAACGTGTTTGCGACGTTTCGGCCTAAGCTGCCCGAGGCTTTCCGCGCCTCGCGCCATGTTTTTCTCGCAAATATCGATCCGACGCTGCAGCGCTCGGTGCTCGAACAGATCAAAACGCCTCCGCGAATGGTGGCGCTCGACACCATGAACTACTGGATCGAGCGCGCTCCCGCCGAGCTGCGCGAAATTCTGAAGCGCACCCACGTGCTGATGATTAACGATGCGGAAACGCGCATGCTCTCGAGCGAGCACAACCTCCTGCGCGCGGCGCGCCGCATTTTTGCCATGGGTCCGCGCATCCTAATCATCAAACGGGGCGAGCATGGCGCACTGATGGTGGATAACCGCGGCGCCTTCGCCGTTCCCGCGTTCCCACTCGAGGAAGTGCACGATCCTACCGGCGCGGGCGACAGTTTTGCCGGAGGCTTCATGGGTTATCTCGCGAGTTCGCGCGGCATGTCCGACGCCGTGCTGCGGCGCGCCATGGTTTATGGCTCGGTGATGGGCAGTTTTGCCGTCGAGCGTTTCGGCCTCGACCGCCTGCGCAAGGTTACGCGCCGCGAAATCGACGCCCGCGCCCGCCACTTCGCAAAACTCACCCAGTTCCGCCTGTAGCGCTGGGCCGTGCACACGCGGCTCATCCGGCGTGTCCCGCGCCTCGTCGCACCTTGTAGCTCGGGTCGTCGCGGCATTTTTCGCCGGGCGACCCGAGGCCTTTGCTTTAGCTAACGCGGAGGTCGCGCGGCGGCGGGCCGCCATGCACACGGTGCCGTTTATGTTTTGCGAACATCCCCGGCCGGCCGCCGTTCCCGTCGCCCCGCCGCGCAATCTGACGAGTGTATACTCGCACTTCACGTTTCCGGCGAATGACCAGGCTGATTCGGGTGCGCATGAAGCCGCACGGCAAGAAAACACGTAACGCAGCAACTACGCATCCCAGTCGGAAACCGGCGCGGCCCGCGCCCCTAGTGCCCGGCAGCGCTATTCGCATCGTGTCTCCTGCGAGCGCAGCCGAGGAGCAAGCCTGCCAGCGCGGTATCGCCGAGCTCGAACGGCTGGGCTATGTAATTCGCAAGCGTAGAAAGCCGATGAAGCCCGACGGATATTTCGCGGCGTCGCCCGCCCAGCGCCTCGCTGAAGTGACCAACGCATTGCGAGACCCGCGTGCAGACGCCGTGATTTGCGTGCGCGGCGGCTATGGCAGCACAACGCTTCTCGGCGTGCCGTGCCTGCCACGCGCTCTGGGGCCGCGCCCGCAACCCAAATTGTTCGTGGGTTACAGCGACATCACCGCCTTGCAATCCTTTTTCTGGACGCAATACGGCTGGCCGACCCTATATGGCCCGATGGTGGCGGCAGGATTTGACGGCGGCGCGGATCAGCCGGGCGGATATGATTCGGCTTCGTTTCTGAACGCCGTGGGCACGCACTCCAACGGCACGCCTGGAGCGAAAAACGGCCGCGGCTGGAGCATTCCGCTTGGCGGCGAAACTCTCGCCGCAGGCGTTGCGTCAGGAATCATTTTGGGAGGCTGCCTTACGCTGCTGCAAACTACCATCGGCACGTCCTGGGAGCTCGATACCCGCGGCGCCATCCTGCTGCTCGAGGATCGCGGCGTGAAACCGTATCAAGTGGATCGCATGCTCCTGCATCTTGCGCAGGCCGGGAAATTTCAAGGCGTTCGCGGCATCGTCCTGGGCGAATTCCCCGACTGCGAATCGCCCAATGGCCAACCCTCATCGGGCAGCGGCGTGACGGTGCGCGATGTTTGCCGCCGCCTTCTCGGAGCGCTGCACGTCCCCGTGGTTTTCGGCGCGGCGGTGGGGCACACTCCGCGCGCCATTCTTACCGTTCCGCTCGGGGTGCGCGCTCGCCTGCGCGCGAGCGGGGCAGGGCAGCTTGAAATTTTGGAGCCGGTGGTCTCCCTGCGAAAATGATCCTCCGTCCGCCGGAAACGATTTACCTGATCGGCATTGGGGGCGCCGCGATGGCCCCGCTGGCCGGCATGCTTGCTGAGCGCGGCTACCAGGTCACCGGTTCAGACACCGGCGTATATCCGCCCGCTTCGACCTTGCTTGCGAGTCTCGGCGTGGCCTGGAAGGATGGTTTCCGCGAGGAAAATTTGACTCCCGCGCCCGACTTGGTGGTGATCGGAAATGCCGTGTCGCGCGGCAACCCCGAAGTCGAGTACGTTCTCGACCGGAAAATCCCGTATTGCTCGCTGCCGGAAGCGCTGAAGGAATTTTTCCTTCCGGGGCATGAAACCATCGTGGTCACGGGCACGCATGGAAAAACCACCACCACGTCGCTGCTCGCGTGGATTTTCGAGGTTGCCGGCCGCCGCCCCGATTTCTTGATCGGCGGTCTTGCCGAGAACTTTGGCAAACATTATGGGCTTGGCGGAGGCCGTGAATTCATCATCGAGGGCGATGAATACGACTCCGCCTTCTTCGACAAAGCGCCTAAATTCCTGCATTATCGCCCCGACGAGCTGATCGTGACCTCGCTCGAATTCGATCACGCCGATATTTATGCCGATCTTGCCGCCATCGAGCTGCAATTCCGGCGCCTGGTGAATTTGATTCCGCGCCGCGGGCGGATCGTTTGCTGGGGCGACAGCCCCACGGTGCGCCAAGCCGTGGCCCATGCGTTTTGTCCCGTCGAAATGTACGGCCTCGACGGCGGCAACGACTGGATCGCCGGAGACCTCGCATTCGTGGAGGAGGCCACCCACTTCCGCGTTGCTCGCCGGGGTGAGGAGCGCGCCCGCATTCGCCTGGGCATGGCCGGGCGCCACAACGTTCTCAACGCGCTCGCGGCCATCGCCATTGCGGACGGCCGGGGCATATCGCGCGAAGCCATTGAGCGCGCACTGGCCACGTTTCGCGGCGTGGCGCGGCGCATGCAAATCCGGGGTAACGCTGGCGGCGTGATTGTCGTAGACGATTTCGCGCACCATCCCACCGCCATCCGCGCCACCATTGAGGCTGCACGCAGCCGCTGGCCGGGCAGGCGTCTGTGGGTTGCGTTTGAGCCTCGTTCCAACACCATGCGCCGCCGCATCTTTGAAAACGATCTGACGCTCGCGCTGGCCTTGGCGGATGGCGCCGTGCTCGGTCCCGTGAATCGCGCGCAACTCCTGGACGACTCCGAACGGCTCTCCCCGCAGCGGGTCGTCGCGCAGTTGCGCTCCGGCGGCCGCGCGGCTCAGGCCGCCAATTCCGCGGAGGAAATTGTCGATTATCTGGCTGGCGAGCTTCGCGAGGGCGACGTAGTTCTCGTACTCTCGAACGGCAGCTTTGATGGCCTGTGCGAGAAGCTCCTGGCGCGCCTTGCGGCGAAAACGGCTTTGCTGCACGAGACGTCATCTTGAAGGCTAGACTGAACGGGAAGCAAACAGTCGCGGCGATGATCGCAGCCGCGCGAGAACTTTGTGTACCACGCGGTGCACCACGGCCGCCGTTTCTCGCGGTCGCGGTCGCCGTTCTGTGCGTCGCCCTCCTGCTGGCCGCCGCACCCGCGCGTGCCACCATTCGTTACGAAGTCTCGGTGGCGCACCCGGTCGCGCACACGTTTCACGTCACCATGACCATCCCAGACGTTCACGGCTCGGTCGTGGTCCAGATGCCCGCGTGGAACGCCCTTTATCAGATTCGCGATTTTGGATATCACGTGATCGACCTTCGCGTGCAAGGTGGAGCGAGTGAAGGAACCCGCGACGCTTCCCCGGCCGCGGCCCCGCAGCGTGCCACGCCTGCGGTCACGCGGCTCGACAAGCAAACCTGGCAAGTCACCGGCGAAGGTACTGTACGCGTCGAATACGGTGACTACTGGGACGAGCCTGGCCCGTTCGGTACGCAACTAAATGCCGAACACGCGTTTGTAAATCTCGCCATGGTTCTTGGCTACGTGCCCGACCGGCGCGGCGAGGATGTCGAAGTCAAATTCTCGAACCTGCCCGCGGGCTGGCGCGTCGGCGTCGAGCTGCCTAAACTCGATATTGCGCGTTTGGGCGCCGATGCGGAAACACCCGTTTTCTCGGCGCCCGGCTACGATTCGCTGGTGGATGCTCCGGTCGAAATCAGTGCCTTCGACGAGTTTACGTTTCAGGCCGCGGGACGCCCGATTCGCGTCCTCATCCACGGCGACCCGCAGGACCATTCACGCATCATTCAGCAGTTGACCCAGATCGTCGAATACGAAACCCGCGTGATGCGCGATGTGCCGTTCAAGGAATACATGTTCCTCTACCACATTGGCCGCGAATTTGGCGGCGGCGGAATGGAACATTCCAACTGCACCGCCATTGCCATTCCTTCATCCTTGGCAATTC
>PLJR01000144.1 GCA_003140295.1 Acidobacteriota bacterium
ATGTACGACGCGCAACAGGGCTCTACCAGCGGCGCCCACATCGACATGAGCACCGCTTCGGGCACGAATAACATTCACGGAAGCGCTTACATCCATCGCGGAACCGATTGGCTGAATGCCGCTCCTTTTTTCTACAATGCCGACCCCGGCATTCCGGCCAGCGAAAAAGTTCCGGAATTGCATCGTTACACAGCAGGGGGCACGATCGGGCTTCCGATCAAAAAGGACAAGCTGTTTTTGTTTGCCAGCTACCAGCACGTGCACGATTCCGACCAGGAAATCGGCATCTCGCGTCCGAGCGTTCCTTTTGGCCTCACGGACTCGAATCGCACAGCCGCAGGCCTCGCGGCGATTGCCAACACCGACTTCAATGACCCGAACTTCGCTCCGGATATTTCTGCCAGCGACATAAACCCGATTTCATTGGCCTTGATGAACTACAAACTCCCCAATGGCCAATATCTGTTCCCCTCGGCAAACAACAACACACCCTCGGTAGCCTTTCCCGAGAATGCTGAAATTCCGGGCACGGCATATTTTATTGCCAACCAGGCCGTGGCCGACCTCGACTGGAATCCCAACACCTCCCATAGCTTTGCAGCCAAGTATTACTACCAGCATGACCCTAGCATTGCGCCCTACGGCTATTCGAGCGTGTCAGGCTTCACGCAGCACCTCGACGCCGGAAGCCAGGTGGCCTCCCTCAATCACACGCAGATCCTCAGGCCCAATCTGAGCGTTACCGAAATTTTCGGTTTTGTCAGGGAAAAGGCTTACAGCACGATCGATCAGCCGTTTACAACCTCGCAACTCGCGGCCTTCGTCCAGAAGTTTACCGGCGCATCGGCGGCCCAATCGACGATAAACAATTTTGGCTCGCCCTTTTTTCCCGGGATCAGTATCGTGGACGATCTTGGACCGACGGCAAATCTTCCCTACCTAGAAGCGCTAAACATCGGCGCCGGAGCCGCCTCGCAGGGAGCGTTTACCGGCATGTTCCAGAATCGCTTCATGCCCTCGGCGAATGCCATCTGGACAAGAGGCAAGCACACCATAACTTTTGGTGGTTCCTTTGCCTACACGCAACTCAACACCCGCGACGAACGATCGGATCTGGGCATGATTTCCTTTCCGAATTTCAGTAATTTCGTGACCGGGCAGGTAAGCCCGGCGTATATATTCAATTCGACCGCATACCTGGCCGGTGATGCGAATCGCTACTATCGGGCCAACGAGACGGGCGAATACATCCAGGATAAGTACCAGTTGCGACCCAACTTGAGCGTCACCGCGGGCTTACGTTTCGATTGGGACGGCGGTCTTAGCGAGAAGTACGGCCGCATCTACAACTTCGATCCATCGAAATACGCCTATGACCCGGCCACCGATACAATCACGTCCACGGGCTTCATCATCGCTGGGAACAATGCGAAATTTCCGACGGCCGGCGTCAGCGATACCACGCTAACAGGCCGGCAATGGGGCTTCGCTCCCAGGATCGGAATTGCGTGGAGTCCCAAAATTTTTAATGACAAGGTCGTGGTCCGAGCCGGCTGGGGAATGTATTACGATCGCGGCGAGCTTTTCACTTATCTCTCACCCGGCTATTCGGCCAATGAAACCAGTGGAGGTCCGTTTGGCGTGAATCAGTCGCAGCCCTTCGTTAACACCCAGGAGTGCACCAGCGTTGTAGGCGTCTTTCCGCTGCTCTGCGACCCCAGCCCAAGTCCAGGGGCGGTGAACGGCTATTCGTTCGCGACGCCCTGGGGGGATACGAAGATACCTGCTCCTAATGGAAATCCTGCAATCATTGCGAGCGAGTTACCCAATGCCGCGGCACTTAGCAACGGCGCGGAACCCTACTTTCTTGCGGGCTATGCGAGAAATAACAAGCTTCCGTACACCATGAACAGCACGCTTGATATTCAGTGGCAGCCTCGCAGGGACCTGGCCATCGAAATCGGCTATGCGGGCGCGCTCGGCCGCCACGAAATTATCCCGGTACCGTTTAATCAGTCGCGGATTGCATCACCCTCGAACGCGCTTTGCGGTCCGACCAGCAAATGCGCCAATGCGAACTCCTCGCCCTTTGCGCAGTCCTACACCTACGGATACACGGTGGAGCAGCCTGCAGGATGCGACCCCTTCGTCGGCTCCTGCACGGGGTCTATCTCGCTGCCCAATGGCCAGCCCATGCTTCAGAACTTTGAAGGGGGCAATGTGGACCTGCGCGTTCCCTATATAGGGTATGCGAACGAGTCGGAGCTCTTCACTGCCGCGGGCGTCTCGAATTACAACGCGCTGCAGACCCATGTTGAAAAGCGCATGAGCCACGGGCTGCAGGTCGGCTTCTCCTACACGTTCTCCCATTCGCTGGACGAGCAGAGCGCGATGGGTTTGTTTTACAACGGCAACAACCCTCTCGATCTGCGTGACGGCTACGGGTCGTCTGATTTCGACCGCACCCATGTTTTCAATTTCGATTACCGTTATGAACTTCCTAGGTTTGTCTCCCCCGCCTCATGGCAAGGCAAGATTATTGATGGCTGGGCTGTTCAAGGTGTCACCGTTTTACAGAGCGGCCAGCCCTATAGCGTCATCGACTACTCAGGCGCAGTTGGAAGTATCTTCTACAGTGTCTTCAATGGCATCACGAACCCGATCGTGCCCCTGGACTTATCCAAGTGCACTCCAAAGACTGCGCTCACCGGCGCAGTTGGAACTGACCCTAACGCTCCCGCGCTCAACGCATCGTGCTTCACGGTGCCCTTGCTCTCGCCGGGAGATCTAAACGGAGCCATCCCTGCAGGCGACACCTTCGAGACGAATTTCACTTCGCGGCAGCGCAACATCTTTCGTCAGAGCTGGCAGCGGCGAGCCGATATCTCCATCGTCAAGCTCACCCAGGTGACCGAACGGGTGACTGTGAAATACAGCCTCGACGTTTATAACCTGACGAATACACCCAGTTTTGACATTCCCATCGACAACGTGACGCAAAACTTCTTCCTGAATCCCAATCCCGTTCTCGGCCAGTCGCCCAGGCCTACGGCTTGTGACAGCACGAATGTGGGCTTTTATAGCTGCCCCAACGGAGTGGGGCAGGTGACCAAAACAATTGGCAGCCCACGGCAGATACAAATGTCGCTAAGCCTGCAATTCTGATTTAAGCGAGAACCGGGCATGATGGCACGATGCGACATGGGGCAACGGTGGTGCTTGTGCGCGCATAGGCGACGGCGTACGGCTTTACTCTTTTCCGATGTCTTCGTTCCAGATTTCAGGGTGCGCATCGATGTAGCCGGCCAACAATGATGCGCACTCCGCAGAGTCCAGATCGACCACCAGAAGTCCGAGCGAACGCAACCATTCCAGGCCGCCTTGGAAGTTACGGCTTTCGCCGGCCACTAACGCTCCGAAGCCAAACTGCCGCACAAGTCCACTGCAATACCAGCATGGGGCGAGCGTGGTTACCATGACGAGGTCTCGATAACTCCGCTGCCGGCCGGCATTGCGAAACGCATTGGTCTCGGCGTGCATGGAGGGATCGCCATCTTGCACGCGGCGGTTATGCCCGGCGCCGATCAGACGGCCCGAGCAATCAAAAATGGCCGCGCCGATGGGGATGCCGCCCTCAGCGAGACCTTTGCGGGCTTCGGCGAGCGCGACGGCTAACATCGCTTGGTAGTTTAAGTCGCGCTTCATGGATGGACGGCCGTCGTCGCTAAGTGGGACCGCATTGGTCTCGTCAGACCGAATAGAGAAACTTTGCCGCGATACCCCCGGCCAAAACCAGCGCTGATAGAAACAACCAGTTGGAGCTGGAGCCGTACACTTCCGGGAAATGGTTGCTGATCATCAGAAAAATGACCGGCAAGGTCATGAAGGTATTGTGCGTCGTGCGAGCTTTGGCTCGCGCTCCCAGAGTCATGTCCGGCTGTTGGCCTTGCCGGACCGCATTCAGCATTTTCTTCTGAGCGGGCAGAATTCGCATCCAGACATTCAGCGTCATGATCGTGCCAAAGAGCGCTCCCACATGAATGTACGCGGCGCGTCCGCTCATCACATGTGTAAGCCCGTAGGAGATGGCCACGACCAGGGCGAAACAAACAGCTCCACCGGCAACAGGAGACCGCCCGAGCGGCGAACGCCACAGCATGTCATACAGCACCCAACCCAGCACCAGAACGCCGATGCCGATCCCCACAGCCGCGCCCATGCCGATCTTCGACACGCTTTCGTCGAGCAGCAACCCATCGGAATAATAAAGTATGCCCAGCAGCAGGAAGCCGGAAATCCACGTCAGCAGCGCTTCCCAGCGAAACCAGTGCAATTTTGTAGGCAGCAGCTTCGGCGTGCGCTGGCGCTCCACGACGTAAAAGCCGCCGCTATGCACCATCCACACTTGCGCCGGACCGCCGGAAGCGCGAGGCGTCTCGTCCTCGGCGGTCAGGCGCCCTTCGAGCTTTGTGAAGTAATAAGTCTGTCCGACCCACAGCGTGGCCGCTACGACGTGAATCCAGCGAAAAATCAGGTTGGTCCAGGCGCTGACTTCAGGTGGCATCGTTTAGCTTCCTCGATAAGTGGTGTAGCCCCAAGGGCTCAGTAACAAGGGCACGTGATAGCGTTCCGTCGGATCGCGCACTTCGAAGGTGATCGTAATTTCCGGGTAAAACCCGGCGACGCCATGCGCTCGAAAATATCCCGCCACGGCAAATCGCAGCCGGTACATGCCGCACGGCAGCGCGGCTCCAGAGGAACCAATTTCTGGCGCTCGCCCATCGGCATCGGTGGTGGCCGCGCCATTTGGCGCCCATTTGCCGTCCGCCAAGCTCTCCAGAATCACCGGAACTCCGGCGGCGGGGCGTCCGAGCGAAACGTCCAGAACATGCGTGGTGATTCCGCTCATCACTGCCTCCCGTTAGGCAACAGAAGAAGCGATAGAGGAAGATTTATCAACTCTGTGCCTCGGAAATAAGCTTCCGCAGACGCAGATGCATAATTTTATGCTGTTCCGCAGCCGCGACGGAAAGCTCTACGGTGGGATCATTGTGTAAACGGCGCTCTAGAAGTTCAAGTATCTCCGCCGCTGTTTTACCGGAGGCACACACGATGAAGATGTAACCGAAGCGTTCGCGGTATTGGCGATTGGCCGCCGCCAGCCGCAGCGTCAAATTCGCCGGGGCCTGGGCGGCGGCTGCCTGCTCTTGTGACGACCAGCGGGCCGCGGCGGCCGATGGTTTNNGCTGTCCGATTTGCGGATGTCGCGCAAAGGCCTCCAGCCAGTCTTCGCGGCCCAGCGCTTGCCAGAGTTCGTCCGCAGCCTCGAAAAGGTCGCTTTCGGCGCGATAAGGCCTCTTTGCCGACATGGCGCGGGCCCAGCGTGTGGCTCCCCCGCAGGCGAGCAATGCTTCTTGCGCGTCGAGAGGCGGAAGTTGATTCAAGTGTTGCAAGCCGGGGTTCATCCGGCCACCGCGTCAGCGCCGCGCCGGCGAGGTGCCCGGTCAAGGAGTTTACCCGCGGGACTGGCAGAAAAAACACCGCGATCGAAGACTTTTACGCCGCGAACGAAGGTAGTTTCCACCACTCCGAATAACCTGGCGGATTCGTAAGGTGTTTGGGGATGGCGCTGGTACAGCTTCTCCGGTTCAACGATGAACGTGGCATCCGGATTCCATATCACGATGTCGGCGTCGAAGCCCTTGGCCAGCGAACCTTTGCATTTCTCGAGCCTGGGCAGCGCGGCAGGCCTGGTCGCGAGCCAATTCGCGAGGTCAGTCAATCCAAAGCCTCGCTTGCGCGCTGCCGTCCACGTCACCGGAAGTCTTAATTCCAGTGACGCGATGCCGCCCCAGGCGCGAAAAAAGTCGCCGCTCTCGAGTTCCTTCAACTGAGGGGGGCATGGCGAATGGTCGGAAACCACGAAATCGATGATGTTCTTGCCGAGCGCGGTCCATAAAGCATCGCGATTTTTCGCGTCGCGGATGGGAGGAGCGCACTTGAAGCGCGTGTCCCAAACCCGCGAGGAGCCTCCGGTGAATCCGAAGAATAAATAGTGCGGACAGGTTTCCACACTCACAGGCAGATTGGATGATTTGGCGCGCCGCACCAGGGCCGCCGCGCCTGCATCCGCCAGGTGCACGATGTGGATACGCGCGTGGTAGGTCCGGCTAAGGCGCACGAGCATTGCGATGGCTTCTTTTTCTGCAGTGGCCGGCCGCGATCCCATCCAGGTGCTATATCGAGTGGGATCTTTTTTGGCCACGGCGGAGGTTGCTCGTTCGATGGGGCCGGGAAGTTCGGCGTGAACCAGCAGCACGCTGCGCATTGTGGCGATCACCGGGAGTGCTTCGTGAAGGTCGGATTCGGTGACACAAGGAAACTCCGCCACTCCGGACGGAACCAGGAAACACTTGAAGCCCAGGGCGCCGGCATCATGCATCTTTCTCAATTCGCCGGTATTGCCGGGGACGACACCGCCCCAAAAACCAACGTCTACATGGCATTTTCCGGCTGCGGCGGCACGCTTCGCGC
>PLJR01000121.1 GCA_003140295.1 Acidobacteriota bacterium
CTGGACGAGCAAGTATTCCGCTACAACAATCGCGCCACCAAAGGCAATCCCGTGGATGACGGTGATCGGTTTGACCGTGTGGTGCGCCGCATCGTTGGAAAACGCCTCACTTGGAATGATCTCACTGGAAAAACTCCAGACCTAGAAACGCGTCCGAACTGAAAGAGAACTGAAGCGGCAGCATAGGGGGAAGCGCAAGCTATGAAACAAGTTCTCCTCAATATGCTCCAAACGCTTGAAACTCAGACTACATTTATCGCGCAGATTGCCGCCGATGTAGCTGCCTTGAAGATGGCATTTTGTTTACTCGACGCACAGGCGCAACCGATACTTGAACAGCAGTTGGCGCTAACAAGCGATAAGTTTCGGCCAATTGCAGAAGCGCATCGTCGAGAGATTGAAATGCTGCGGCAATTAGTCTCTCAGTTACCGACACTACCGCCCAATTAGTGGACATGGGTTACTTAGCTCGCTTTTGCTTGGCTTTTGCTCGTTTACGCGCCCATTCTTTCTCGCGCTTCTGTAACTCCGTCTTAGAGACAGTAAGAATCTGCCGCATTGCCGTGTCAAACTTTTCGAACTCTGGTTTGCCTGTTGCCACCCGTAACCTCCACGATTGCGGTTCTTAATTGGGGACGGCGGTTATATCCGATCGCCGGGTCGTTCGATTTCAATTTCAGAATCCACTTTATTTCCATTTGCAAGACTTCTGAGTTTGTGGCGGTCGCTGATTCCCATAGAATTTCCCGATGGACGGNNTTTCCCGTTGGGATAGGTGATTTTGTAGATCACCTTCCACTCTTTGATTGTCCGGCGCTTACTCCGCTTATTCATGTTCTGGTTCAAGCTTTGAATGAACGATTCGGTCTTTGATTATTGCATAGAATCCTTCTGCCGCTGGGTCACCGCCCTTCAAGTGTTTGGCAATGAAAAACGCGCATAAATCAGCCGTCTGAATCCCGATGGATTCCCTTGAATCTCCAAAATACATGTCGTCGTGGAAGTGCCACGCCTGACCCGGAGGAAAGATTACCTGCTTGAGGGGCTTACGGAGTCTGCGGAAAGACTCCCGAAAGGACTTTTTTGCGCTCTTGTCGCAGTCGTCTACAATCAGCAAGACAAGGTTCTGATTTTCCTGTTTGGCAACCCACTCCTCGACGCCCTCCATACATCTCCGAAAACATATTTGGACTGGATCGGCAGTCGCATAAATGCCTTTCTCAAGCTTGAATTTATCTACAGCGCCGTACATCAACACCGCATTTGACCTCTGGACTCCTTCGAGGAGGACTTTAATTGCTCCAAATCTTTCTTCCTGCGAGATGCCCTCAAATACACCGCGACCGCCATACAACTCGTGAGCATGAAACTCCTCAAACTCTTCCCGTCTGCTCTCAGGAATAATACTTTCTGCTATCAAATTGCTGCGGACTTCCAGATAGAGGAACTGCTTGTCCTCAACGACGAGTGCACCCATCACCTGATATGGATTTTTCTTGTCGCGGGTGCCAGAATCATCCATATATGCGAGATGCACAAACTGCCTTCCTACGGGGATCAAAGCACACCCCCATCGGGGGCGGCCATATGGCCGATCCTCGCCGCACCCATCCTGCTCCTTGGCTTTGGGCGAGTCAAGTGATTTATTGCCCTTGCGAAGAATGCAGTTACAAGTCATTTAGAATGATATCCTTGCAAAATAAGTAGGGGGGTGGGGGTACCGCAGCTCAAAAAAATGGAGACCCGGGAAAAGCTCGATGCCGATGTCTTGATCGTCGGCGCTGGCCCTGCCGGCCTCGCCTGCGCGCTCCATCTCGCCCGTCTGATTCGCGCGCACAACGAAGCCGGTGGCAAACCCGAACTCTCCGCCGAAAATATCTACGTCCTCGAAAAAGGCCGCGAGCTCGGCGCGCACCAGCTTTCGGGAGCGGTGATGGATCCCCGCGGCCTCGCGGAACTGGTTCCCGATTACGCGCAGACCGCGCCGCTCGAAACGCCGGTCACCTCCGACGCGGCGTATTTTTTAACCGCGCGCAATTCCTGGAAATTACCGGTCACCCCGCCGCCGCTGCGCAATCACGGCAACTACGTCATCTCGCTCAACAAATTGGTCAAGTGGCTCGGCGGCCTGGTCGAGCAGGCGGGCGTCAACATCTTCACGCAGTTTGCCGGCGCACAACTCATCTACGAAGGCGATGGCATCGCCGGTGTCATCACCGACGACAAAGGCCGCGACAAGGACGGCCACCCCAAGGACAATTTCACTCCCGGCTACGAACTGCGCGCCAAAGTCACCGTGCTGGCCGAGGGCCCGCGCGGCTCGCTCACGAAAGATCTCGTCGCGCGAAAAAAGCTCGACGGCCTGAATCCGCAAGCCTACAGCATCGGCGTCAAGGAATTATGGGATGTTCCGCCCAACCGCATTTCACCCGGATGGGTGGCGCATACGCTCGGCTGGCCGCTCGATTCCAGCATGTATGGGGGCGGATGGATTTACGGGTTGCGCGACAATCGCGTTTCTCTCGGCCTCGTGGTCGGACTCGAATATCACGATCCGCGTTTCGATCCACACGAAGCGTTTCAGAAATTCAAGACGCATCCCTTCGTGCGCCGCATTCTCGATGGCGGCAAGCTCGTGCGTTACGGCGCGAAGGCCGTGCCCACCGGCGGCTGGTACTCGGTGCCGCGAACCTACGTCGCTGGAGGACTGATCGTCGGAGATTCCGCCGCATTTCTGAATTCGCAGCGCCTCAAGGGTATTCACATGGCCATCAAGACGGGCATGCTCGCCGCCGATAGCATTTTCGATGCGTTGCGCGCGGGCGACGTTTCGGCCACGCAATTGTCTTCGTTTCCCGCTAAGGTCGAAGCCAGTTGGGTCGCTCGCGAGTTGCGCGCCGTGCGAAATTTTCACCAGGCCTTTCAGCACGGGCTCTGGCGCGGGCTTGCGCAGGCCGCCGTGCAGTTCGTCAGCGGCGGCCGTGGATTGGTGGACCCGCTGCGCGTACGTGCCGGCCACGAGGCGTACCACAAACTCGATGAATTGTCTGGCGGCGCCCGTCCCGCTCCGCCGCGTTTTCAGGGCGATGGCGTGCTCACTTTCGACCGCTTGAGCGACGTCTACCATTCCGGCACCCGTCACGAAGAGGATCAGCCCTGCCACCTCCACGTGCTGGACATCAATATCTGCGTCGGCCGCTGCGTCACCGAATACGGCAATCCCTGCCAGTATTTTTGTCCCGCCGCGGTTTACGAAATGGTGGAGGAGCACGGAACGCGCCGCTTGAAGATTAACGCCTCGAATTGCGTCCACTGCAAAACGTGCGACATCGCCGATCCGTATCAAATTATCGACTGGGTTCCGCCCGAGGGTGGCGGCGGCCCCAACTACGAGGGCATGTGAACGCCGAGCCGATCGCCGAGCCGATCACCGAACCGATCACCGAACCGCTTGTCCGGTCGGTCGTCGAGCCACTTGTCCGCTCGTGCACCGAGCCAGCCGCCAAATTTCAATGCAGCCCGTACACCGAAATTTCGTTCTGCGTGCCCACGTACACTTTGCCATTCGCGACGGTCGGCACCGTGAACTTCACCGCCGCGCCGGCGCCATCCGCGCTGTTTTGCGCGCTGTCGTACAGCTCGCTCGTGAGATTGGCAGCGTCGTACGCGCGCAGCACGGCCGGCGCGGGAGGTGCGGCGCCGAACCCGCTCGTATCCAGAATCCAGACAACCGCGCCGCTCGCGCCATTCGAGGAAATCGCCGGCGATCCGCCAGGAAAAGGAAATGTTGCGGCGGACTGCGAGCTCGGCGAGCCCGCGAGCGTGCCGCCGGAAAAAGGAAACATCTTGAGATGATCGTACGCCGCGGCCACATAAATTGCCGCAGTCGCGGACGAATAAGCGGGTGTACTGGTAATTTCGGCCGGCAAATTGAATGTCTGCAAAATTTTATCGGGCCCGCCGGAGGTGAAGCCGCCGAGGTTGTCACGATTGGCGACGTAAAGTTTGCCCGTGAGGTCGCCGAAAAGGGCCACATGCGGATGCGTTCCCGTTTGATCCGGCAACAGGAGCGCGCCCGTCGAGCCGAGCGGCGTGTTATTCGCGGTGAGCACGATTTGATTCGACGGCGTGAACGTGTCGGCCACGCTGAAGCTTGCGGGCGACCCGCTTATTCGCAACTTCAGAAGCGTTTCAGCGTAGTCACTCCGCGGGGTGGAGAAGTCAAACGTCCCGTTGCTCGTGACCGCGAAGATATTTCCGCTGGCGTCGGCGGATGGCGGCGCGCCGCTTTGCCACATGCCGCCGCGCATGCCATTCGGCGTGGTATTGAATGCGGCCACCTGCGCCAGCGCGCCTCCGGTGTAGGCGTACGCGAGCAGCCACCCGTGATAGGGGTCCAGGTCGGCGTGCGATGCAAACGCGACGTAAATATTTCCGGCGGCGAGCAGAAGCGCGGCGCGCTGATTGGCGGTGAGCGCGTCAAAAGCCACCTGGCCGCCGGTAGTTCCGTCTCCGGTGCCCGCGACGCTCGCTCGAATCACGATCGGGCTTCCGGGCTTTTCGTTTCCAGTGAGGATGTCGAGGGCGTGAAGGCGATGAACGTAAACGAAGCTGCTGCCGGAAATTTCCTTGGTCTCGGCGGAGACGTAGAGAATGCCTGTGGCCGGATCAATCACGGGCGTTCCGGTAATGCCGATTTCGGGAGTGATGTCGGTGGTTCCCACATCCGTGCTGGGCACGGTAGTGGCTCCCGCGGTGGGATCGAGGAAGCTGGCTTGCCAGAGCGGCGGTTGGCACGGATTGGCGTCCGCATCGAATGCGTAAACGCTATCGTGTTCGGTTGCGGCGTAAATCACGTTGTGCGTGCCCGCGCCCGGAATCGTTACGTTGGGAACGTAGAGAGGTTGCGCGTAAACGTAGCCGTCCACCCCGCAGGCAAAAAGTTTGCCGAATTTGGCGGGCGTTACGGTTGCAGGCGTCAGCGCCGTCTCCTGGCGGTTCTGCCCGGTCAGGCCGGAATCGTTGCGCCAGGAATAAATGCCAGTGAAGGCCGCAGGCGGCGTCACGGTTGCACCTGCGGAGCCAAAAACGGTAGCGTCAGTTTGCAGCACGGCCCTGACGGTGACCGTCGCGGGCGAGGGAACGCTTGCCGGAGCAGTGAAAAGGCCCGAGGAATTGATGGCTCCAATGCTGCTGTTTCCGTTGGCAATGCCGTTCACTTGCCAGTTCACACCCGAGCTGGAGTTCTGAACTTGCGCGGTAAATTGCTGCGTGCCGCCGACGGGCAAGCTTACCGTGGGTGGCAGGACCGTCACGGTGATCGGCGGCGGCACAGCGGGGGTAATGGTAAGGCCGGCGCTTCCGGAAACAGTAAGATCGGATTGCAGGCGCGCAGTAATCGTGACGGCCGATGGAGAGGGAACTTTCACGGGAGCGTGATAGGAAGCGGTGAGCGATCCCGGCGGCGAAGGCGCAATGGTCCCCACGATGGAGTTGCCGCCGCCAATACCCTGGACGTCCCAAACCACGGAGGCATTGGAGTTGGGGTTTTGTACGACGGCGGTGAAAATGACGATGCCATTGACGGCCACGGTGCTCACGGGAGCCGAAACGCTAACGGTCGGCGGGGGTGGCAGGGTGATCGTAAGCATCGCCGACCCGGAAATATTCGCGTTGGATTGGAGCACGGCGCTGATCATTACCGCCGCGGGACTGGGGACGGCGGCGGGCGCGGTGTAAAGCCCGGAAGCGCTGACGGTTCCGAGTGTGCTGTTGCCGCCCGGCGCAGTGCCGACTTGCCAAAGGACGCCGAAGGTGGCGTTTTGTACGGTCGCGGTAAATTGCACGGTGCCGTTCACAGCGATATTCGTTGCGGACGCGGAGACGCTGACGCTGGCCACAGGCGCGGGCGGGGGATCGGAATTGCCGGCGGCGGCGCCTCCGCAGGAGGCTTGCAAGAGCGAAAATAGCAGGGCCGCGGCGCAGGCCAAGCCACCGCGAAAAGCGCCGGAAGGACGGCGCGATCCGGCGGCGGATAACAACACCAAGTTAGAACGCATGGACATTACTTTTCAATTACATACCAGCGGGGGCGAGCGCGTCATTTGGGCGTTGGCGGGGGTGTGTCTATTTATACGTTGACGCTTATGCGTTGACGTTTACAGGTTGACGTATATGCGTTTTGCGGGGGAGTAGGAGAAGCCGCCGAAGGACGGCCCCAAAATCAAGACGCGAGGCGGCGGAACAAGCCGAAAAATCGCTTCAGCGGGCCACGTTTTTTCGCGGGCACGTCGGGGCTGGAAACAGTTGCGGCATTGGCGGAGGTGGCGGCGGAATCCTGGGGAGTCACCGGAGTTTCGACCACGTGTCCCTGGAAAACAGCGTCGGGCTGCACGCGCGATTCACGCACCAGCACAATGGTTTGCGGATCGGGATCAGGGCCGGGCGCAGGCGCAGTGCTGTCAAAGGTCAGCGGGGGCACTTCGACTCGGTAGACCGCCTCAGGAGTGACCGGCGCGGCGGCGGGTGTGGCGGACGGCGGCGCGGCAGCAGCAGAGGCGATAGGAGCATGGCCGGGAACGCCTATTTGTACCGGCAGGGAGGCGACCGGAATCTCGCAGGTGCAAGTATGCGAGTTGGTGAGGGGATCGAGTTGGCCGTTGGTAAGACTCGCCTGCCCTCCTTGGGGTACGAGCATGCTTTGGCCGGAAAGTTGCTGCTCCAGGCGCACGGCCCCGCGATCGGCGAGCACGCACATTTCGCCTTGAACGTCGAGGCCGACGGTAACGTCGCGCGCTTCCTGTCCGATGCCGACGGGGGTGGCCACATAAAATGGCGTGTAAATGTTCAGCGCGACGTCCGGATTTAGCGTTGCATGTACTCGCCCGTAATCGAGAGCGAGCGTAATCGCATGGCCGGATTTGAGCAGGGAAAGATGGGCGGGGCCGCAGATGTCGATTTCTCCGCCCTCGGTCAAAGTGATCTTGGCTTTGCCGGAGCGAATGGTGACGTCGCTACCGCTGGCGAGCACCGCCGAACTGCTGCCATTTTCCACGTCAAAGGTGGCGGCGCCCTTGATGGAAACATCGTCCCCGGAAAGACGGCCGATGATCTCGGGCGCATTGGGGCCGTTTGGCAGTGAGCCGGGCAGCGACTGCATTTGCGCGGGAATCTCCGGGCAGGCAGCGCGGAGCATGGTCGCGAGCGGCAGCACGGAGAGCAGAGCCACACCGGCGACCATAAGCACGCGGGCGAAGGCGCGCTGCCGACGAGGCTTTGCTCGCCCGCAAAACTGGGTCTGCCCACGAGGCTTTGTCAGCAACCGGAACCGGGCCTGCGCGCGATGGTTTGTCTGCCCAGAAACCTGGGCTGGGCGTTGCGGCGTAGCGTTTAATTTTTCGGTAACCATGCGCATTAAAATTGCCAACCGGGATGCACTTGCCAAATCGAACGATGTCCCAAGGCGGCCGCGTCACTGGCTGCTAAATCGTGCGAACTACTTATACTATACCCCGATGCCCGAGCCTGCGAAGTTGAATGCGCGGTTTGAAAAGCCGACTGCTATCCATTTCGACACACGGCCTACGCGCCTGCCGTGGAGGCGCCGCGCACAAATTCCCGTCATTGCGGCCGCCGCGGTCGCGCTGGTGCGCACGATGGGCCCGACGCTGCGCATCGAGACTCCCGGATACGTGCACACCGAGCGGCTGTACGCCGCCGGGCGGCGCTGCGTGTTTTCGTTCTGGCATCGCGGGCTTTTTCCCATGCTGTGGAACGCGCG
>PLJR01000186.1 GCA_003140295.1 Acidobacteriota bacterium
AGGCGCGTGTAAACAATCACGTCATGCAGGCCCGCTTCCAGTGCGATGCGCGCTTTTTCCTCGTTCGACACCGTACCGATCACGCGCGCGCCCAGGTGCCGCGCCCATTGCGTTAGCAGCAACCCCACTCCGCCCGCAGCCGCGTGCACCAGTACGATGTCGCCTTTTTTAATCGGCCTAAATTCGTGGATCAGATAATGCGCCGTAATGCCTTGCAGCGGAAACGCCGCGCCTTCCTCAAACGAAAATGCATCTGACAGTGGAATCAGCCGGTCGGCTCGCACCGCGCTCGCTTCGGCGTACGCTCCCGGCTGGCCAGCGTACGCGACCCGGTCTCCGGGCTTGACCCCGGTAACACCTTCGCCCACCGACTCCACAACTCCCGCAGCTTCGACTCCCGGCGTGAAGGGCAGCTGCACCGGATATCGCCCACTGCGCTGCTGCACGTCCATGAAGTTCACACCCGCGGCCACCACGCGTACCACTGCCTGTCCGGGACCTGGCTCCTCCACCGGCGCGACGTCCTCCCATTGCAGAACCTCGGGCCCGCCGGTCTCCTCGACGCGAATCGCTTTCATGATCCCCCTCTTGGCTGCTGGTATGTTTGTGGTGCCGTCGTAATTGAGTCCGCTCACCGCCTGCATCGTACTTCGAGTCTGCTTACCGCGCTGTCGTCGTTCGCGCACGCTCGCCGCATGCCGGTCATTCGGGCCCGCTCACCGCGGCCGCGGCACGCGTGCTGCATTGAACAGCGAACCAAATTCGCGCTAAGTCTGCTTCACGCGGCTGCTTCCTGGCTGCCCCTTCGATGATCCCGCGCGCCGCTTTGTTACAATCGACTCGCCGACGCTCGACACATCGACGTTCACACGGAGACGTTCATCACCGGAGACCCCATGCCCAAACTCGCAGGAAAATTTGCGCTGGTTACCGGAGGCAACAGCGGCATCGGCCTCGCCGCGGCGCAGCTATTTGCCGCCGAGGGCGCGCAAGTTGCCATCACCGGCCGCGATCTCAACACTCTGGCGTCGGCCGCGGAAGGCGTGGGCGGCGGCGCGGTCGCGATTCCGGGTGACATCACAGCCGCGCCCGATCGCGACCGCCTCTTCGACACGATCAAGGAGCGCTTCGGCGCGCTCGACGTGGTTTTCGCCAATGCCGGCATGTCCGGAATGACCCCGCTGGGATCGACCGTGGAAAAACAATTTGAAGATCTCGTGCGGATAAACTTTACCAGCGTGTTCTTCACCGTACAGGGCGCCCTGCCGCTGCTACGCGACGGCGCCTCGATCGTGCTCACCGGCTCGATCACCAGTGTGATTGGCGCCCCCTCGAATGCCGCGTATGCCGGTAGCAAGGCCGCGGTGCGCGCGATGGCCCGCGTTTTCGCCGCCGAATTGAGCGCGCGCAAGATTCGCGTTAACGTCGTGACGCCCGGCTTCACGCGCACTCCACTGTGGGAGCGCAGCCGCACCCCGCAGCAGGTCGCCGCCACCTCCGCGCGCCTTCCGCAAGTCGTGCCCCTCGGCCGCTGGTCGGAAGCCGATGAGATCGCTCGCGCCGTCCTATTCCTCGCGTGCGATGACTCTTCCTACATTCAGGGCGCAGAAATCGTAGTCGACGGCGGCCTCACCGGCCTCCCCGGCGGCACCCCCGCCTTCCGCGGTTAAGGCAATCAAGTGTGAGCCGGCTGTAGCTCAGGTCGTCCGGTGCCGGCACGGTGAGCGCCATTAAACAAATAGCGGTTAACGCCGTTAAACAAGGCGCGGTACGCGCCATAACGAACAACCGCCGCAGATCGGAGGGCTTTGTCTGTCCCGCTGGCAAGGTCGCGCGCGCCTTCAAGTGCCCGGTAATTCCGGAATTTCGGCCACGCCGCCCTTGGGCCAGAATTCAGGGGCGGGATGCGCAAACTCCACCGCCACTTGCGCCAAGCCGCCGTATCGCGCTCCGAAGCGCGCCACACGGCCTTCGCGTTCGGCGCGCGTTTCCGGATTCAGGAGCATCAGCCGCTGGCCGAGCGACACCTTCGCGGCCAGCACGATCAGCGCGCCGTAGGCGCTCACCGAAATGGTGAACGTCTCCTCGCGAAATTGTTTTTGTTCCGCGGATTCGCCGCGAATCACCAGCGGCACGTCAATCAGCACGCGCGGGCTGCGCCGCCGGTCCGCGGGACTGCCATCGGGAATGGCCGCCGCCGAATTTTGATCAGACATATAGACTCCGCATGAATTGCGCCATTTCCGCGAGTATAGCCGATGTTGCGAGCCGCGGTGTAAATTCCCTGGCGGCCCGGGGAAAACCCTTTGCGACGATCCCTGACGACTTGCCCCTGTCAAGCTATCCGTCTCAAACGAAACTACCAGTCTCGAACCAAAGACGCGTGGTTCCCACGGCGGCCCGGAACCACTAGAGTTACTACTTATCATATGGCGGTTCGGGAGGGAATCCGCATGCTGTTCATGGTGATCGAACACTTCAAGAATCGCGATGCCCCGTCGGTCTACCGGCGCTTCCGCGATCGCGGCAGAATGACGCCCGAGGGCCTGCGGTACGCCGGGAGCTGGGTCGCAACGAATTTCGACCGCTGCTTCCAGCTCATGGAATGCGATGCTAAGGGGCCGCCCAGCTCCCCGGTAAGGGGAGCCTGGGGAGAAAACGATGCCTCCCTACTGGAGAAATGGGCGGAGCACTGGCGCGACCTGGTCGAATTTGAAATTATTCCCGTGCGGCCCTCGAAGGAAGCCGCCGAGATCATAGCGCCCCAATTGGGAGAGTCGTAGGGCGCCGGCGCGGGCGCGCGCGAGGAAAAAACGCTGGAACAAACAATGATGGATAAAGCGCTTCTCCGGTTGCTGCGCGAAATAGAAGAGCGCGGGCGCGCCAACGACGTGCGCGAGAGCGACCGTGCGCGTAAGATGCTCAACCTCGAGCCTGGCACCGCGCAGCTCGTAAGCATTCTGCTGCGCAGCAGCGGCGCGCGCCGCGTGCTCGAAATCGGCACCTCGAACGGCTACAGCACCATCTGGCTGGCGTGGTCGCTCGCTGAAAATATCGCCGCGCGCGCTCGCGGAACGGCAGTGGCGCAGCCTGCGGCCCAGCCGCCGATCCCTACGAACATCAGAATTCCGCGAGCCGGCGCCCATCCTAACCCAGATGCGGACGACGCCCGCATCATCAGCATCGACCGCAGTCCCGAGAAGCACGCCCTGGCGCTCGAAAATCTTCGCCGCGCGGGATTTGCCGCGAGGGTCGAGCTACGCACCGGCGACGCCACCGCGATCATCGGCGAGCTGCGCGGCCCTTTCGATTTCGTATTTTTCGATGGCGACCGCGTCAGCGCGCCCGCGCAACTGGAATTGCTGCTGCCCCGGTTGGCCGCGAAAGCGTTGGTGCTGCACGACAACGCTGTGTCGCACCCCGGCGAAATTGCAGAATACCTCGCGCTGGTGGAAAGCCTGCCGGAGTTTCAACACACGGTGGTGCCGGTGGGCAAGGGCCTGAGCGTCGCGCTTCGAGCCTGACGCCACGAACAAGGTAAGTTTGTGCCAGCCCGGCGCACTGGTTTTAGTAGCGCAGGCACTCTTGTGTT
>PLJR01000378.1 GCA_003140295.1 Acidobacteriota bacterium
ATTCTCACTTTGCAGCGACACCGCTGGCAAATTGATTGTTTCGAGAGCAGGAGAGATGTAGGATGCGCGAGCAAGTGATCCCAGTCTGAAATGCAGGCTCGATTAGAGGGAGAATGGAAATGTTAAATCGTTTTACCGGCGCAATCCTGATCTTCGCGGCGCTCCTGGTATTTTCTTCGACTGCATTGGTTCAAACGACTCAGTCTCAGCAGGCGGGCGGAGCACGGTCTCCCTGGAAATTTTATCCTACCGACAGAGCCGTTGGAGACGGGGGTCCGGCTCCCAAGCGCGATCTGAGTGGGACATGGGCAGGGCCGGGGTCCGGCTCGGGTATTCAAAGGGTCTCAGATATGGAGAGCCCTGCAGCCCCTCCCTTGACGCCCTTGGGGAAGCAGTTGTTCGACATGAACAAGCCTATTGGGAAATATAGTCCTGCAGGCACCAATGACCCTCATACCAGGTATTGTGATCCATTCGGAGTTCCGCAAAACATGGGAAACGAAATGCGCGGGCTTTCGATTGCAACCATGCCTAACCGGATCATCCTGTTGATTGAGTTCCAGGATCTCTGGCGCGAAATCTGGCTGGATGGGCGAGCGCTTCCAACGGGTGTAGGCGGATCGCAAAAGGGCGCGCTAGATCCGAGATTTAACGGGTATTCGGTAGGCCATTGGGAAGATGACTACAATCTTGTTGTCGATACGACTGGGCTGGACGAGAGGACCTGGGCGACCAAGAACGGGTATCCTCATACCGTCGATGCGCACGTGCAGGAACGTTTCACTCGCAAGGACCACAACGATTTGTCGCTGACCGTCACGATGGACGATCCGAAGATCTATACCAAGCCCTTTATGCTCGGTACGGAGAACTTCCGATGGATTCCGAACCAGGAACTGGACGAATGGCTCTGTCTGCCTTCGGACGTCATGGAGTACCTAAAGACGATGGCTGATCCTGCAGGCAGCGATCCCAATGCTGCCCCACAACCCCGGTAGGCCGAAAAGGCGGGCAACGCGCGCGTGCCAGTGAGATAAACCCATACTTCAAATCTCACTTCACCGCGCTCTGCCTTGAAAACGGGATAAGTCCACTGTCACCCTTCCCGACCAGATAACCGGACGCACAAAAGAGTTCATTTGTCTTGACGTCGTTCCACGAGTGGAAGGATGCGATCGAATAAGCCCTGCCAACTTTGCGTCTTAGTTGACACAAGAACCTGACCTCTATATCCTCCAGTTGGCCTTGCTTGAATACGAGGTGTTCCATGAAAAGTAAGTTGCTCCCGCCATTTGTATTGTTCGCGAGCCTTATCGCGGCATGCGGCCCTGTTCTGGCACATCACGGAAATGCCGCATATGAGAACAAGTCAATCGAATTGAAGCAAGCTACTGTGACGAGATTCCTCTGGTCCAATCCTCACAGCCTTCTTTATTTCGACGTGAAGGATGAGAAAGGCAAAGTCGCACATTGGGTAGGCGAAACAGGCAGCCCTTCGGCGCTTGTGCTTATTGGTTGGAGCAAGACTTGCGTAGTTCCCGGGGACGTAATCAGCGTTTACATCTACCCCTCCAAATCGGGCAACCCTGCCGGCCGTCTTAATCGTATCGTTCTCGCCGATGGAAGCACGTTACATGATACGCAGCTTGGCGGAGACGGAGAGAAGAGCAGATACAATCCGAGTGGCGACTCGAATAGCGCCGAACCTAAGCAATAGGAAGATCACCCTTAGGTCGGCTAGCCAAACACCTCCAGGACATCAGGCCTCATGCACCGATCTCCACTTGCATGTTTAGCAGTCCAGGTGCTCGATTTGGGTCGATGGTAAAGGAGAACTCTGGAAATGAGAAATCCGGTTGCCAAACCGATCTTTGCTTTGTTGGCACTGCTGGCGCTTTCGCCTGTCGTAGTGGCCCAATCCCCCCGCCCGCGGACACCTGAGGCGCAAGCGGCAGGTAACTTCGCTATCGCTGCGCCACTAAGCTCGATGTTTTTCCTTGCGCCCGCACAAAATCGTGAAGTTCCCAAGATGCCCCAGCCGGCGGGCCCTGCTCCCAAGCACGATCTGAACGGCGCCTGGGTTGGGCCCCTCAAGGCTTCGCACGGGGAGGTGCCTCCGATGACGCCGGTGGGCCAGGCGCGATTCAAGCTCAACAAGCCGGAGGCGGTGGTCCACCTTGCAGCCACAAACGACCCGTTCGTGAACTGTGATCCGCTCGGTTTTCCGCGCAACGTTTTGAACCATCCGGTTATCAACGCAGGAATGTGGTTCGAGCAGGTGCCGAACCGGATCGTTATGATGTATCAGTACCAGAGGGTGTGGCGCGACATCTGGATGGACGGGCGGGAACTCCCTAAGAAGGTAGACGCCAAGGGCGCGCCAGATTCAAGGTTTTACGGATACTCGGTAGGCCACTGGGACGGAGACTACACATTGCTTATTGATACAACAGGTGTGGACGATAGAACCTGGCTCGATGACGCCGGGCATCCGCATACCGTCGATATGCACGTACAGGAGCGCTACACGCGGCTGGACCAATACACCGTGGAGTTGGCGGTAACGGTTGACGATCCGAAATACTACACGAAGCCTTTCGAATTCCTGAAAGCAACGTATCAGTGGATGGTCAAACAAGATTTTGAGGAGACCTTCTGCGTTCCGTCGGAAGGCAATGAATATCGGGAGTCGCTCGCCAAACCGGCGGGTACGGGTGACGAGCCCGCGCAATAAGCCCAGGCGGACTGGGGGGACTCGATGGTGACCGCCGCTAATTATCAAAAATCCTTCAACTGACAACACGACTTGCGCGCAGCTCGGCTTCAAGGGCACAGGGTGCATCGCGGTATTCGTTCATTCCGAGCAGGATGCAAAACAGAGGTGAATCATCGCGTTTAGATCGTGCTTACCCCGCAAACAAAAACGCAGTAACCACAATTTTAATTGACACTTATTCTTTTAGCTGCTACACGTCCACCAATAAGTTCCGGGGTTCCCAGAGCATTTCTACCCTGTAGGGGGAGTCAATGAAATATACGACCTTGGTTATAAATCATTCGGTACGCTTCAGCGCGCCAAAGGTGGTACGCGTGCTGGGTGCATGTCTTGGGTTGCTGCTGTTCTGTTCGCCAGTGTTCGGGCAACTCAATTACGGCCGGATTTTGGGAGGCGTTACCGACCAGAGCGGCGGAGCCGTGGCTGGAGCCAAGGTCGAGGTCATTGACGTCGCCAGAGGGATTAGCCATCCGCTGACTACGGATGCGGCGGGAGAGTACAACGCTTCCAGTTTGCTTCCGGGCACCTACACGGTGCGTGCAGAGGCTACCGGGTTCAAGACCATCGAGCGGCAGAACGTGTTGGTGGAGGTGGGCCAGGACGTTCGCGTGGACTTAACCGTCCAGCCTGGCGAGCAAACGCAGACCGTCACCGTCACCGAATCGATCCCGGTGATGAACACAACCAATGCGCAACTGGGCGGGGTGCTGGAAAACCAAACGATCGCGGACCTGCCGCTGAATGGCCGTGAATTCCAGAAGCTGCTGACATTTCGCCCGGGGGTTCGGGCCAATGGTCTGGATATCTACGTCAACGGCAACCGTGCCGATAACAACATGTGGTTGCTGGACGGATTGGACAACTACAATACCATTAGCTCCTCCGGCCCTGTCGCCGGCGGCCAGTCCGGCTTCGATCAAGCTACGATCCTTCCGTTGGACGCAATTCAAGAAGTCAACGTCGTACAAAGTCCCAAAGCGGAGTATGGCTGGAAGCCCGGCAGTGAAAACAACGTGGGACTGAAGTCGGGCACCAATAGCATGCACGGGATCGCCACTGCCTTTGGCCGCGATGGGGCTTTGGATGCAAAGAATCCATTCCTCCCAGCGGCGCTGCCCAAGGCCGACGATGTGTTGGAGCAGTTCAGCGCCAGCCTCGGCGGACCGATTAAGAAGGACAAGCTGTTTTACTTTGTAGCCTACGAAGGACAGCGCTACACGATAGGCAGCCCGCGCACCACGCAGGTCCCGACTTCGGCGTCGATAGGTGGGTCTTCCGGTGCTTCTAACAGCTTCCCGGATGCTATCACTGCTCTTCAGAAGCTAGGTTACACGGTCAATAACGCTAATCCTGCCTTGCGGCTCAGTCAGCTCAGCCTGAACTTGGCGGGCTGCACCTTAGTGCCCGCTGTTTCATGCAATGCGTCAGCAGGCTTGTTTCCGAATTCCACGAACTCGGCGACCATAGCTACAGAGTTAGACAATATCGGCGGTTCTGATAGTGGTATAGCAAAAGTTGATTATCACTATAACGACCACAACTCTTTCAATGCCGAATACTTCCTGGGCGAGGGTTCCGTGCAGCAAGCTTCAACCGCCATACAAAATTATTGGCGCAACGGCCATTTCACAAGGGGCGATGTGGGCCGAGCCGTGTGGGTTTGGACGCCAAATTCCGCATGGCTAAATGAATTCAGAGCAGGGTATGAAGCCCAGCAGAGCCCTCAGGGTCCCAACGAGTGCGACAACCCAGCATCGGGTGCGCCTAACTACGTCACAACTTTCGGCTTTGTTACGGGTCTCAATCTGACTCCGCCAATTTGTGGATTTCCATCCGTCGCAATCAGCGGCTTTAATAACCTGGGCGCCGGCGCGGGCCAGGTGGCCGAGTTCAAGACCGCGTCATTCCTGGACGCCGTTTCGTATACGCGTGGCAAGCACCTGATCAAGTTCGGTGGCGAGATGCACTTCACGCACTTTATCGGGCTGCCCGGTTCATTATCGAATATAGCCGGCAACGTCTCGTTCGGAAGCCTGAATGCTTTTAAGGCTGCGAACCTCTCGGGCACCGCCACCTCGCTCGAAGACTTCCTCACGGGCACGGCCGCCTCGGGCGCAGTTATAGCTGGAAACCCGAACCGCCAAGTTACCTATAATCGATTCGCTGGCTTTGTTCAGGACGACTGGCGGATCACCCCGAATGTTATCTTGAACATTGGAGTGCGCTACGAATACGTTGAGCCCATCTCGGACCGAAATAACCTTCTAGGAACTTTCGATCCCAACACCCCTACCGGCCTCGCGCAGCAAGGCAAGCAACTCAATCAACTTTATCAGAACAGTAAAGACGATTTTGCCCCGCGCTTGGGCTTGGCGTGGGATATCACCGGCAAGGGCACGACCGTGGTCCGGGTAGGCGGCACGATCGTCTACAATAGCGACCAATCCCTCAAGGTGTTTCTAAACAGTGGGAATGCCGGGCTCAACTTCGCGCCCACGGGGTTTGCATTTATCAATCCCGACGGCAGCACGGCCGTACCCGCGGGCACTGCGGGCAACATTCAAACCGGCACCCTGAGTCTTCAGGCCGGCGGAATTCCGTGGGCCGTCAATACCCCTATCTTCGGCGGGGCTAACACTTCTGGGCTGGCCTGCGGCAATGGCCTCGGAACGAACCCGTCTCCGTGCAACATTGGCGGCATAGACCCCAATTACAGGAGAGCCTACGTCACCACTTGGAACTTGGCTATCCAGCATGCCTTCACGAATACGCTCTCGCTGAACGTGGCGTACATCGGCGACCATGGAACACATTTGGGTGCCAACATCAATCTCAACCAGCCAATCGGGCCGGCCAATTCCAAAACCGCTCCAAACGAGCAGACGGAACGGCCGTATTACAGCAGGTTCCCGTGGTTGGGAAACATCATAAATTATTCGAGTTTCGCGCGTTCCAACTACAATGCCTTGGATGTGATCTTGACCGAGCGAGCCGGCCACGGGCTGAACTTTACGATCGGCTATAGCTTCTCCCACGCTCTTGACGATACGTCTGCCGAGACCGGTTATACGACCTTAAACAATGCGAATCCGAACTTGGACTACGCGAATAGCGACCAGGACCCCCGCCAGAACTTGAGCGTGACCGCAAGCTACAACATTCCCGGGAGGAAGGCGCCGGGACAATTGTTAGAAGGATGGCAGGTCAATACCGTTGTGCATTTGGTCGGCGGGGTGCCCTTCAACGCGTATGACACGACCAGCGATCTCGCTGGAACGGGCGGGTCAGAACTCTGGACTCTGGCTGGAAATCGACATAATTTTATGACCGGCACTCCGGGAACGATTCCCTGTTTTGGTCAGCCCGGTGTCGCCGCCGGTGGCGGCAACCCCGCAGTTGGCGCCGGAAGTTTCACGAAGGCCTCTAATTGCATCACCGTAGCGGCTGGCACGTTCGCCAATCCCGTGGCGAATATGCCGGCGGCATGCGTTGCGGCAGCCAGTGCAGAGGCGACGAATCCCACGGTGGTTGCGGCCGGTGACCCCAACTCTACGGGGCTGAAAGCTTTGGCGAACTTCGGCTGCTACTACCAGAACGGCTCGGTCATTGTTCCTCCCGCCCAGGGGACCTTCGGCACAATGAGTCGAACTGCCCTTCTCTCCGCGCCGCTCACCGAATGGGATCTGTCGGTGACCAAGAGCTGGAAGCTAAACGAGAGGTTCAGCGCCCAATTCCGCGCTGAACTGTTTAACATTATCAACCACACGCAATACGCCACTCCCTCCAGCAACCCCAACGCGCCAACTTCGTTCGGCGTGACTCAGGCAACACCTAACTCAAATGATCCCGTTGTTGGTGAAGGAGGCGCTCGTCAGATCCAGTTCGGCCTGAAGCTGGTTTTTTAGCACGCCGACTGTCGCGTTTGAAACTGTCACTCTCATTGTGCCGTGACAGGTTTCGCTTCAGGCTTCGCGAACTTAGTATTGTCGAGTGGCGCATTGTCCTGCACCTTGGTGACATGTATCGTTGCGTTCGTCGCCGGTACGCTGTCTTCATTGGCTGGATACATAGTGATTAGGTATGGGAATTTTACGCCGCTGCCAGTATCCCGATAATCCTCGTAATTCACTTGCATCGGGTTGTTGCCCAGCGGAGTCGGCAGAGCGGTTTCCTTCCGAACCAGCAGTCCGGTCTGCGTGTCGAAGTAGAGGCGTTCGGGAAGATCGCCTTGTGGGGTCGCAATCACAACATATGCATCGCGGTCGTTCACTCTTTCGACCCCTCTCACCACCGTTCTCGTGTATTGCTGCTTGAGATTTAGGGGCAGATAAAAATCAGCATCCCGTTTGACGCGATCTTGGTCGACGCTGGGAGGTTCGGTGACACGACCTCTCATATCCTGAGACCATGCTTTCGCGCCATCGAACCCGTTCGAGATCGTGTATGTCGGGGTGTGATAAATATTCACCATCAGATTGGGCGTCTTTTGGTCGACCTCGATCGTCGCCGGCACAGGCACCACTCCGCCGGGACCCGTGGGAATGTATTGCGTCCCGGTGATTACCCGGCTGGTAACTTTCCGAATGGCCTGCTCGCCGCCCAGCGCTTCGACGTACTTGGCCAGGATCTGGTCGACCGAGGGCAGCGTGACCTTGGGAGCTTCCTCGGACTCTGCCACCGGCAGCGCCAGCACGCCACGCGGTTGAGGTCTGCCTTGATGACACGTATAGCAGGTCACCACTTGTCGCCCGTTAAAGGAACTCTTGTTGAGGTCTATCATCATCTGCATCATCTTGCGCGCCGTGGCCTTCGCGTCCTTGGTGTCTGCTGCGCGGTCCCTTTCATCGTGGCAGAACTCACAGTCGACGCCGAGCGCACCCCTCAGTAAGTGCATGGACTGGATCAGCTGGTCAGCGGGGGCTCCCTTGAGTACTTGGATATTCTTGTAGACTTGCTCGGCGGTCTTTCCCTCGGTGGCTGGCGGGCCGCCTTGAGCATGTGTTAGCATCGCACCAGCAAGCGCCAACCCCAGCAACGCGGCAATTCTTCCCCAGCAAACCAATGGATTGCGCATAGATGAGATGATCTCCCTTTCAAATGTCGAGACCGCACGGCCCCGAGTGTGGAGCATATCAAATTAGCGGGAATAGTTGCACCTGCAGGGTACTCGTGAAGTGTAATCTGCGGTTCAACCCCGTCTAAATCTCGCAGCACATCGGTGTGAAAGAGCACGCCAGCCTCCGAGGCCATACGGCCAATTTCCGCGATAGGCTTGCAGCGTGCCGATCTCATTATTCGGGTGCATGACGGGGATAAGCCTGATGCCGGGGCGCAAGGCCCGGCGAGCACCGTGGGCGACCATTATCCTGGTCGGATGGCTGAGCGAGCCGTTTTTTGGGTAATCATCATTTTTGGGTAACCATAATGGAAAAACGGCATATACCCCCCGGCAGTTTGTAAGCAGCTGAAACGAAAGCCGATGGCGAAAAAGGCTTTTGTATGTACTTGAAAACAAAGGACCAATTTCGCGCGTAGAGTTGGGCGTTGAATTCGTAAGTCTATGCAAATAAATAACTTGATGAAAAGGGCGTTTGCATGTCGGTGAAAACAAAGGAGTACGGCTTGCTTGTGTCCGGCAATGTTCATCTCGACGCCAGATGGCTGCGATTTACCGAGACATGACACATGTTATCATATTGTTACCTAACTGTCTATAATTAAGTATTGGTAATATATTCGAATGCAGAGCATTCGAATAAGTATTCCCGAAGTCCGGCGGTCTCAATCGCGCACGGACAGGGTCAAGTATAAATTACGGTTCGGCCGGGAGATAAGAACGGGAATTCCCGTTTGGAATAATACGCACCGAGATTGCGCGGCATAAGGTTAAACTCTGTATCCGCTCGTCCAATAAGGAATTGCCCATAGAAATGAGGAAGACATAATGCCGTTGAGATTGTTTTTGCGAGGCGCCGTTGGACTGCTGGCGGGTTCTTTACTCTGCATGGGCGCCCATTCGATTCTGGCCCAAACCTCCGAGACGGAAACAACACCCGCGCAGGGCGTAGCGGCACTTTCCCCTTTCATCGATGTACATGCACACATGGACCACGTCGACTCGGAACGCTCCGTGCAAGCGGCGATGGACGCGATGAAAGGCGAAAACGCTGCTAGGATTATTTTTTTACCCTCGCCGTGGACCCCGGAGGACAAGGACCGATTTGACTTCGAGTTCTTTGTGTCGCCGGTCAAAAAGCATCCGGACAAACTGGCTTTTCTCGGCGGTGGGGGCAGCCTGAATATCATGATTCTGCAGGCGGTGCGCTCCGGCGACGCCGGTTCTGAAGTGCAGCAAAAGTTCCGCGAGCGCGCCGAAGAAATTCTTCGCCAGGGCGCCATCGGGTTCGGCGAAATCACACCCGAGCACCTTCCGTCCGCGGCCTCCCCCAGTTACCAAACCGCTCCGCCCGATCATCCGCTCCTGCTCTTACTAGCCGATATTGCGGCGCGGCACAACGTTCCCATCGACCTGCACATGGAAGCCATCCCTGAAACCATGCCGCTGCCCGCTAGTCTGAAGTCACCGCCCAACCCGCCGCAATTGCGAGCCAACATCGCCGCCTTTGAACGGTTCCTATTGCACAACCCGCGCGCCAAGGTCGTTTGGGCCCATGCGGGAACCACCGACAACACGGGGTATCGCACTCCCGACCTTTGCCGGCGACTGCTCGCTGCTCATTCCAATCTTTATATGGAAATCAAGATGGACCCGCTCAACCCCGGAAAGAATCCTCCCATGGAGTCCGGCAAGATCAAGCCGGAATGGCTGAAGCTTTTCCAGGACTTCCCCGACAGATTCGTGATTGGAAGTGATCAATTCTACCCGCAGGCAGGATCTGGCCAGCAGCGGTGGCAAGCGGTCGTACTCTTATTCAATCAGCTTCCTGTGGATTTACGGCGCAAGATCGGCACAGAGAATGCGCTGCGCGTTTACTTCGGTAAGCATTAGGCGCGACAGTATTAAACCTCGAAAGCATCAATCAGAGGCCAATACACTCGAGGACTTCTACTCCAAACACCGCGGTCGTCTGTTCGATAGGGCGGCCGCATGAAAAACGATCACAAACCTCACTGCTATACCGCGACCCGGCAGCTTAGACAAAGCCATGCTCTAACATTCATCCTTGATGTTGCCCAGCCCAAGACTGCGGTCACTTAGCGCGATCTTTCGGTCCTGGCACCATCGTGTGGATCCTTAGGACTACACCGCGCCCGACCACGAACAGATCCTTCCTATCCGCGCCACCAAAGCCACAATTCTGAGGTGGTTGATCGAGAGGAACCTCAATGTTACCCAGGTGCTCGCCTTTGGCATTAAATACCTGGACTCCCGCTGGTGTGGTAGCGAACGTGTGGTCCTGGCTGTCACTGCACAAGCCGTCGGCGCCGCTAACCAGTCCGTGGTCGGTCTCCTGCTTGACGTCGAACTTGCCGAAATTTCTACGATTCTTCAGAGTTCCGTCGGGCTGAACGTCGTAGGCGACCAGATAGGCACCGTCCCAATCGTTAACATAAAGAGTTTTCTGGTCCGGACTCAGGGTAATACCGTTTGGCCGACTGACGTCATCGACGACCCTGATTATTTTTCCGCCGGGAGGGATGTAGTAGACCGCTTGAGGCAGGTCGTCCGGCGATCTTTTTGCACCGATTTGGTAACAGTCGGTAAAATAAATGCCACCCTTCTTGTCGACGACTAGATCGTTGGGCCGGATGAAGGGTTTCCCTTCGAAATTATCGGCGAGCACCGCCTCGCTGCCCTTGGGATAGATTACGCTGACCTTCTTTGAATATTGCGCCGCAATGATTCGTCCCTTCGAATCGAGCGCCAATCCCGCGGCTTGGTCCGCATTCTCCACAAGGACGGTGACATTTCCATCCTTGTCGACCTTGCTTACCCCTCCGCCTGTTGCGATTAACAGGCTGCCGTCAGGCATACCTACGCCCCCGTCGTCGCCCTTCAAACCATACTTCACCACTTCAATTTTCGTGCCAGCGGCTACGACGCCAGGGATTTCGGGCGTCACCTTGTCGGTGGCTGGTGCCGCCGTCTGCCCGCCTTGACCACCTTGACCAACTCGACCGGCTTGTCCACCTTGTCCACCTTGACCGAACAGTGTCAAGCAGCAGACGGCAGATGCTACCATCGCAAAAAAAGCGAGTTTCGATTTCATGTTGTACCTTCCTCGGCTACAGCCTTCGCGGTTTCTCTCGCCCGGAATCTCCGTCAGCTCGCACAGTCCCGCATTATACACAGGCGGCGGCGTAACCGCGTTTTTTTGATGAGTCGGAACGAGCCATCTTGAGGAACCATTCGTAGGGCGCATGCGGCCCTCACGTGCCAGTGGGCAAGCTTCATGACGATCCTAGCCCGCTACGTCACGGCATCATATTTGTTCCAGCCTCAGGAATCTTCGCCGTTGAAACGCGTGAACAATTATGGTCAAATTGCGCCCCAGTCCGATGGATTGCGGACATTTAGGGGGCATTCATGAAGAATTTTATTGGTTCGTCCCTGTTCGCTTTGGTTGCTTTGCTTTTCACGTTGGCGATCAAGGCGCCCGCGCAACAAAGCAAGAGCAGCGAAACTGGACTGCCGTGGGCATATGGCTTCGGGGCGCCCGCAGCTCCAGCGGCAGCGCCCGGACGTGCCGGTGGAGCTGCACCGGGTGCAGCAGCCGCGGGTGCAGCCGCTGCGGACGCCGCAGAGCCCCCTGAAGATCGCGACAAGCCAAGAAGCCTGCCCTCTAGCACCGCGCAATTCAGCATAAAGCAGATTAGTGACAACTCTGGCCCCGCCGACTGGTTTCCCAGCGACCATCCCCAGATGCCTGACGTTGTCGCCCACGGCCGGAAACCAGACGTGCCCGCATGCGGTTTCTGCCACTATCCCAATGGCAAAGGGCGGCCCAACAATGCAGGCCCTGCCGGTCTGCCGACCGGCTATATTTTGCAGCAGCTGGAGGATTTCAAGGACGGCGCCAGAAAGAGTTGGGATCCGCGAAAGAGAAATACGGCACAGATGATCGCGATCGCGAAGGGACTGAATGACGAAGATAAGCATGCTGCAGCGGAATATTTCGCGTCTATGAAATGGACTCCGTGGGTCAAAGTTGTTGAGGCGGAGACTGTGCCCAAGGCCAAATTCGTGGGTGGAGGCGGTGGCCTGAATATGCCCCTGGACGGACCCGAAGCTGGAACCGAACCCCTGGGCCAGCGCATCGTTGAGGTGCCGGCCAGTCCCGAAGACACCGAACCTTTGCGTAATCCGCGATCAGGGTTCATCGCCTATGTACCAGTCGGCAGCATTAAGAAAGGTGAAGAGTTGGCCACGAAAGGCGGCGGGGGCAAGACTGTCGCGTGTGCCGCGTGCCATGGCGTAGGTCTGCAAGGCAGTAACAGCTCTGCACCGTCACTTGCCGGCCGTTCGCCCAGCTATCTAGCTCGCCAAATCCTTGACATTCAGCACTACACGCGCAACGGTCCTGGAGGCGAAGTGATGCGACCAGTCGTCGCGAAGTTGAGTGAGGAAGACATATTGGCGATCACGGCCTACGTAGCTTCGCTGACTCCGTAACGGAGAAATTCTTTCTACATCTATACCGGAGCTAGAACGGGTCGCGCGGGTTGTCTACTTCTAAACGCCTATGTGTTCAGTGCCGCGGGTATGATCGACCTCGCGATACGTTGACACAAAAGTTCTTCAGCTCTCGCATCGACGACAAACGCAAGAATTTCCCGCAGTAAGAATTTATGGGATATCTACGGGAGTTTCTTGTACGCTCAGTTAAACGGCTAGAGGGTACATCCTTGAGGCGAATACATCCGAAGAACTTGTCGCTCCCGTCTGAAGGAAGAGGGAGCCGAAGAGATCGAATATCATCGCGCGATGCGGGTATCAGTCCCTTTCGGGATCAAGGAGCACAATCACGATAACAGGCGCTCCTTACCTATACCAGCGCAGCGAGCATCTACTTTACTGCTTCAAATATGCCATTCCTAGTGTCTGGCCGTTGGGGAGGACGACCTCGATGACACGCCCAACGGGCTTGCCGTTCTTGACTGGTTCCACCGTGACGGTAATTTCATCCCCAGGTTTGAAGGACTGCTTGGTCCAACCGCGTTCCATCATGTCGGGCGCATTATTCGTCTCCGCTGCCCAATGAGCGACGTTGCCGCTCTCATCCTTCACATCGAACTTCAGGAAACAATGGGGATTGGCCCAGAACCATTCCGTAACAGTAGCCTTCATAGTTACTTTTTTCCCACTGTCAAACGCCGCGTTGCCATGGTGTGCGGACAGCGGGGCGGAAACAGCGAAGGCCGCCACAGCCGACGCAAAAATCAATAAGCATCGATTTTTCACGGGTACACTCCTTAGCTTGGTTGGGCGATTGACAGCCTTCAAAACGAGCAAAACACTACGAAATTCTAATAGAGCTTTCGACGCAAGTCAATTCATTCGTCCCTACGTTATTTGCTCTCCACGCCGCTGGCGGCATCGCCATATTCCTTATTATACCTCTCCATCTCTATCGGCGAGCAGATCATCTCCGTAACGTCGTAATCGGGGGACTGCAACTTCATAGGGAACTTCTTCATCGCCACCCAGGGTCTTGTATACATCTTCGGGTCGTCGAGCGTCACCGTCAGTTCCATGTGGTCATGATCCACCCGGTGGAACTGTTCCTCGACGCGCATAGCGTCGCTCACCGGACGGCCAGTCTCGTCAAGCCAAGCTCTCTCATCTCCCATGGTCCCAACTGTATTGACGACGAACGTCGTATCGTCTGCCCATTTGCCCACCGAATAGCCGTACCACCGTGGTTGGGGAATTTCCTTCGGGAGTTCTCGTCCGTCCGTCCAGATGGTGCGCCACCTCTTTTCAAATTCATACAAAACTACTACTTGACGCTCGCTCTGAACGATTTGCGTGTGCCTCAATTGATAAAAATCCGCGCGCGGGAATCCCAGTGGATCACACTTGCCTCTCGGATCATTATTAAGCGATTCGAGAACTGCCGCGTACCCGAATAGCGCCTTATGGGACTTTAACGTCTGTAATCCCAAGGGGGTGTAGGGCGGATCATGTTCTGGCTTCCCGTCATATGGCATATCCTTCACGCCATTGGCCTGAATCCCGTCCCCGGGACCATTGGCGGGCTCCCAAATCCCAGAAATGTCATGACGCGGCGCGGGCGCTGACGTCTTCCCCACCGGTGACTTTACCGGGCGCCCCCAGCCATCGACAAGTACGACGGGGGCGGCCTTCTGATCCTTGGCCGCTCCTGACTGCTGTGGGCGAGCCGCCTCAACTAGCACCAAAGAGGCGAAAAGCACCACTCCCGCCAAGACCACGAGACGATCTCGCATTTTGAAGTACCCCTCCGCAATTCGGTACCGATCTGATTCGATCAGGTACTTCTACTTCCTAACTTATTCGTTGTCAAGCACGATCCCCTCGGTCAGCCCGCTCGTGGAGCTTCCCCATCTCACCGAATGTGTCGGCTGAACCTCCGGCCGCCAGATTTAGTCCTCCTACTCGGCTCGACGCAAACCGTTGTATACTTCCACCCAGCGCGGGCAGCCCCAAACCAGACCCCAAAGGACATCCTTGATTTGCGCGCGGCGACGGC
>PLJR01000120.1 GCA_003140295.1 Acidobacteriota bacterium
CTTCCCGAGTGGCCCGGCCGCCCGAAGGGGGCAACTGCCTGGCCGTTAAGCTCCAGCGAAACCGCCCCCGCGTCGTGCGCGCGTACGTCGATCCTGTTGCGCGCGCTAAACGTCCGTCTCTGGCCGGCGGTAAAAGCGCCTTTGAAGGCTGTCTTACCATCAGCCGTGACGCTGACTGTGGTGGCCTTGCCCGCTTCGATCGTAAGTTGTAGTCCCACCATTGCCGGCTGGACAGGAGGCTGGACGNNGCGCCTTCGCCGCTCGCGGTTCCGGCGGTGGCGGGTGTCGATACCACCTGTGCAGCAGCAGACTGTGAGGTCCGGCGGGCGGCATACCTTCGCCAGCCTGCCCAGCCTCCAACCGCGAGGACAAGCACGGCCAGCAAAATTCCCAAGCGCAGCGGCCAATTCGCTTGGGGATTGGCCGGCCAGTGAGCGGCGAGTTTTTGCGGGGGATGGTTTGTCCATACCGGAGTGCCGCTGTGCGCGCTCATTGCCAAAGCGTATTCCGCAACGAGTCCGTCTTCGTCCATGCCCAGGTAACGAGCGACGGAGCGTACAAAACCGCGATTGAACACGCCTCCCGGCAAGTGTTCCCACTTCTCATTTTCGAGGGCGTCGAGAAACCGCGTGCTGATGCGCGTGGCCACGCAGATCTCATCGAGCGACACGCCGCGCATCTCGCGCTCGCGCCTCAAATGTTCGCCAAAGCCAGCTTTGCTCATAGATAAAATAGCTTCCCGGCAATACTAGGCGGGCCTCGGAGGGGTGTCAAACACCGTGTGCTGTGGGAAATAACTAGAACCTACACGGGCCCCGTTAACTGGGACACCACCGTGAAATGTTTAGCAACAGCCTAAGAAACGACTGTTTGCCTGACGCGACGCCGCTCGCCTATAATGAATTGCATCCTTTGCCGCTGCTGGGTCTTGGACGCGACGGCATGACTCTGCGTGGGCGCTGTTGCCGGCCGACCTCATTGACTTTTTAACTTTTTCAAGGTTCGAGCGAAGAGTGGCAGAAACAAAAGGGTTTACAGGCATCGAACGCCGTCGCAATCCCCTGGTCGATTCCGATCAGCGGGAAGCCGGTGAAGTAGCTGTATTCCACGAACTGGGCAAGGCCCTTACCTCCTCCCTGCAACTCGATCAAGTTCTGCGCACCATCATGGAAAAAATCGATGAGTTTTTGCATCCCGATACGTGGTCCATGCTTTTGGTGGACGAGGCGAAGCAGGAGCTTTACTTCGAGCTAGCCATTGGGAAAAACGCGCACACCCTCAAGGACGTACGTATCAAGATGGGACAAGGCATCGGAGGTTGGGTCGCCGAGAACCAACAAGCGGTTATTGTACCGGACGTCAGTAAAGATACGCGTTTCTTCGGCCAGGTGGACGAAAAGACCAGGATGGAGACACGTTCGATTGTAGCCGTGCCCGTTCGTTTTCGCGACCACTGTCTGGGAGTGATCGAACTTGTGAACTGCGTAGGGGTCGATGGCTTCAACGACCGGGACCTGGCGTTGCTCGAGGCGCTGGCGGATTTCGCTGCCATTGCACTGGAAAACGCCCGCCACGTGCAGCGCATTCACGAGCTTACCATCACCGATGACTGCACCAGCCTTTTCAACGCGCGACACCTGAACGTCATTCTGGAAACCGAGATTTATCGTTCGCAGCGTTACGGCTACGAATTTTCNNCAAACTTCCAAAGAGAATGCCTGCGTCGTCGCTCGCCGATTACACAGCCTGATCCGCGAAACCAAGTGGCTCGCTTCCGAAGGATTGGACGTGCACATCACCACGAGCGCGGGCGTGGCATCGTATCCCACGGACGCAAAGACCAAGGCGCAACTGCTCCACCTGGCCGACGAAGCCATGTACCTTGTGAAGAACAGCACACGTGATAGCGTCGCTATGGCGCAAACCGGTGTCGTGCCTGCGGTGTAAGTGCTCTCCCGACAACTAGTGCTCGAATGTCCGGGGCGAATATCCGGAGGTTGCCCAGCACAATCTGTTCTGCCCTTTGATCACTCGTCCGCCGACATCCCTTACGCTCCAATGATGTGCTGGATGAGCGGGCGGCCCAGGGGCGGCTGAGGAGCGATGCAGTAGGCAGTCTCCACCAAGTGGCGTGCCTCGGCGAGCCGCGCTGGTGAATTGTAGTGCAACGAGCACAGCGGATCGCCACGACGGACGGCGTCGCCGGTTTTGCCGTGTACGATCAGGCCCACGGCGGAGTCAATCGCATCATCCTTTTTTTCGCGGCCGCCACCTAGCGCTACACAGGCCCGGCCCAGTTGTTCGCATCGCATGGCCGATACGTACCCATCGGCGGGGCTAACCACCTCGAATGTATTTTGTGCACGCGGCAAACGACCGGGGTTATCCATGATCGCCGGATCGCCACCCTGCAGACGAATAATTTCCGCGAACTTATCGCGTGCGCGGCCTGTGGCGATTTGTTCAGCCCCGAGCGTTTTTCCTTCCGCTACCGAAGCGACCCGCTCGCCGAGATAGAGCATCCAGGCTGACAATTCAAGGCACAATTCGCGCACATCCGGAGGGCCTCCTCCGGCCAGGACGTCAAGGGCTTCTACGACTTCGAGTGCATTGCCCACCGCGCGTCCCAGCGGTTGGTCCATATCCGTGATGAGCGCCACGACGCGAGTGCCGATACGTGCGCCCGTTTCGACCATCAACTCCGCGAGATTCGAGGCATCCTCGGGCCGCTTCATGAACGCGCCCGATCCGGTCTTAACATCGAGCACCAGCGCATTAATCCCTTCGGCCAGCTTTTTGCTCATGATGGAACTGCAGATGAGGCCGGGGCTTTCGACGGTGCCGGTGACATCGCGAAGTGCGTAGATTTTCTTGTCCGCCGGAGCGATCTCCGCGGTCTGGCCGATCAGCGCGCAACCGCACGCTTCCAGCACGCGCCGGAAATCGTCGAGCGAAAGATTGACGTTGAATCCCGGAATCGATTCGAGTTTGTCGAGGGTTCCTCCACTATGGCCCAGGCCCCGGCCGCTGATCATGGGTACAAACAGCCCGCACGCGGCCACAATCGGCGCCAGAACGAGCGAGGTTTTGTCTCCCACACCACCCGTGGAGTGTTTGTCTACTTTCTTGCCGGGAAGGCCCGATAAATCGAGAACACGTCCCGAGTGAAGCATCGCTTCGGTAAGCGCGGCAATTTCGGCCCGCGTCAGGCCGCGGCACACGGCGGCCATAAGCCAGGCCGACATTTGGTAGTCGGGAATATCGCCACAGGTGTAGGAGTTAATGAGAAAAAGAATTTCGTCGCGGGAGAGTTCAGCGGAGTCGCGCTTGCGGCGAATAAGATCCACTGCGCGCATGCGCCCGCCCTTTAGTCCACTAAGGCATGCAACCGGTCGGGTTTCCGGCCGGCGGGGGCAAAATTACGGTACGGTATGGTCCTCAGTGGATTGACGTAATCCCCACATCTCTCCAGGGTGAGACAGGGAATCTCCGCCGGGCAGCGCAGCCGCCAGGGAAGTACAATCGTGCCGATGCCCCGGCTCACATAGATTTGCGTCTCCCCGAGGCGATCCCAACCGATTTTGAAACGCAATTGCTCCGGAGTGCGGCCGTATACGGAGCCCAGCAGCGGCAAATTTACCTGCCCGCCGTGCGTATGGCCGGAAAGCATCAAGCCGACGCCATGACAGGCGGCAGCTTGCACGAGGCGCGGATTGTGCCCCAGTAATATAGATGGAGCGCCGCCGGGAACGTCGCGCAGCGCCCCTGCAAGATCGGCCCCATATCCATAATCGTCAACGCCGGCCACGTGTAGTTTGTCGCCACCATCGCGCAGTTCGACATGGCGGTTGCGCAGAACGTCTATATTCTGGTGACGCAGCGCTTTCTCGATCACCTTTGCGCCGACGCGAAAGTCATGATTGCCCAGCACTGCGAAGACTCCAGCGGGTGCCCGCAATGCCCCCAAAACCTCCGCCACCGGCCCAATCGAAGTGCGCGAATAGGTCACAAAGTCGCCGGTAAGCGCGACGAGGTCCGGTTTCAGCAGGTTTGAAAGCTCCACGACAGCGGCCACCCGGTCCAGAGGCACAAAGAGGCTGTGATGAATATCGCTGAGCTGCAAAATCCGGAATCCGCGAAAGGCGTCCGGAAGACCATTCAACCAGATGCGCTTGTCAGTAACCGCAACGCCGCCATTAAAACGCGCCAGTGCCGCTTTCGAGACTTTACCGTCGAGCCGTAACGGTTCAAGCCCTCGAATTTTGCGGCGCCCGGACCATCGTTCTCGGAATCCGGCCCAACCCGCGCTCTCAGTGGTAGGAAATGCCAAAAGACTTGCCATGCCCCTCGCAGCGTCCCAAGTGCGTGTTAGAAGCCGTCGCCGTCAATCTCAAGACAGGTGTATTTGATGGAGCGGATCTAAGATACCGGGCAGATCAGGCACCGATCAGTGAATCGATGAAACGATGCATTCGAAACAATCCAGCAAAATCAAAAGCGAACTACCGACTACGTAGTTGAGGCTAACATTCCCGACCTCGTCAAGCAAGGCCGACTTACGGTTTACGTGAGGATTTGCCACTACATCCGAGTTCGCCGTTCTTTCACCGTTCGCAACGTCGCGGCCTTGATTCACCTCGGGTGCCGTGCTAGGCTCATCGCGCAAACAGCGGCTGAACGCTTCGAAATACAAACTTGATTCGCAAAAATCGTCAGGGGCAGGGTCGAATTTTAGTCTTCCGCCGCGCCCAATACCGCGCCCTATACCGCGAATGAGGAGTGCATGGCCAACGACGCACTGGGCATGATTGAAACCAAGGGCCTGATCGGATCAATTGAGGCTGCCGATGCCATGGTCAAGGCCGCCAATGTGATTCTGCTGGGCAAAGAATATATCGGCGCGGGCTACGTTACGGTAATGGTTCGTGGAGACGTGGGTGCGGTAAAAGCCGCTACCGATGCGGGAGCCGCAGCAGCGCGTCGCGTCGGCGAACTGGTGGCCGTGCATGTAATTCCGCGGCCACATGAACATGTGGAAAAGATTTTGCCCGGTGGTGGGCAAGTTGTGGGCACAGGCGTGAAAAAGTAGGGGCCGGTCGGCGCCTATCCCGCTTTTTGACTTTACGCATAGAAGATCGCTTTCGCACAATGTGACCTTGGCCGGCTCGCGGTCGGCAGCCATTCTTGAGGTTGAGCAGCGGATTGAACACCGTCGATTTACGCGATCGAGACCTTATTTCCATTCAAGAAGCCCGCGACCTGGTTGCGGGCGCCATCGACGCGCAGAAAACATTCGCCACATTTTCTCAGCACAGAGTAGACGCGGTCGTGGAAGCTTGCGCGTCCGCAGCCGCTGATGCGGCCCAAACGCTGGCGCGCGCGGCGGTCGAGGAAACCGGATTCGGAAACGTCGCGGATAAAACCGCCAAGAACCGCCTGGCGTCACTAGATGTTGCGCGCGCGATTCGTGGACTGCGCACGGTGGGCATCGTTCGCGAAGATCGTGAACGCGGAGTGTTGGAGGTTGCATCGCCGGTCGGCGTGGTCGCCGCGGTGATTCCTTCGACCAATCCGACTTCGACGGCCATCTACAAAACGCTGATCGCGCTCAAGGCCCGCAATGCGATCGTACTTAGTCCTCATCCCTCGGCAATTCGCGCCATTTGCAAGGTGGCGAGCGTGCTGCGTCATGCAGCGGCCTCGGCCGGCGCACCCGAGGGACTGATTGGCTGCATGCAGCGAACCACGCTCGCCGGCACACAGGAATTGATGAGCCATCGCGGCATCGGCGTGATTTTGGCGACCGGCGGACCCGGTTTGGTGCATGCCGCATATAGCTCCGGCAAGCCCGCCTATGGTGTGGGCCCGGGGAACGTGCCCGCATTCATTGAACGCACCGCGGACGTCGGCAAAGCGATTGCCGATATCTTCGCCGGCAAGACGTTCGACTACGGCACGATCTGCTCCTCAGAGCAGGCCATCGTCGTTGAGGAGCCACTATGCGAGGCGGCGCTCGAAGAATGCCGGCGCCAGGGCGGGTACTTCCTCTCGGCGGACGAAGCAGGGAAAGTCGGCGCGCTGGTGCGGCCGCCCGGTTCCCACGCGCCGAATACGAAAATCGTAGGCCAGCCGGCAATAAGGGTGGCCGAGGTCGCGGGATTCCCCGTCCCACCGCGCACTCGCGTGCTGATCGCGCGGTTAGAACCCGGCCAGGTCGGACGCGAATTTCCACTTTCGGCGGAGAAGCTTTCGCCGATCCTGGCGTTTTACGTTGTGACGAATCTTGCCGCCGCGATCAGTCTAAGCACCCGTTTGCTCGAATTCGGGGGCCTCGGGCACACTTGTGCCATTCATTCGCGGAACGACGCGGCAATCCGTGAATTTGGCCAGGCGGTGCCGGCATTCCGGATTTGCGTAAATACCTCGGCCGTGCACGGCTCGATCGGGTATTCGACCAATCTATTTCCGGCGATGACCTTAGGATGCGGTGCGCCGGGCGGAAACATTACCTCAGATAATATCGGCCCGCAGCACTTGATGAATATTAAGCGCATTGCTTGGGAATCGCGGCCGGTGCAGCATAGAACCCTCCCGGCGGAAGATCGCATGAGTGGGGTACAGGGGGAGGCGATGCCAGCCGCAGGCGGCGACGCGCGGGTCGCAGCAATTGCTGCGGATGCAACGGAGACGCGGATTGTTGCGAATCCTGAGACCGCTGCAATGGCGCCGATCGAGGCCGGGGCCGTGACAATTAACTCTAAGACGCGCGATCAGGCCCAGAATAAGCCAGCCGCATTCCATATGGAGCCACCGTCAAAGGCGGGTGCGCCAATCGCGTACGCGCAGCTTTACCGGTCGCGAATTGCTGAGACGGTCGGGCGTGTGCTTGCCGAACGCGGGATCGTGCGCGGCAGCGCTGCAGGCTTAACCACCCAGGCGCCGACGGCCGAGGGCAGGGAAGGCACCGCTGCGGGGTCCGCATGCATCCCGCTCGCCGGCGCGGGAACGGGCTTCGCGGCGAGTTCGCCGCGCGAAATCGCTACGAAAATCGCCAGCCAGTTTTTTCGCGCGCATCACAACGCGACAGAACAACCAGGGTCTTCAGTGCCGGGGCTCGCCGAAGCGCCTCCCAGTCCCCCCGCTGGCGCGCCTGCCATCGAGGCCTATCCATTCGTCAGCGAAAATGACGTGCGACGCGCATTAGCGCGGAGCGCCAAAATTTTTATAGGGCCAAAAACTATTGTGACTCCCGCGGCCCGCGATCTCGGCCGCGAGCACGCAATCTTCGTGGAAACTGAAGGGGCCTGGCAAGCCTGACCACCAGGACCTTTGGGCGAAAGGGTAAGGGGGTAGCAGTCTGGTGTCGCTTGGCATAAGGGTGCAAACTTATTCCCGCCTTTCGCTTCTAATTGAACAAAATGCGCAATACCCAAGCCGCGCGTTACGCACGTTGGTCGGCGATGATCTCCATGCTTCTCATCGTTCTGGTCGGCGCTGTGTACATGCGGCATTCCTGGCAGACGCGCTTGCTGCATATGGCGATGCCCCCCGCGGTGCCTTCGAGCGTCCGGCAGCAGTCTGCGGAATTTTCTTTTTCCAAGGAAACGGGTAACCGGACTGAATTTACCATCCGCGCGTCGCACGCCACGCAATTTAACCAAGGGGGACGCGCTGTATTGCAAGACGTGTGGCTTACCGCATATGGACGCGCCGGGAACCGTTTGGACAACCTCCGCACGCACCTTTGCGAATACTTCGAGTCCGATGGAAGGATGACCTGTGCGGGAGAGGTCGAAATTGATTTGGAGAGCGCTCAAGATGCTCAGGCGCACGCCGCCAGACCCGGCAAATCGGATGCGGATCCGAATGTGATTCACATTGTCACCAGTAACGTCTCTTTCGATCGCGATTCAGGTGTGGCGACAACTCCCGCACCGCTGCGGTTTCAACTTGCGCACATGGAAGGACGTGCAGTCGGTTTTCGCTACGATGCGGGACAGGGCGAAGTGCGGCTGCTCCATGACGTCGCCGTGACCTCGCACCGCAGCGCTATAGCAAGCACGAGCACGCCACGAAACGAGGGTAAAGCGGTTCTCGCTGGCGCCGATGAGCTGCAGGTCACCGGAAGCGCCCTGCTTTTCCAGCGCTCCGAGCGGATAATCTACCTCTCCGGGCCGGTGAAGGCCGATCAGGGCAGCTATGAATTATCGGCTGGGCAACTAAACGTTGAACTGGACGAACGGATGCGCCCGCGCCGTGTTGTTGCGCATGAACATCCCGAATTCCACGTGAGCAGCAATCAGCCCGTCGCGATTTCAGCGGATGAGTTTTCAGCTCCATTCGCCGAAAACGGATCGCTTGCACGGATCATCGCGCAGGGAAGCGTCGATGCGCGAGCCCGTGGCCCAGCGGACGATAATCGCCTGGATGCGGCGAGGGTCGAAATTGAGCTTACCGCCGGCACCAGCCGGCCGCGGCTGCTTACCGCCACAGGAGATGTCCGCGCGCAATCGGATTCGGGCACAGGCGTGAGCCGCCGCCTGGTCACACCCAAGCTGGAGGTTACCTTCGTTGCGGGCGGCAATAACGCCGGCCATACGGTGCAAATTGGGCTCGTCACAACCGCAGCCGCGACACTTGATTCCGAAGAGCCGGTCGCTCCGTCGAAAGCGCCAGCATCACAGCGGTCGGTTTCAGGCTCGTCGGTTCCGAGCGCATCGAGACTTGAACACATACATCTCGGGACCCAGCGGCTCGATGCCATATTTGGCCCATTCAATGAGTTGCGCGAAATTCACGGAAGCGGGGGAGTAGAACTTGAGCGTCGCGAACGCGCGCAAGGCCAAGATTCAGCAGCACAGACCAGTGCCGGTCGGGACATAGTGGCGCATTTTGCTGCCGATGGATTGTGGTCAAGCGTTGATGAAACAGGTGATGTGCATTTGCACCAAGGCGATGCGCAGGCGCAGGCCGACCGCAGCCATTTCGAACGCCTTAACGACACGGCCACCCTTTCAGGGGATGTGATCGTGACGGATGGCGGTTGGCGCACCACCTCGCAATTCGCGACGTTTCGGCAGTCGTCAAATGAGATTCGAGCCGAGGGGCGCGTAGCAACGAGCCAGCTCGGGACTTCTCCGCCAACGATGAGCCTCGGGGCCGGCCCAGCTCACCTTTCAGGCGATCGCCTGGTCTTCGACACTGCGATCGGGCATGCCATCTATTCGGGGCACGCCAGGCTGTGGCAGGGAACTGCGGTCGTCGAGGCTGATGTCGTTGAGCTAGACCGCTCAACGCAAGCCCTCACAGCGACCGATCATGTGCGCGTCATTTTCCCGCAGGCCGCGTGGGAGCCCCAGCAGACCCCACACCCTACCAGTCAAAAGGCAGGCCCCAACCCCGAGGCCAAGAGTGAGTTTTGGCGAGCCGAGGCGGGCCGGATGATTTACGAAAGCAGTAAAGGGCGGGCACGGTTGGAACAAACCGTGCGGGCGCATTCGACCGAAGGCACCCTTAGAGCCGATTCAATGGACCTGTTTTTCTCTGCCCAGGATCCCAGTCGGCTCCGGCCGGTCGGAGCCACCTCCGAAGCCGTGGTGGGCCCGGCAGGTTCTCCCGGCGGGGCCACGGGCGAGAAGGAGCTTTCCAAGGCCTTGGCTTTGGGACACGTACTGCTGGACCAGGAAAGCCTTCATGGCACGGGTGATCGGGCCGACTATACGGCGTCGGAGGGCAAATTCGTCCTTAGCGGCGGTTCCCCAAGGGTTTATGACGACTTGGGAAACTCGACTTCTGGCCGTCAATTGACCTTATTTTTTGCCGATGATAAGATTCTTGTTGATTCGGAAGTTGGATTGCGTACGCTGACGATGCACCGGGTCGAGAAATGATTGAAGATGCTCAAGCTGCAGGCGGTCGACCTCAATAAATCCTACAGGGGACGAAAGATTGTCGACGATCTTGGCCTAGAGATCGGGCAAGGCGAAGTGGTTGGCCTGCTAGGACCGAATGGTGCCGGGAAAACCACGACATTTTACATTCTGGTTGGACTGGCGCGGCCCGATTCGGGACGCGTCTTACTGAACGGCGACGACATCACCGATCTCCCGATGTATCTTCGGGCCCGCAGCGGTATCAGTTACCTCCCCCAAGAGCCTTCGGTTTTTCGTCAATTAAGCGTCGAAGAAAATCTCGTTGCCGTCCTCGAAACTTTGCCGCTGACACCCGAACAGCAGCGTGACCGGCTGGAGGAGCTCCTGGCCCAGATGGGTTTGGAAACGGTGCGGTTCAACCGGGCCTATACGCTTTCGGGTGGTGAGCGCCGTCGACTGGAAATCGCGCGGTCACTGGTCCTTGAACCGGCCTTCTTGCTGCTGGATGAGCCCTTTTCCGGAATTGACCCGCTCACCGTAGTAGACATCCAGAAAATCATCTCGAACTTAAGCCATTTGGGTATCGGCGTATTGATCACCGATCACAACGTTCCGGAGACGCTAGCGGTCGCTGACCGTGGTTACATCGTACACGGGGGCCGCATTCTTTTCGCGGGTACGCCAACAGAACTCAGCGCCAATCCTGAAGTGCGGCGCCTGTACTTGGGCGACAATTTCCGATTCAATTAAAACTTTATGAGCTGGCTGCAGCCAAAACTTCATCTCAAGGTTTCGCAGAAGCAGATTCTGACGCCGGGCCTCGTGCAGATGGTGTCCGTGCTCGCGCTGAATAAGCTCGAGCTTAAGGACATGATCAATGCCGAGATGGTGGAGAACCCGGTGTTGGAGGAATTGGAAGATTCGATTCCGATGCTCGACGATGTTGGGCGTCAGGAGGAAGAACGCGACCGAATAGCGGCGAAGGCAACCTCGGACGAGGCCCCGGCAATAGCAGATGAGAAGAAGGATCCTTTCGAGGAGATCGATTTCGGATCNNCGATTTCGGTGCGTCCGGCGGTGCATCAGGCAGCTGAACTCATTATTGGGAACCTGAACGAAGAGGGTTATCTGATTGCCAGCGACGAAGAGTTGTTGGGCATTGCCCCGGTGGCGGCTCCTGAGGCGGATGTGGAAGTCGCAGTCAAGATCGGGGGCGAAGCAGAGGCGCTGGGGCTGGCGGTAGAAGATGTTACTGCGGAATCCGCTGGCGACGTAAGCGCCGAACTCAAAAATTCCGGCCGAGAAAGCTCTGAGCAAGAACTTTCTGAGCAAGAAAATTCTAACTTGGAAAGTTCGGTGGCGGCTTCGAATGATC
>PLJR01000248.1 GCA_003140295.1 Acidobacteriota bacterium
AAGGCAACAACCAAGGCAACAACTACACGCCACGGCTGAGGCGACAGCTACACGCCACGGCTAGGGCAGCGGCTACGGCAACAGCAACACGCAACGGCTATGGCAACCGCAACACGCTACGGCAGTGGCTACAGCGACAGCAAGCGCACGCGCGAGAGGATGCGTAGCTAAGAATAACGTGGAGATTGTGCTTATCGGATTGAATCACCGGACGGCGCCGGTGGAATTGCGCGAGCGCGTGGCGTTTACGCCGGAGGATGCGCGGCGCGCTGCGGGCGAATTGCGTTCGCGCGGAGTGCTATCCGAGACGCTGGTGCTCTCGACTTGCAACCGCAGCGAGCTATACGGAGTGCCGCAGGAATCGACCGAGGACAGCGCCGGGGCCATGGAGGGTTTTCTCGCGGCATTCCACCACATCGAGCCGGCGATTTTGCGCGGCAGCCTGTACCGGCGGCGCGATCGCGATGCGGTGCGGCACCTTTTCCGCGTGGCGGCCGGACTCGATTCGATGCTGCTGGGGGAGGCGGAAATTTTGGGGCAGGTGCGCGAGGCGTATCGCATCGCGCTCGATCACGGCGCCACGGGACCGGTGCTTAACCGGATGTTTCAGAGCGCGCTCGAGGTGGGGAAGCGCATTCGCTCGGAAACCGATATCGGTACGCGGCCGGTGTCGGTGGCTTTCGCCGGGGTAAAACTTGCGGAGCGCATTTTTGGCAGCCTGGCGGGGCATACGGCGCTGATCCTGGGGGCGGGAGCGACCGGCGAGCAGGTGGTCAATCATTTGCGGAACCGCGGAATCGAATCGCTGCGGGTGTGCAACCGCTCCGCAGAACGGGCGCGTGAACTGGCGGAGCGCGTGGGCGCCGAAGTAGTGGAGTGGAGCGCTCTCGACGATGCGCTCGAATGGCCGGACATGATTGTCTGCTCGGTGGCCAGCCCCGATACGGTGCTTTCGCGCAAGATGCTGGAACGCGCGATGGGGGCGCGGTCCAATCGTTCGCTGCTGGTGATCGATCTGGGCGTGCCGCGCAACGCCGATCCGGGCGCGGCGGGACTCTACAATCTTTATTTGTATGGGCTCGACGACCTCACCGAAATCGTGGAGCAGAATAAGCGTGCACGCGAATCCGAAGTGCCGCGCGCCGAAGCGATTGTGGAACAGCACATTGCGCGGTTCGAATCGTGGCAGTCGAGCGTGGAGACGGTAGCGGTGGTGGCCGATCTTCGGGCGCGGCTGGCCAGCGAGCGCGAAGCCTTTTTGCGCGAGCGCCTCGGCAGCATGCCGAAGCTTTCCCGCGCCGATCAGGAACGCGTGGCGCAATTGATGGACGAATTACTCGAACGGGTGGTCATCGATCCGGCGGAACGGCTGAAAGGCTTGCGCGACCTGCGCAGAAAACTGCACAACCTGGAAGCTTTGCGCGACCTGTTCAAGCTGGGGCAGGAAGAGCCGTGACCGTTTCGCACAAACCTTGGGGTAAGGGGTCGGACACAGAGTCGCGCACGGGGTCGCGCGCGGAGTCGCACACGAGATTGCGCCTTGGGGGACGAGCGTGACGCTGCGCGTCGGGACGCGAGGCAGCGCGCTGGCCCGGTGGCAGGCGGAAAGCGTGCGTGCGAAACTCGCCGAGCACGGCGTTGCGGCGGAGCTGGTGCTGGTGCGCACGACGGGCGACCGCGACGCGCAGACGCCACTGCGGGCGCTGGGCGGGAAGGGAATCTTCATCAAAGAGCTGGAGGACGCGCTGCTCGAAGAGCGCATAGACGTGGCGGTTCACAGCATGAAAGATGTGCCGACCGAACTGCCGGCGGGGCTGCTGATTCCGGCGATACTGCGGCGCGACGATGTGCGCGATGCGCTGGTGTCGCGCGAAGGGATCACGTTCGAGGACCTTCCGCCGGGCGCGCGCGTGGGTACCAGCAGCCTGCGGCGGCAGGCGCAGCTGCGGCATTACCGCGCGGACCTGGAGATGCGCGGGATTCGCGGGAATGTGGACACGCGCTTGGCGAAACTCGATCGCGGAGATTATGACGCGATCGTGCTGGCGAAAGCTGGGCTTGACCGGCTCGGTCTCAGTGAACGGATTTCCGAGACGCTGCACACCGATATTTGCCTTCCGGCGGCGGGTCAGGGCGCCATCGGAATAGAAGCGCGTGGCGGCGACGACGAAGTTTTCAGGATGCTCGCGCCCATGAATCATATCGAAACGCGCATCGCGGTGGAGGCGGAGCGTGCCGTGCTCGCAGCCATCGAGGGCGGGTGCCAGGTTCCGGCGGGGATTTGGGCGCGCATCGAGGCGCGGGAATTCGTGATCGAAGCGTGCGTGCTGTCGGCGGATGGCGGCGAATCGGTGCGCGTGCGGCGCGCCGGGTCGCCGCAACGTTGGGACGAGCTGGCGNNGATGCTGCCGACGCCGATGCTGCCGACGCTACTGAGGAGCGTAAGCGATGAGCGGGCATGCTCCTCGGGCGCTCGAAGGGCGGCGCATCGTGATCACGCGGGCTCCCGAGCAGGCCGAGGAACTCATCAGCCGCCTGACCGAACTGGGAGCGGAAGTGCTTTCACTGCCGATGGTGCGGTTTGTGGAACCGCTCGATAGCGCGGGCCTGGACCTGGCGATCGCCGGAATCGAGCATTTCGACTGGATACTTTTTACCAGCGCCAACGCGGTGCGATTTTTTCTGGCGCGGTGCCGGGCGCTGGATTTTCCGTTTGAAAGCACGGAAAGCGATGTGCGACCGCGCATCGCGGTAGTGGGTCCGGCGACGAGGGATGCGCTCGAGTTGCAAGGGCTGGGGGCGAAGGGGGAGCCGAAAGAGTTCAGCGGTACGGGACTGATCGCCGCGCTGGCTGATGACCTGATGGGGAAAAGAGTGCTGCTGCCGCGCAGCGATCGAGCGACCGGTGAACTCCCGGCAGGACTGCGTGCGGCGGGCGCCTCAGTCACCGAAGTGGTGGCCTATCTCACCCTCGACCCCGGCTCGCGGGATACGCTCGCGGCGTTCGACGCCTACGTGGTGAAGACGCTGGAGCGGGGCGATGCCGACGCGGTCACGTTTTTCAGTCCGTCGGCATTTCAGAATTTTGCGCGGGCGCTGGGCGACACCGCGCTGCGGCAGGTGGGCGCGCGGGTGGCCATTGCGGCGCTGGGTCCGGTGACGGCGGCGGCGATTCGCAGCGCGGGGCTGCCGGTCGCGATTGCGGCCGCGGAAGCGACGACGGCGGGACTGGTGGAGGCGATCACGCGGCACTTCGCTGCGCAGCCGCCGGCCAAGGTGGACACGGGCGGCGACGCTGTTATTGACGAGGGTAGCGACGGGGGTGGCGACGGGGGCACAGGGGAAAAGGAGGGAGCAGCATGACGTATCCGGCGGTGCGGCCGCGGCGGTTGCGGCGTACAGAGGCGCTCCGCGGCATGGTGCGGGAGACGCGCGTCAGCACGAGAGGATTTGTCTACCCCATGTTCGTGTGCCCGGGCAGTGGCGTGCGCACCGAGGTGAGCTCGATGCCGGGCGTGTACCAGCAATCGGTCGATTGCTTCCTGGAAGAGTGCCGCGAAGTGGAAGCGCTCGGCATCCCGGCCGTGATTTTATTTGGCGTGCCGGAGCATAAGGACGAACGCGGTTCGGAGGCCTGGTCGCCTACGGGCGTGGTGCAGCGGGCCATCGAAGCGGTTCGCCAAGCGCAATTAAATCTGGTGGTCATCACCGACGTGTGCTTGTGCGAGTACACCAGCCACGGGCATTGCGGAATCGTGGAGAACGGGCAAGTGTTGAACGATCCTACGCTCGCGCTGCTGGCGCAGGAAGCGCTCTCGCATGCGCGCGCGGGAGCCGACATCATTGCGCCCTCGGACATGATGGATGGGCGCGTGGGAGCGATTCGCAGCGCGCTCGATGCCGGCGGGTTTGCGGACCTGCCGATCCTGGCATATGCCGCGAAGTATTGTTCCGGATTCTACGGGCCTTTTCGCGAGGCGGCGCAGTCGGAGCCCAAGTTTGGCGACCGGCGGAGCTACCAGATGGATCCCGCAAATGCGCGCGAGGCGCTGCGCGAGGTGGCGCTCGATCTGGAGGAAGGCGCGGATATGATCATGGTGAAGCCGGCGCTGGCCTACCTCGATATCATAAGGCAAGTGCGCGACCGCTTTCAGGTGCCGGTGGTGGCTTACAACGTCAGCGGGGAATACGCCATGGTGAAAGCTGCGGCGCGCAACGGTTGGTTGGACGAGAAGCGGGTGGTGATGGAAATTCTCACGGCCATCCAGCGGGCGGGAGCGGAAATCGTGCTGACCTATCATGCGAAGGATGTGGCGCGTTGGCTCGCATGTGACGGCCGGGGGCGGGTCTGATCTCACGAGACTCAGCGGCAGGCGGAAACGCGCGCCTTAAAATTTACGAACAAGAAACAATTAAATAATCATCCAGGAACCGGCTGGTGAGCCCACGCTGGAACTTTGCATGTGACTGCCGCACGTGAACTCCGTACGTGAACTGCGCATGAAAAACGCTTCGCGCCAGCATTCCGAGCAAATATTCGAGCGCGCCCGCGAAATTCTCGTGGGCGGGGTCAACAGCCCGGTGCGCGCGTTCGGCGCCGTGGGAGGCACGCCGATCGTCGCCGACCACGCGGCAGGTGCGCAACTGTGGGATGCGGACGGCAATGCGTATCTCGATTACATATGTTCGTGGGGCGCGCTGATTCTGGGCCATGCCGATCCCGGTATTTCCGCGGCCTTGGCGGAGCAGGCGCGGCGCGGA
>PLJR01000201.1 GCA_003140295.1 Acidobacteriota bacterium
ATCCGCTCTTCGGTCTGGGAGCCAGCCACATGCCGCTCGCGCGCGGCCGCGTGCTGACGACGCTTGCTTCCGATTACGAGTCCACCAAAATCGTAAACATGGGCGGTGAAATCGGAACGTTGACGCAAGACCGGCTGACCGCGGTAATGGGCCGTCTGGGCGCCAAGCCCCAGATGATTCCGGTCGACCTGTCGGTGGTCACTCCGGAGGGCGAAAAGAAATACCGCATGGAGATGATTTCCGATCCCAAGCTCACGCCTATCCTGGTCGGAATCGTGGCCTTCAACGGGCTGACGCAAAACACCACGTATGGCGAAGGCACCACCTTGCGCCTGAGCGGCAGCATCAATATTGCCGGGCACTCGGGCGTGGCCATCGACAATATGTACGCGCCCACCGATGTCTTCGTGCCGGATGGCACGGCGGTCGCCGCTACCGTGCAGCAGTTGTTCTCGCGCATCTTTTCTAATCCTTACGAGACCCCGAAAATCGACGGTGTTTCCTTGCGCGTCGAGAGCATACCCGAGCGCCGTATCGCGGCCATCGAGAACGCCTGGTCGGAATTGAGCGAAGCCGATCCTGGGCAGAACGTAACGGTGAAGGTGCTGCTGCGGCCCTACCGCGGCAACCCCGTGATTCGGGACGTGCCCATCACCATTCCGCCGCAGGCCGCGCGCGGCAGCACGGTGCGCGTGCAGGTCAGCGATTCCGATTCGCTCAACCGGATTCCCAACCAGTTCGCGGCGCAAGGACGCTTGGGAAGCCTCGAGCAGCTCATCACGCTTCTCAATCGTGCGCGGCACAACAATCAGCTCTACGTGACTTTATTCAAGCCCACGCCCACGTTGCTGGTACAGGACAAAGAACTGCCCGACGCGCCGCTCTCGGAGATCAACATTCTCGACCAACGCCGCCTCCCGGGCAATTCGGCGCTGCTGCGCGAGTCCATGGCCGGCGAATGGTCCCTGCCCATGGACGAAGTGATTGCGGGCTCGGCATCTGTATTCATCAAGGTGAAGTGAATCGCCGCTCCCGCCTCGCTGCCGCNNAATATTTTCGGCACGGGCCAACGCCGCCCCGTCCCAAAGGCGTCTCAGAGGTGTCATGCGTAAATTCCGTATGCGTAAATTTCTTATACGTAAATTTGGTACGCATAAATTTCATGTGCAGATAACGGCCCGCTCCGCCCGCAGCTTGGCCGCCGCGCTGCCCTCCGCATTCATGGTCGGATTCATCCTCGCGGTCATCCTCGCGGTAGGGTGGGGCGCCCCAGCCGCCGCCGAGCAAACCCATTTCTGGCGGCAGTCGGATTACGACGAATTCCAGAAAGGCACGACCACGGGTCTGGCGCTGCGCAGTGACGGCCAGATCGTGCTGGCCCCGAAGTTCGCGCCTTTTGCCGACAGCAATCTCGCTTACATATGGGCGCTGCGCACCGATTCACACGGCACCCTGTTTGCCGCGGGCGGCGCGAACGCCAAGGTGATTCGCCTGGATGCCGATGGCAAGCCGACTACGGTTTTCGAGTCCACCGAAATGTCCGCGCAGGCGCTGGTAATCGACAAGAGCGATAACTTATACGTGGGCACCTCGCCGGACGGCAAAGTTTATAAAGTNNACGCCCGCCGGGCAAAAATCGGTGTTTTTCGACCCTAAAACCAAATACATCTGGAACCTAGCGCTGGGACCCGACGGCACTCTTTATGTAGCGACTGGCGATACGGGAAAAATATTTTCGGTGTCCGCGGATGGCAAGAGTGAAACATTTTTCGGCGGTGGTGAGACGCACATTCTGGCGCTGGCGTTTGACGGCAAGGGCAATCTGCTGGCCGGCACCGAGCCGAATGGCCTGATCCTGCGGATTCCGCTGGCTGCACCTCCGGCGGCCGCTGTTGCCAAGCGCGCCCCCGACAATAAAGACAATAAAACTGACGCCGAAAAACAAAACGCGGAAAACGGCGCCGCAGCAAGCGCTCGCCAGGCGTACGTCCTTTACGAGACCAGCAAAAAAGAAATCACCGCGATCGTCCCGGACGGCGCGGGAAACCTCTACGNNAGGCCATCGGCGAAAAGGCGCGCTCCGGCGCCACGCCCACCCTCCAACAACCGCCGCAGCAGCCCGCCAACCCCAATGAGGGACAAAACATCACGATCACCGTGAACGGCGCCAGTGCCAATGCGGCCCAGGCCATACCCACGCCGTTTACGCCGTTTCCGGCGCTCAGCTCATCGTCGGTCTATCGTCTCGCCGCGGACGGTTCGCCCCAGGAACTCTGGACCGCGCGGGAAGATCTGACCTATGCGCTGGCGCTCGGGCCCGACGGCAAACCCTTGCTGGGCATCGGCAACCAGGGAACGGTCATCAAGCTCGACGGCGACCATGTTTTTTCGCGCCTCTCCAAAACCGAATCCGAACAGGTGACCGGTTTTGCGCGCGCGGCCAATGGCAGGATGTATGTCGCCACGGCCAATCCCGGAAAGATCTTTACGCTGGGACCCGGGCTGGAATCGGAAGGCACGTTTCAATCGCAGGCGTTTGACGCGCACATCTTCTCGCGCTGGGGGCGCCTGACGTGGTGGGGCGACAACGTGGCCCCGCCCCCCAATGGCGCAGATTCGGCTGGCGCAAATTCGCCGCGGGGCAATGCCGCCGGGTCAGCCGCCGTCGAGCTCTACGTACGCTCCGGCAACACTTCGGATCCCGAAAATAGCTGGAGCCCATGGTTTGGCCCCTATCGCAACGGCGCGATGGCGGAAAGTCCGGCTGCCCGGTTCGTGCAATGGAAAGTGGTACTGCACGGTGGCAGCGGCCCCGAGCCCGCACTCTCCTGGGTGAACGTGGCGTACTTGCCGAAAAATACCGCTCCGCGAATTACTGCGATTGCGCTACAAAATCCGGGCGTGCGCGTTACCGGATTTGGAGGCCAGCAGGGCCCTCCAGCGCAAGCGGCGCCCGTGCAGCTACGGCAGCCGCCGGCGGCGGGCGCCACGTCAACTTCGCAGCGTACTGCGACCGAAGCTCCGCGCTTCGAGGCGCCTCCCCAGGGCTTTACGCAAAAGGGTTATCAGGGCGTGCTGTGGAACGCGGAAGATGACAACGAAGACGAGCTGATCTATGCCATCTACTATCGCGGCGAAGGTGAACGCGACTGGAAGCTTCTCAAAGACAAGATCGAGCAGCGCTTCTATTCGTGGGATACGACTTCCCTGCCCGATGGCGCTTATTATTTGAAAATTGTCGGCTCCGATTCGCGATCGAATGCCCCGGACCAGGCCCTGACGGGAGAGCGCGAAAGCGAGCGTTTCGTCGTGGACAATACGCCTCCCATCGTTGCCGGCATCACGAATGAAATAGTCAGGGTGGGCGGCGATCCGTCGGTCACCGTGCGCTTTCGCGCTTCCGACGCGACCAGCGCCGTGGTTCGCGCGCAATATAGCCTCGACGCCGGCGACTGGACGCTGGTGCGCCCGGCCGGAGAGTTGAGCGATTCGCCCAGCGAGAACTACGTGCTGACGCTTAAAAATGTTTCGCCGGGCGAACACACTGTTTCGGTGCGCGTCTACGATCAGTTCGACAATGAAGCAGCAGGGAAATTGACCTTCACGGTTCCGGCGGGCAATCCTTAGCGCGATGAGCGGCCACCCGCAGGCTCCTTCTTCGACGAAGGCTTCGCCGGCTCCCACGGCTTCGACCGCTTCGACGGGCGAAGGCGGCAGCCTGCCGGGGCCAAGTGCTGTTTCCGATTTCGAGATAATAAATCCCTCCTTCGAGGCCATCCAGGCCGCCCACCGGCGCATCGCGCCGCACATCCATCGCACGCCGGTTATGTCTTCCTCTTCGCTCGATCAACTGGCGGGCGCTCAGCTCTACTTCAAGTGCGAAAATCTGCAGCGCTCGGGATCGTTCAAAATGCGCGGGGCCTCGAACGCGGTGTTTTCGCTGCGCGATGAAGAAGCCGCGCGCGGCGTGGTGACGCACTCCTCCGGCAACCATGCGGCGGCGCTCGCGCTCGCGGCCCGCGAGCGAGGAATCCGCGCCTGGATCGTGATGCCCTCCGACGCGCCACAGATCAAACGCCGGGCGGTCGAGGCTTTTGGCGGCGAAATCGTGCTGTGCGAGCCCACTATGGCCGCCCGCGAAGCCGGCGCCGCGGAGTTGATGCAGCGCACCGGCGCCGTCCTGCTGCATCCCTTCGACGACGATCGCATCATCGCGGGACAAGCGACGGCCGCGGTGGAACTGCTCGAGGAAATTCCGGATTTAGATTTCGTTCTGGCTCCGGTTTCCGGAGGAGGCCTGCTGAGCGGAACCGCGATCGCGACTAAACATCTGCGCGCCGCGGCTCAGGTGGTCGGCTGCGAACCGCGCAACGCGGATGACGCCGCGCGCTCAGTCGCCGCCGGGCGCCTCGAACCCGCGGCTCAGGCGAAAACTATCGCCGATGGGTTGCGCGCCACCCTCGCGCCCCGGACCTTGGCAATTTTGCGGCGGCACGTCGATGCGTTTTCCCTGGTCAGCGAAGAAGAAATTGTGGCGGCCATGCGCCTGCTTTGGGATCGCTTGAAATTAATCGTCGAGCCTTCCGGCGCCGTGGCGGCCGCCCCGGCGCTGTTCCGCAAAATAGGCATCGAGCGCAACTCCGCAGTTCGTAAGGTGGGCATCATTCTTTCCGGCGGAAATTTGGATCTCGATGCCCTGCCCTTTGGTCGCGCACTGCCTTAATTGAGACGCATCTTGATTTGCACCCGGTTTGAATCGGTGATGTTTCTCAATTTGAGAAACATGCAACTTTGCAGAGCGACACGTCTTGATTCGCGCGCCCGGCTTGAAACTCAGGCGCGGCGGAATTCAGGCGCGCCTAATTCACGGTCACGCCAATCTGCACGCTGTGGCTGATCCCGTTCGCGGTTCCCTGCACCGTGACCGCGGCAGCACTCGGAGTTGCGGAGGTTGATCCGCTTGAAGTGCTGCTGGCCTTGGGTGCAACACCGCAACCTGCGGCAAGCATGCCCAAACACAACAGCGTCAGAACGCCGGCCAGCGGCCATAGCGGTCGTTGAACGACACCCGCAAGTCGCCGCTGCCGCGCCTCCATCGGGTTGCAAGCAACGACGCAGAGCAACAGGATGGCGAGCAGCAGGGCGACCGCGGCAATCCCGCCCCGAGTTTCCGTACTCAAGGCATTTAAGCCCAGAGGGCCACGCAGCGCCGCATTCGCCGCCGCGGTGATCGTCACCGTCCAGGTGTTGGCTGCCGAGGCCGCAATAACCGCACACGTCACACCGGTAAAGGTGGAGGGCACCGTACACGTGAAGTTAGGCGTGCCACTCACCGTGAAACCATTAATGGCCGTCAGCGTTACTTGGGAATTCGCGGTACCGCTGCGAGCCAGCGTCACCTTTGACGGGGAAGCCGCCAGCTGAAAGTCGCCCGACGAGCCATCACTCGAGCCGGTCGAGGATGACGAAATCGACGTCCAAGCCGTCACCAGATTGTACGCATCAATCGAACCCAATCCGGAAGCGAGGTCGTACCCGGCGCCCGCGGCGTAGCCAATTTGCGCCGTGCCACTGGTGGGGCATCCCGTGCTGGCGGCCTGGCAAGGAACGATGTTGTCGCCGCTGGTGATGTCGTGAAATGCGCTCGGCGTCGCGGTTGCGAGCGGGTAAAGAACGTAATTGATGTTGCCCTGGCCCTGCGGCGTGCCCGCTTGTTGATTGATCAGCGCCACAATGCCGGCGAAGGTCGGCACGCCCATGGAGGTGCCGCCAATCACGTTCAAAGTTTGATCGGTCTTTCTCCAGCCCACTCCGGCTGCGGCCGGCTCGGCCGTAACGCAACTGCCACCCGAACAGATCAAATAGCCGTCATGATCGGCGGAAGCTGCGATGGCCACGTCGGGCACGTCGCGCTGGCCGTCCGCGGGAACACCGCTGCCTGTTTGCCAGCTCGGCTTGGTAAAAAGCGTACTGGCGCCGCCGCCGCCCGCGGAAAGCGCGTGATCGGTAGCCGTGTCGTTCCAAACTATCTCGGGAATATAGGAAATTGCCGAGCCCCCGTTGGGGCTGGGATTGTTGGTGGAGTTCCAATACGTCCCTGAACCTTCGCTGAACTCCGCGCCGCCCACAGCAGTTACGTACGGCATGCTCGCCGGGAAATCGACTGCCAGTCCTTTGGTGGCCGGGTCTGCCGTGTCGCAATCGGCAGCGCCGCTATCGCCAGTCGGCGCCACGATCGTGATTCCCTGCGCGTTCGCCTGCCGCGCAGTCTGCTCGAGGGAGGAAGCCTCCGACGCGGACAGCGTCTGTTCGCACAAGCCATAACTGATGCTGATTACCGGAGCCGTGTTTTGGGCGACCGCATAGATGAGCGATGTAAATACGTCCGAGGAATTCACGTAATAGATGGTGGCATTGGGAGCGACCGCGCCGGACCACTCCAGATCGAGGTCCGCCTCCGCAAGGTCGCTATTGCTGGTGCCGGGATCGGCGGCCACCAGAACGATTTGAGGATTGCTTGCGGGCAGGCCCGCCACAGTACGGAACGTAGAGATATCGCTCATCACGATGTCGGTCTGCCCCATGATGGCAATCTTCTGGCCGGTCCCGTTGATTCCCGCGCTGTAGAGAGCGTTCAGATCGTAGATGGTGGCGAAGTCATTGGGGGTAAGGTAATGGCTCCCGCTCACGCTCGAGGTGAACCTGGAATTCGGAACGACACTCGCGCGCGCGTGTGCCTGGGGATGAAAATCGTGCAGGCCGCGCACGCCCAGGACGAGATCGGCGAAAGCCGCGGGAACAGCAGGCGCGGCGGCATTCGCGTAATGAGTCTCGCCATTTACCACAAACCGGTGAATCGAAGTGTGAAATGCCGCTTCCACCTGTTGCGCGGTGCCACTAAAGGAAACCCCAGTGCGGCTGGGCGCCGTGGCGCCAACTTGAAATCCCTGACCCTGGAGCCACGAAACGATTCGATTCAGATCGTTTTGGCTGATTCCATTCAGGCTCGCAAACTGTTCGGGCGTAACCCAGCGGTGATAGCTCGGCGAAGAGCGGTCCTGCTGCGCGGCCAGTAATGAGTCCACAGCAGCCTGCTGCGCGGCGGTGGGTTTGAACAGGATCGTCAAACCCTGCAACTTCAGCGCGGAGTCGGCCGGCCCCTGATCGAATTCAGCACGGGCCTGGGGATGGACGTTGCCCTTGACGGTGGCAATTTGTCCGTTATCGATGCCGCGAACGATGCGATCCTGCGCGCAGGCGATTCCGGCCCCGGCGGCTGCGAAGGCCGCCGCCACCGCAAGCATCGCGCAGAGGTGGGAAATAGAACTCTGGAACGAGCATGTTTTCACAGTGTTTTGAATGGGCATGGAAATAAAATTGGCCGAACCTCAATTTAAAATTGTGTACACCGAACCTTGGATGCGGGTTCGCGCGAACATGCTTTCCGAGGGAGGGGTTGTTTCCGGGGAAAGGCGCCTTACCGAGTTAACTTATAAAGTGTAGCCCCGGACGGCGCAAAAGAGTGAACCAAAACGCGCCTATGTGCCATGCGCGCGAAATTCGAGGGGCCGCAGGATGCACCCCGGCCCGCGGTGCCGCCCTGCCAAAATAAAGAGACCTCGCGGACCCGCAGTACACGCAAATCGCAGTATCTCGAGGGCCCATGGACTTCATTGCTGCTGACGCCGGACGGAGGGGGCAAATTCTCGTCTCGCGCCGGCAGTGAACCAAGCTAGGTCACCTTTTGGCAGGAGGGATGATCTAAACATTATGTCCGCATGGCAGGAATGGATGGAGCACCCTGAGAAAGTATGGGTGCGCAAGTGCCTTTTCTACATTCATCTGTTCGTGGGAGCCGGAGCCGGCCTGTATATCGTTCTCATGAGCATTACCGGCAGCCTGATTGTCTACCGCACTGGACTGGAGCGGGCGCCCTCCCTGGTTTCGTCCGTCGAGTGGCTGGTCGATCTGCACGAGAACCTATTATTTGGAATGAATGGCCGTTTCGTAAACGGCATTGGCGCGGTCTGCGTGATCGTCCTGTGTTTGACGGGAGCCGTTATCTGGTGGCCCGGCATCAGCCATTGGCGGCGGGCGTTAACTGTGAACTGGAGATCATTTTTTGCGCGGTTCACTTGGGATTTGCATAGCGCACTGGGATTTTGGAGCTTTCTCTTTGTTCTGATGTGGGGAATCACGGGGTTCTATTTTTGTTTTCCACAAACCGTTAACGCCCTCTTCGGATTCGTCGATCCCAACGATAAATATGCCGACCGGGTCTTGGGTTGGCTCAGCATGGCCCATTTTGGCAGGTTCGGCTGGTTTGCCGAGGCGCTTTGGACATTGTTCGGACTGATCCCGGCGGTCCTGTCACTCACCGGCGTCTTTCTATGCTGCCGCCGCATGATTTACAAAGTTCCCCCAGCCCGACCGTAACGACCTTTCCTATTTTTGAAGGCAAAACCTAAAAGGCGTTTTTCCTGTTATCCACACTGGCGTTCAGAAGCTAGACGCCGGTCCTATTTTTGAGGGTGCGAACTCTTGAGGGGCGTGCGGGCGAGCGCGATTACTCTTGGTACGTCGCCCCCGGGGGCGGCTGGAGCCTTTTGCGAGTTCGCGAATTCACAGTTCGCCGGAATCCGCCGAGAAATTGGAACGGGCCGAATTCCCACTTCCCCGTTCACGGTCCGTGAGCGAAATCGAGCCGTCGAGGCTCAGACCCCAGAAGTTTTTGTCCGTAAGGAATTCGATGCCCACTTCCAGTCCCTCGGCACCTTTGCGCGCAATCCACGCCACGCGCGCCTCGGCTTGCCGTCCATTGTCGAGCCGCACGCAGGTCAATCGTTCGTCCACGCGGAGCTCGTGCCGGCACCTGAGCTGCGCGCCGTGTCGGCTCAGCAACTGCGTTTCGGTCTGCTCTTCCCAGGAGCCCTCCGGCACCCCCGAGCGCAGCAGCACCGAGATCCTCGCCGGCATCCGCGGCCCACGCCGCAATCGAGAGTGCAACTCGGAAGCCCACAGCAACACGTCGAGCACCCGCGCCCGCTCCAGATTGCTCGGCGCGCCTACTGCACACGCGATATCCGCCGCATCGTGCATGCAGCCCTCGAGAAAACGGCCGGCGGCGTCCGCTTGCCTCTCTTGAAATTCCTGCCGGTGAATTTGCCCGGAAATGGCTTCCAGCCGCTGGTACGACGAAGTCAGAAAATGCGTGCGGCAAAGCACGCGCCCATCAATGGAAGCTATGCCTTCTTCCGTGCACTCCGGCACGCTGCAGTGTTCCTGCATCCGGTCTCCGCAATAAGGCGCATTCAGGGCGCTCGAAAAGCCGCGGGCTAGGAAACGGATTCTACCGAAAAGAACAGGGCGTTTGTGGAACTATTTCTCATGCGCGTGCGCTCGCCAAGCCTCCGCCGCCGCGCCGAGGAGCGGCGCATCCTCGTTCAAAACGATCTGTACCGGCATAGCGGCGAGCAAATCCGCGAAGTTCTCCTTTTCGCAAAACGCGCGCAGGAACGTCCCGTCCTTCATCTTCGGCAAAATCTTAGGAGCGATGCCGCCGGCGACAAACACGCCGCCGCGCGCCAGCGCCTTGAGCGCCAGGTTGCCCGCCTCCGCGCCGTAAATCGAAGTCCAAAGATCGAGCGTCTGCACGCATATCGGGCACGAGCCTTCCAGGCCTCGGCGGGTGATTTCCGCGGGATCGACGCCCGGCTGGTGAGAGTGCGCATGCTCGGTGGCGTTCAGGAATTGATGGATCGTCTGAAACCCGCGGCCGGAGATGATGAGCTCATAGCTGACGAATTTGTTGGT
>PLJR01000075.1:0-16968 GCA_003140295.1 Acidobacteriota bacterium
TCGGCATTGCCATGGGCACTGGCGCCGATGTCGCCCTCGAGAGCGCCGGCATAACACTGCTCCACGGCGATCTGCGTGGCATCGTGCGCGCCCGGCGCCTGAGCCGCGCGACGATGCGCAACATCCGCCAGAATCTCTTTTTCGCTTTTATTTATAACGCGTTGGGAGTTCCGCTCGCCGCCGGCGTTCTTTATCCCGCGTTGGGGTTGCTGCTTAATCCCATGATCGCGAGTGCCGCGATGAGCGTCAGCTCGGTTTCGGTGATTGCCAATGCGCTACGGCTGCGCAAAGCCGCTTTATGAACTGCCATGCCGCATGCTTAACGAAGGATTCCCTAGGATTTCATGCGCAGCAGCGTGTCGATCGCGGAGGTCAACTCCGGATTGCTCCAATCCTGTGGGCCGACGATTTTGCGCGCAATGCGTCCATCGCGGCTGATGATGTAGGCCTCGGGAAACGCCAAGGTCCCGTAAGTGGCCGCAATTTTCTTGGTCGGATCGCGGTAGGTCGGAAAGCTCACGTGCTGTTCGGTAAGGAACCGCGCGTACGCCGCTGCGTCGTCATCCTCGCTGATGCCCACCACCACGCCGCCCTGCGCGGCAATGCGCTGCTGGAGCGCATTCAGCGCCGGCATCTCTTCCACGCATGGCGCGCACCACGACGCCCAGAAATCGAGCACCACCACCTTGCCGCGCAAATCCGCCAGCCGCACCGGGCGGCCGCTCATCTCCAGCATGAAATCCGGCGCGCCGCGCCCCGCCACGCTTGGCTCTCCTTGCCGGTAGCTCGGCATCGCAAACACGTACACGACGGCAATCGCAGCCACCAAGCCCGCCCAGCCCAGGATTTTTCCCTTCATCGATGCTCTCTCACCTTACGGGTGCGGGCTCTACTTAGAGCCTGCCCAATATATGATAGCCGCATCGTGCCCGCAGACCAAATCGCATCGGCTCCTGCATCAGCGCCCATATCCGCAATCGTCCCGGCGCGAAATGAAGAAGCCAACATCGCTCGCGCCGTGACTTCTCTGGCCGCTCAGCCGGAGATCGCCGAAATCCTGGTGGTCAACGACGGATCGACCGACGGCACCGCCGCGGTGCTCGCGCAGCTCGCAGCCACCGAGCCCAAGCTGCGCGTGCTCGACGCGGGCCCGCTTCCAGCAGGCTGGGTGGGCAAAAATCATGCGGTATGGCAAGGCGCGCAACGCGCCCGCGGCCAGTGGCTGTTGTTCACCGATGCCGACGCGGTGCACTTGCCGGGCTCGGCCGCGCGGGCGCTCGGCGATGCGGAACGTTTTGGCGCTTCGATGATCTCGTATTCGCCCGAACAGGAAATGCACAAATGGTGGGAGCGCGCGCTGATTCCCTTCGTTTTCTGCCGCCTGTCCCAGCTCTATCCCTACAAAATCGTGAACGACCCGCGGTCCCCGGTCGCCGCCGCGAATGGGCAATATCTGCTGATCCGCCGTGATGCCTACCAGGAAATCGGCGGCCACGCCGCGGTAGCCGGTGAAGTATTGGAAGATGTGGCGCTCGCGCGCTGCGCGCGCGCCGCGGGTGTGCCGCTGCACTTCGCCGCCGATACCGAGATCGCGCGCGTGCGGATGTATGCCACTTTCGCCGCGATGTGGGAAGGCTGGACGAAAAATCTCTCTCCCCTGATGAAGATGGCGGGGCAGGGAATCACGCGCGAACTGCTTTCGGTAATCCCCTGGATTCCGCTGACGTGCCTCGCGCTCGCGCCGTTGTGGCCCATCTTTGGCGCGTTGGGAATTTTGCTGCTCGCCGGCAGGCACGCTAGCTACGCAGCCAGGCTGCGCCGGAATCGTTTGCCGGTGTCCAGCGTCGTATACTATGTAGTAGGCGTCGCGCTGTATTGCGCGGCCTTGCTAGCCTCCGACTGGCGCTACGCCCGCGGCAAGGTCACCTGGAAGGGCCGCGAATATCCGGTGGCCCCCCATGTTTAACGAGTCGCGTAAAGATTCGCATAACGATTCGCGCAAANNCGCGTCTTCGGCAAGTGCAACAATCCCAACGGGCACGGCCACAATTACGTGCTCGAAGTTACCGTCGGTGGCGAACCCGACCCCGCCACCGGTATGGTGCTCGATCTGAAACAGCTCAAGGAAATTCTCGAGCGCGAAGTGATGGAGCGCATGGATCACCGTTTCCTCAATTACGAAGTACCAGAACTGGCCGGCCAAATTCCCACCTGCGAAAATATCGCAGCGGTGATCTGGCGGCTGCTCGATCCTAAAATTAATTCGCAAGCCGGCGGCGGGCGCCTGGCGCGAGTGCGCCTGTGGGAGACTCCCGACCTGTACGTCGATTGCTACGGCCCCCGCGAAGCAGGCGACGGCGACCGCGCGGATGGAGCCGGCCGTGCCGGCAAAGACGGGCTCGCGCGATGAAGCTCGAGCTGACCCGCCGCTACGCTTTCTCGGCCTCGCACCGCCTGCACAGTGCGGCATTGGCCGACGCCGAGAACCAGCGCATCTACGGCAAATGCAACAACCCCTTCGGGCACGGGCACAACTACGTGGTTGAAGTCACGGTAACGGGCGCGATCGACCCGGCCACCGGCATGATCGCGAATTTAAGCGAGCTCGACGCCTACGTTACCCAGGAGGTACTCGAACCCTTCGACCACACTTACCTGAATAAGGACGTTGCGGCGTTCCGCGCGCTGGTGCCGACCACGGAAAACCTGTGCATCGAGATTTTCGAGCGCTTAAAGAAATTTCCCGGCGCGCGGCTGGCCCGCATTCGGCTTGAAGAAACGGGCCGCAACAGTTTCACCTATGCCGGGGAATCGAATGGGAGCGGAACATGAGCGATAAGATCAAGCGCACTGATGAGCTGGAACTGGTGGAAGAGCCTTCCGAGGAAGGCGGCCAGAGCATCGCGGAGGCCATGCGCCAGGTGTTGGCGGAGATCGGCGAAAATCCCCAGCGCGAAGGATTGCGGCGCACCCCGGAGCGGTTCGAGCACGCGTTGCGCTTTCTGACCAGCGGCTACGGGCAGGATCCCGAGAAGCTGCTCAACGGGGCGATGTTCAACGTCTGCTACGACCAGATGGTGGTGGTCAAGGATATCGAGATGTTCAGCCTGTGCGAGCATCACATCCTGCCGTTTTTCGGAAGATGCCACGTGGCCTACATTCCAAATAAAAAAGTGGTGGGCCTGTCGAAAATTCCGCGCCTGGTGAACATGTTCTCGCGGCGGCTGCAGATTCAGGAACGGCTCACCGCGCAAATTGCCGAGGCCATTCAAAAGTGCATCGATCCGCTGGGCGTCGGGGTGGTCATCGAGGCGCGGCACCTGTGCATGATCATGCGCGGCGTGCAAAAACAGAGGTCGGAGGCGGTGACCAGCGCCATGCTCGGCGCGTTTCGCGAAAATCTCCAGACGCGCGAGGAATTCCTTTCTCTGATCGGCCACCGCCATTCCTGAAATGCGCTCGGACGCACACGGAATACGCGCGCGCTGCGCTCGCTACGCGCCGCGAATATGAAAATTTGTCTACGGCCCCGGCAAGGCGTGTGATAGGCTATGCGGGTCGAAGAGAAGAAGGAAAAGGCATAGAAAGGGCCTGACGGAGAGGGACTTGAGAGAAGCTAAGTCAGCGTTAATCGAACTGTATCGAACCCATGTTAAGGATACCGGCTCGCCCGAAGTGCAAATTGCCTTGCTCAGCGAGCGTATCAACTACCTGACTTCGCATCTAAAGTCGCACATGAAAGACCATGCTTCGCGTCGCGGATTGATCATGATGGTCAACCGGCGCCGGCGTTTGCTGGACTACCTCAACCGTCGTGACCCAGATCGGTATCGCGAGATTGTCGAGCGCCTCAGTTTGCGCAAGTAGCGGCAGGGCCTTGCGGCCCCGTTATCCGCTTCCCAAACAATTCAGAACGCTCGCGGCAGAGCGCGCGCTTAGGGTAAGCCTCCGGCCAACCGCCGGCGCGGCGATTCTCTAGGCATTTTTGGCGTTACCGGAATTCGCGCAGAGCACTCCTCGCCCGCTCTTCTTTTTCCCTCTCCGGCAAGCACGCATTCTCAATCGCAAAGGAGCCGCTGCCGCATTGCGCGGCGCGGCGAAAGGAAGAGAAGTTATGTCGCAGCCAGCCCCACATCAAGTGACCGTCGAAATCGGCGGACGTACCCTGACGCTCGAAACCGGAAAATTGGCCAAGCAGGCCAACGGCGCCATTCTGGCGAAATATGGAGACACGCAGGTGCTGGTCACCGCGTGCATGGAAACGCGGCAAAACGAAAGAGATTTCCTGCCGCTGACGGTGGATTACCGCGAGTACACCTACTCGGCGGGAAAAATTCCCGGCGGATTTTTCAAGCGCGAAGGCCGTCCTTCGGAGCGCGAAATTCTCACCTCGCGGCTGATCGACCGGCCGCTGCGGCCGCTGTTTCCCGAGGCCTGGCGCAATGAAACGCAGATCGTGGCCATGGTGCTTTCTGCCGATAGCGAGAACGATCCCGACGTCATCGCGGTGACGGCCGCTTCGGCGGCCGCCTTCATTTCCGATCTGCCGTTCGAGAAGCCCATCGCCGCGGTACGCATCGGGCTGCTCGAGGGACGCCTGGTGGCCAATCCCACCGTCGAGGAGCAAAAAAAGAGCCTGCTGAACATCGTGATCGCCGGCAGCGAGGAAGCCATCGTGATGGTGGAGGCCGGGGCGCTCGAAGTTTCCGAAGACACGGTCGCGGAGGCGCTGGCGTTTGGCCACGAGCAGGTGCGGCGGATCATCGCCGCGATTCGCGAACTGCACGGGCAGCTCAATCCGATCAAGGTGGTGGTGCCGCCGCTGCCGTTTGACGAGGCGCTGGCCGGCCAGATCGAGCAGAAATTCGGTGCGCGCCTGCACGATGCGCTCGATACCGCCAAGCATCCGAAAAAAGAAAGCTATCACCTGGTCGACGAGATCAAGAAGGAAATCCTCGTGGCCATTCCCGAGGAAGATGAAGATCGCCGCACGCTCGCCGCCCGCGCCTTCGAGCGCCTGCGCGAGAATTTCTTCCGCGACGATATCCTGCACCACCAGCGGCGCCCCGATGGCCGCGCGTTCGACCAGATCCGCAAGATCACTTGCGAGACCGGGCTGCTTCCGCGCGTGCACGGCTCCGCTTTATTTACGCGCGGGGAAACCCAGGCGCTCGCGACGCTGACGCTCGGCACCAAGGAAGACATGCAGCGGCTCGATCTGCTATTCGAGACCGACACGTTCAAGCGCTTCATGCTGCACTACAACTTTCCGCCGTTTTCCGTCGGCGAAGTTAAATTCCTGCGCGGCCCCGGCCTTTTCGAAATCGGTCACGGGGCGCTGGCGGAACGCGCGCTGGTGAACCTGCTGCCTCCGGAAGCCGATTTTCCCTACGCCATGCGCCTGGTTTCCGACATCCTCGAATCGAATGGATCTTCCTCCATGGCCACCGTGTGCGGCGGCTCGCTCGCGTTGATGGATGCGGGTGTGCCGATGCGCTCAGCCTGCGCGGGAATCGCCATGGGCCTGGTGATTGAAGGGAGCCACGCCGCGGTGCTGACCGATATCGCCGGCGCGGAAGATCACTACGGCGACATGGATTTCAAAGTCGCGGGCACGCGCACCGGAATTACCGCGCTCCAAATGGACATTAAAGTGGGCGGCATCAGCGTGCCCCTCATGCGCCAGGCGCTCGAGCAGGCCCGCAAAGCACGGCTCGAAATCCTGGACATCATGGACCGCACGCTGACCGAGCACCGCGGCACCATGTCGGAATACGCGCCGCGCCTGTTCATGCTCACGATTCCCACCGACAAAATCCGCGACCTGATCGGCCCGGGCGGGAAAAAGATTCGCGGCATCATCGAAGCCACCGGCGTCAAGATCGACGTGATGGACGACGGCAAGGTGCACGTGTTTGCCGCCGATGGCGGTTCCGCGGACGCCGCCTTGCAGATGATTCGCGACGTTACCGCCACCGCCGAAATCGGGAAGACCTACCTCGGCAAGGTCGTGCGGCTCGCCGATTTCGGCGCCTTCGTCGAAATCTTCCCGGGCACCGACGGCCTGCTGCACATCAGCGAAATCGCCGAACAGCGCATTCGCGACGTCCGCGACGAACTGAAACTTGGCGACCAGGTGCTGGTCAAAGTCCTGGCCATCGAGGGCAACAAGATACGGCTGTCACGCAAGGCCGTGCTGCGCGAGCAGCGCGAAAAGCAGCAGCGCGAGGCGGGAACTCAAACGCCACAGTAACCGGCGAGCGGTAAGTCGCACGGCCAACGGGGAGGCGGCGACGCCTTCCCCGTTTTTTTTCGCGAGCCTGGGTTCGGTCGCTGCATTTACGAATGCAGCCCAGGTGTATAGTGTCATTCATCGTCGCGCAAAACTGGCCTGCGGCTGTGCCAGGTCCGGTGCCTGAATACGTTAAGCTGGAGAACCAATGAGTCCGATCTTTTCTAATCGCACTGCTAAGTCTGCTATCCGAATTTGTGTAGTCACGATCGTCATGGCGTCCAGCGCCGCGGCCCAGGCGCCGGCGCCGGCCTTTGGCCCGGCAAACCCCTTTTTCGCCCCGAGCACTTTGCCGTTCCATGCGCCGCCCTTCGACAAGATCAAAGACTCCGATTACCAGCCCGCCATCGATGCCGGCATCGCCGGGAAGATGCGGGAAATTGCGGCGATTGCGAATAATCCTGCGCCGCCCGACTTTTCCAATACCATTGTGGCCCTGGAGAAAAGCGGACAGCTTCTCGATCGCGTCGAGCAAGTTTTCGGCGCCATAGCAGGTGCCAACACCAATCCCACGATTCAGAAAATCGAGGAGAACCAAGCGCCGAAGCTGTCGCAGCTCACCGATGCGGAGATGCTTAATCCGAAACTTTTTGCACGCGTTGCGGCCATTTATAAACAGCGCGACGCTCAGGCTCGCGATCCGGAATCGCGATGGCTCATCGAGCGGACCTACGCCCGCTTCATCCACGCGGGCGCAAACCTCTCCGATGCGGACAAGGCCCGGCTGAAGAAGATCAACGAGCAACTTTCCGTGCTGGAAAACGCGTTCAAGCAGAAGCTTCTGGCCGCCGCGAAGGCCAGCGCCTTCACGACCACCGACAAAGCCGCGCTTGCCGGTCTGCCGGACGGGCAGATCGCTGCTGCCGAACTCGCAGCCAAGGCGCGCAAGCAGCCTGGTTATGTGCTGCCTCTGCAGAACACCACGCAGCAGCCCGCGCTCCAATGGCTCCGCAACCGCGCCACGCGGAAAGCGCTTTTTGAAAACAGTTGGACCCGTGCCGAGCGCGGCGGCGACACCGACACGCGTGACACCATCGCGCAGATCGCCAAAACACGCGCCGAAAAAGCGAAATTGCTCGGCTTCCCGAACTTCGCGGCCTGGCAGGTTGAGGACCAGATGGCCAAAACGCCGGATGCGGTGCTGCGCTTCCTGGACGCTCTGGTTCCGGCGGCCACAGCGAATGCCCACAGCGAGGGCCAAGATATTCAGGCCGTCATCGACGCGCAAAAGGGCGGCTTCACGCTCGCGCCTTACGACTGGGAGTTCTATTCCGAGCAAGTGCGCAAGGCCAAGTATGATATCGACGACACGGCCGTGCGGCCGTACTTCGAGTTGAATACGGTGCTGCGGGATGGCCTGTTCTACGCCGCTACGCAGCTTTACGGCATTACGTTCAAGGAGCGCAAGGATATCCCGGTCTATCATCCCGACGCGCGCGTGTTCGAGGTGACCGACGCGGATGGTAAGGCCCTCGCGCTCTTCTACTGCGATTATTTCAAGCGCGATAACAAGCAGGGCGGCGCGTGGACCGATTCTTTTGTCTCTCCATCAAAGCTCCTGAGCACGCTGCCGGTCATGTACAACGTCGCAAATTTCCCCAAGCCCGCGCCCGGCGATCCTGCGCTCATCAGCTATGACGATGTGCGGACGATGTTCCATGAATTCGGCCATGCCCTCAACGGCATGTTTTCGGGGGTGCAGTATCCGTCGCTGGCTTCGCTCGGGCCGGATATTCCTCGCGACTTCGTCGAATTCCCGTCGCAGTTCAACGAGCATTGGTTCACCGACCCGGCGGTATTCGCGCATTTTGCGCACCACTACAAAACTGGAGCGCCCATGCCGGCTGAACTGGTAGCCAAGCTGCGCAAGGCCGACACCTTCAACCAGGGTTACGCACTCACGGAATTGCTGGCTGCCGCCGAACTCGACATGCAGTGGCACCTCTTGCGCGCGGACGCTCCGCTGCAGGTGCCCGATACTTTCGAGCGCGCGGCTCTCGAAAAGACCAAGCTCGCGCTGGCCGCCGTGCCTCCGCGCTATCGCTCGGCGTACTTCCTGCACATCTGGTCGGAAGGTTATTCGGCCGGCTATTACGCCTACCTGTGGAGCGAAATGCTCGACGATGATGCGTACGATTGGTTTATGCAGCACGGCGGAATGACTCGCGCGAACGGCGACCGCTTTCGGAAGATGGTGCTCGCGCGCGGCAATACGCAGGACTTTGAGGCTCTCTATGAGGCTTGGCGCGGTGCGGCTCCCACCATTAACGGCATGCTTCGCGAGCGGGGACTCGCCACGCCTGGTGTGGCGAAGTAGTCTGCCGAATCTGCCAAGTAAAAGTTCATCGGCAGCAAAGCGGCTTCACGCCGAAAATCAGGTTTGAGCCGGGCGCAGGCGCTCAATGCTTGCGCCGACCGCGCTCAGTTTCTCTTCAATATTTTCGTAGCCGCGATCGATGTGGTAGACGCGATCGATGAACGTCTCGCCGCGCGCCACCAGGCCGGCCAGCACTAATGAGGCGCTCGCGCGCAGATCGGAAGCGAGCACGCCGGTGCCTTCAAGAGTCGCAGGGCCGCGCACGATGGCCTGGCGGCCGTCGATCGAAATGTGCGCGCCCATGCGCACCATTTCGCTCGCGTGCATGAAGCGGTTCTCGAAAATGGTTTCGGTGATCACGGAAGTTCCCTGGGCCTGCGTCGCGAGGGCCATGAACTGTGCCTGCATGTCGGTGGCGAAGGCGGGATACTCCTCGGTGGTGACGTCGGCCGCAACCAGCTTTTTCGCGGCACGCACCTGCAGACAATCCGCGCCTTCCGCGCTGATTTCGACGCCCGTCTCCCGCAGCTTCGCGAGCACGGCGGTAAGATGCCCGGGCGCACAGCCATTAAGGACGAGTTCGCCTCCGGTAATGGCTCCCGCGATCAGAAACGTGCCGGCCTCGATGCGGTCGGGAATCACGGTGTGGGTAGCGCCGTGCAGCCGCTCGACTCCGTCAATGCGCAGGCAGGAGGTGCCGGCGCCCTCGATCCGCGCTCCCATTTTTATCAGCAAGTTGACGAGGTCGGTGACTTCGGGCTCGCGCGCGGCATTGTCCAGGCGCGTTTCGCCATCGGCCATGGTGGCGGCCATCAGAATATTTTCCGTGCCGGTAACGGTGATTTTCTCGAAGACGATGTGCGCGCCGCGCAGCCGCCCGTGGGGTGCGCGCGCTTCGACGTAGCCGTGCTCGGTCGTAATCTCAGCGCCCATCTGCGCAAGCGCTTTCACGTGCAGGTTCACCGGACGCGCGCCAATCGCGCATCCTCCCGGCAAGGAGACGCGCGCGGCGCCGAGGCGCGCAATCAAGGGCCCCAGTGTGAGGATCGAGGCGCGCATCGTGCGCACCAGTTCGTAGGGCGCTCCGGCTCCCGATATTTTCTCCGCGGTAATAGTGAGATCGGTGGGCCGCGGCTCTGCCGTTTCGACGCGCGCATTCATGTGCGCGAGCAAACGGCCCATGGTGGAGATGTCGCGCACGCGGGGAATGTTATGCAGGTGCACCGGCTCCGCAGTGAGCAGCGCCGCCGTCATGGCGGGCAGCGCGGCATTTTTTGCGCCGCTGATGCGCACCGTGCCGCGCAGCCGCCTGCCGCCTTCGATTCTGAATCGGTCCATGAAATCCTGCCAGCTCCAGTGGAGGCCAACGAACGCTAAATTGTAAAGCCGTTTGCCGGACCCGCGTCAGGTGCACCGGCAGAACCGAACTGGCCTAGGGCTCGCCCAGCGCGCGCCGCAGATTTCCCTGCGCCTGCCGCAGGCGCTGGCGGGCTTGCGCGGCAGTGCTTTTCGTCTTGAGCATGATCAACGCGACCCGCAGATTCTCGCGCGCCGCCTGCAGCGCGCGCGCCGCGCGAGCGGGACTTGCGCCGGTCGCGTTGCGGAGAATCCCTAACGCGCGTTGCCTCAGCTTCTTGTTGCTAGGCGTAACATCCACCATCCAATTATCGTAAACGTGGCCGAGGCGGACCATGGCCGCGGTGCTGAGCAGATTGAGAACCATTTTTTGCGCGGTTCCGGCCTTCATGCGTGTCGAGCCGGCGATCGCTTCAGCCCCAGTTTCGGCGGCGATGGTGATCTGGGCGGCGCGAGAAAGGGGCGAGCGGCGATTAGCGGTAACCGCGATCGTCGCAGCGCCCATTCGCCGCGCGAATCGCAAAGCTCCCAGCACGTACGGTGTATCGCCACTCGCACTAAGGCCGACGACAACGTCCCGCCGCTGCAGGCGCCTCCGGGCCAGATCGCGCCGGCCCTGCGCCGCGGAATCCTCCGCGCCTTCAACCGAAGTGGTAAGCGCGCGGCTGCCGCCCGCAATCACCGCGCTCACCAGGCCCGCCGGAACGCCGAACGTAGGCGGGCATTCCGCCGCGTCGAGCATCGCCAGCCGGCCGCTAGTTCCTGCGCCGACGTAAATCAGCCGGCCGCCGGCCGCGAGCGCGCGCACGATGCAGTCGACCGCGCGGGTGATCGCGGCCAGCTCGTGGCCCAGGGCGCCCGCGACGCGTGCATCTTCACGATGAATCGCGTCGACGATGCCGCGCGTCGAGCGCAAGTCGAGATTGCGGGTTCGCGGATTGCGCAGCTCGGTGCCCCGCGCGCCCGTGCCGGCGTATTTCACGCCCCTGCCGCCATTTTTCACGCCCGTGCGGGCATTTTTCACGATTGTAGGTTCAGCGCTTCCACAATGGCGTCGTGCACCGCCGTGCGCACTTGGTTGATTTTGTTATTGTCGCGCGTGGGATGAACGCGGTTGGTGAGCAGTACGACGAAAAGCTGCTTTTCCGGGTCCACCCAGATCGACGTACCCGTGAACCCGGTATGCCCAAAGCTGCGCGGCGAGAAATAGCGCCCGCTCGACGAATCCGGCGTCGGCACGTTCCAGCCCAGCGCCCGCGCGTTGGCGGTGAGCGCCGACGCGGAAGTGAACTGCGCGATGGTGGCACGCCGCAGCACGCGCTGATGCGCATAGATGCCGCCGTTCAACAGCATCTGGCAAAATGCGGCCAGGTCCGCTGCCGTCGAAAACATTCCGGCGTGGCCCGCGACTCCGCCCATGACCCAGGCATTTTCATCGTGTACTTCGCCTCGCAACAGGCGCCGGCGGAATTCGGCGTCGTGCTCGGTGGGCGCGATGCGCTCGCGCCACCCCTCCGGCGGATTAAACGTTGTCGAGTGCATGCCCAGCGGCTCAAAGATGCGCTCACGCGCAAGTTGGTCGAGCGCGCGCCCTGTTAGCCGCGCGATGATCTCGCCTAAAAGAATAAAGCCCACATCGGAGTACACGCTTTGCGTGCCGGGCGCGGACACCAGGGGTTCGGCTACGACGCGCGCCACCAGATCCCGGCGAGTTGCGAGCGTTTTGAAATAATCGACGTGCGCCGGCAGGCCGGAAGTGTGCGTGAGCAAGTGCCGCACGGTAACTCGAGCGCGCTCGTCAACTCCAGACGCGACGCCCGCTGCAACGCCGGACGCGTCTGGCCATTCGGGAACCAGCCGCGCCACCGGCGCGTCCAGATCGAGTTGACCTGCTTCCGCGAGCATCGCCGCGAGCGTCACGGTCACGACGGGCTTGGTGAGCGAGGCCGCGTCGTACAACGTATCCGGCGTTACATCTGCCGAGGCCGCCTCATAAGTCTGCTGGCCGAATGCGCGAATGAATAGGTTACCGCGATGGCCGACCGCGGCCACGCCTCCCGGAAACGCGCCGTTCGCCACGGCGCGATCGAGCACTGCCCACGCGGCGCCTAATTTCTGCGCTTGCTCCGGCTGTGCCGCATCGAGCGTCATCGCCTTGGCGCACAAATCAATCCCGTCGCCAAGCGAAGCGGCGCCCGGGACATTTACCGGAATCCTTCCGCCGGTAGCGATTTGGCCGAATAGGGCGCGGGCCGCGGCACGCTGCGCGACTTCCGCATCGCTGAACGCCGCGAGCCATGTTTGCGCTTCAGGAAATCGCGCGATGATGTAAGGGCTGCCGAAGCAGACCACGATCACCGGCTTCGCGGGTTCGCGAGCGGCGCCGCCGCCCGCAATTGGCGCATCGTGCGCCAGCAAACGGTGCACCAACTCCGCTTGCTCCTGCGGCAAGCCCACGCTGCCCTTGCGGTCGGCGACGCGCACGAACAACGCGACGATCATAACGTCGTAGCTCTCCGGGGGCGGAATCGCGCGCGAATTTACCTCGGAAAACCGCGTGTCGAAACGCAGCGCCTCCAAAAAATCCACGCGCCACCCAAGCTCGCGCTCGAAATCGCGCCCCGGATGCACGCTGGGATCGCCAGCGATCGCAACCAGCAACGCGCGCGCGGGACGCGTCGCGTCCAGCGGCAGCAGGCGCCGGGCATCACGCAACAGCGTGATGCCCCGGTCGGCGATATCACCCGCGGCGCGCTTGAATTCAGCGCGCCCGAAAACCTCCGGCAGCGCGTTGACATCCACATGTCTGCGCCGGTGAAGTCCCAGCCGCGCTTTCGCGCGAAGCACGCGGCGTACCGCCGCATCGATGCGCGACTCGGGCAGCCGCCCGCTGGCGGCCGCGTCGCGCNNCGCCACTCCGGCCATATCCAGAGAATCGGTGACGATCAGCCCGCCAAAGTTCAGCTCCTCACGCAACAGCCCCGTGGTAATTTGTGCCGAGAGCGTTGCCGGCACCGTGGCGTCGCTCTCGAGTGCGGGCGCCGCGATGTGTCCGGTCATGATTGTGCCCACACCGGCGGAGATCGCCGCGCGAAACGGCGGCAATTCCACGCGATCGAAATGCGTGCGGTTGTTATCCACGGTGGGCAGATCGAGGTGCGAATCGATATCCGTATCGCCGTGGCCGGGAAAATGTTTNNTCGGGATTGCTGTTGACGTCGGCCACGGGAGCAAAAATCCACGGCACGCCCGCGGCGCGCGCCTCGATCGCGGTAATGCGGCCGACGGTGTGGGCATCTTCAGGGCGGCCGGTGGCGGCCACGGCCATGGCGTGCGGAAATGAGGTGCCCTCCGCAAGACGCATGGCCGTGCCGCGCTCGAAATCGGCCGCCACCAGCAAGGGAACTTTTGCCAAGCTTTGCAGCCGGTTTACTAGCGCCGCAGTAGGATAGACTTGGCTGCGCTCGATGCCGTAGGCGCCCGCGCGGGTGGCGATCATCAGCCCGCCGGCATGGTTATCCTTAATCTCGTGCGCCAGGCGCTGAAATTCCGGATCGTCGCTCGAGGCGAATCCGCCGAATCCGGAGACCATCAGCAATTGGCCTAATTTTTCGTCGAGCGACAGGCTCTCGAGTGTTTTTGCGACCCAAGCTTCGGCGCTAGGCGGCAATTTGGAAATCGAACGCGCGGACTTTAAAGTGGGAACGCCGGGTCGCGATGGCGTGCGGGCCAAGCGTGGCATCAGGGGCGTGACGACCGGTAAGGACGGCGCGAGTTCATCAGGGTATCGAGTGACTTTGAAAACGGCGGCCGGCGCGTCGAAAAGTGGGCGCCGGCACGCGAGGTTTGCATGCCCGGAAATTATATAGCACGCGCTATTGCCGGACAACCGAACCGCAACGCCTGAATTCCAAGCGTGCACTGAACAAGCGTACACTCAATCGCAATTCTCGCCATTTTGGAGACCGGCTATGGCCACAAAAATATGGTTATCGTGGAGCAGCGGTAAAGACAGCGCCTGGACGCTGCACAAATTACGCGAGTCGCCGGAATTTGAAGTCACGGCTCTGCTGACCACCATCAACCGGGACGCGGGCCGCGTGGCCATGCACGCCGTGCGCGAGACGCTGCTCGACGCGCAAGCCTCCGCCGCCGCGCTGCCCCTGGTGAAGGTCCCCATCCCCGCGAAATGCTCGAATGCGGATTACGAATGCGCCATGGGCGCGGCAATGTCGCAGGCGCGCGCCTGCGGCATCTCCCACGTTGCTTTCGGCGATTTGTTTCTTGCCGATATCCGCAAATATCGCGAAGAAAAGATGCAAGCCATCGGCATGACTCCCCTGTTTCCGGTCTGGGGGCATGAAACGCGAGGACTGGCGCGCGAAATGATCGCGCACGGTATGCGCGCCTATCTCACCTGCGTCGATCCGCGGCAGCTCGACGCGCGATTCGCGGGCCGGGAATTCGACGCGCGCCTCCTCGAAGAACTTCCGCCCGGCGTGGACGCCTGCGGTGAAAATGGAGAATTTCACTCCTTTGCATTTGCGGGGCCGATGTTTTCGTCGCCGCTGCGAGTAAGCCCCGGAGAAATTGTGGAGCGTGACGGCTTCGTCTTCGCGGACTTGGACAGTACTCCGTAGAATTCCCCCCTAGGATTCCCCATAGGATGACCACGATGCGCATTGTTTCGCTCCTTCCCGCCGCCACCGAAATTCTCTACGCCATTGGCGCGGGCGATTCCGTCGTCGGAGTAACCCACGAGTGCGATTACCCCTCCACGGCGGCCGCCAAGCCGGCGGTAATTCGTCCGCGGGTCGATCCGGCCGCGCCGCAAGGCGATCTCGACCGGCAAGTGCGCGAACTTGTTGGACGCGGCGAGAGTATCTACGCCGTCGATGCCGATCTGCTGGAAAGTCTGGCGCCGGATCTGCTCGTTACCCAGGATTTGTGCCATGTGTGCGCAGCTTCTCCCGAAGATTTGGCGGCCTCGCTCGCGCGCTGGCCGCCGCACACTCGGCCCCGCATCATTACGTTCTCGCCGCGCACCCTCGCGGGCGTGTGGCGCGGAATTCGCGAAATTGCGGAAGCGGCGGGCCGAACCGCGGAAGGAGAGGCGCTCGCGCAGCGGCTTCAGAACCGGGTCAACGGGATTGCGGACCGCGCCCGGTGCGAGGCCGCCACGTCTTCGCCGTCACCGCGCGTCTTGTGCCTGGAATGGTTTGACCCGCCTTTTTTTGCCGGCCATTGGGTGCCGGAGATGGTCCGGCTCGCCGGAGGCTGCGATGTGCTGGGCCGTGAAGGCGAGCCCTCGGTGGCCGTCGGTTGGCCGCAAATTTTCGAGGCCCAGCCTGAAATCATCATATTGATGCCGTGCGGGTACGGCCTCGAGCGGAATCTCGAAATCTGGCGGTCGACGCCTCTCCCGTCAGGCTGGGAGAAATTGCCGGCAGTAATGGCCGGGCGAGTTTACGCGGTCGATGGCAATGGATATTTCTCGCGTTCGGGACCCAGGCTGGCCGAAGGTGTAGCGCTGCTCGCCAGCTTGCTTCGCTCGGCAGAGAATGGCGGTGCCGTTAGTCCGGCGCTGCCGGTCGAAACGGCGGCCGCCTTCCAGCAGATTCAAATCACCTCGAATTCTCGCTGATTGTTCCGCCGCGCGGGTAAGGTCTCGGTAAGGGGCGAGGCGATAAGACGCCCCGGAAAAGCCCGTGGTAAGAGGCTCCAATGTCGACACCCGTGGTAATCCGGCTGTGCATCCCCATACGCCCACGGAATTGTGCCCATCAAGTAAATATAACTTCGTTTAAGCCCCTTGAATCGCGTTCAACGCGTTCTGCGGGCCGTGTAAAATTGTAATTTGCGCCGGCGGTGTTTAAACCGTCCGCACACGCAATAGTGGCCCAATCGGCGCGTAATAAACCCCGTAACAGGAGGCGCTCATATCATGGCGGGTTCGCGGCAGTTGCACATCGCGGTGGGATTTGACGGCGACGGAACCAAAACCGAGTGCGCCGTTCTCGACGGCGAAGGTATTACCCTCGCCACCGGCGTAGCGGGCCCTTCCAATCCACAATGGGCCAATCCACATCGCCTCGGAACCGGACCCGACGCCTCATTTTCGGAACTGGCGCAGGCCGCAGCCGAGGCCCTCGCGAACGCGCACCTGAATCCTCGCCAAGTTGAAGCGGTTTGCGCGGGGCTCGCGGGAGCGGGGCGCCGCAGTATGATCCGCAATGCCATCGTGTTTCTGGCGCACGAATTTCCTGACGCGTTGACCCACGTCACCACCGATTGCGAAGTGGCTCTCGAGGCTGCGGTAGGCGCGGGAGCCGGCGTAGTCGTGATTGCCGGCACCCGGTCGTCGGCATTCGGACGCAACGACGCCGGAGAAACCGCGCAGGCCGGCGGTTTTGGCCGGTCGATCGGCGATGACGGCAGCGCTTACGAGATTGGACGCCGCGCGGTCGCGTGGATGGCGCGTTCGCGCGATCAGGGCACTCCTGCAAAGTTGCTATCCGATATTATTTTTGCCACGCTCAATTGCCATACCTGGGAGGAACTTGCCGAGCGCATCGCCCAAAATCCGGACGCCGTTTTTCCACTCCTTTTTCCGGCCGTGGTTTCGGCAGCCGGCCTCGACGATAACGCCGCTCGCGACATTTTGTACGCCGCGGCTGTCGATCTGGCCGCCACCGGGCTTACCGTCGTGCGCCGCCTGGGCCTGGAAGAAATTGAATTTCCGTTGGTGAAATGCGGCGGCGTCTTCGGTGTGAGCCCCGTGATGGAAGAAATGTTTGATGTGTTGGTGGCCAGCGGCGCGCCGCACGTGGCCATCTCCCGCCTGGAAGTGCCCGTTGCCGTGGGCGCAGCGAGGCTGGCAGCGCGTCTGGCTCGTGACGAAGGGCGTGTGGCCGTCTATGGGCGAAATTCCTAGCCCCCGCGCGGAACCCGCCCTTTTCTATTCCGAAGACGAGATCGACGCGCTTCTACGTGATACCCACGA
>PLJR01000075.1:16993-23439 GCA_003140295.1 Acidobacteriota bacterium
CTTGGTCGCCCACCCGCGCACGCCCCGGCACATCGCCATGAAAGCGGCGCGCGATCTGCACACCGGCGATCTGTCGGCCATCAGCCTGCGGCCCACGACCCCACCGGAGGTGCGGAAATTTGCGGAAGGGCTGCTTATCGCACGCCTTCCACAGTTGCCACTGGGGCAAAAGCTGGCCCTGGCTCACCGCGGGACAGGCCGCCTCGCCGGAGCGCTGCTGGCCCAAGGCCACGTATCCCTGGCCGCTGCCGCGCTTGAAAATGCGCGCCTCACAGAATCCCAGGTACTTCGCGCACTCTCCGAAGCAACTCTTGCCGAGGCGGCCATCGACGCGATTGCGAATCACACGAAGTGGCCGCGCCTCCCGAATGTACGCCTCGCGCTGGCCAACCACCCGCGGTCTCCCCTTCGCGAGGTGCAGCGCCTATTGCGCGAACTCACGCACGGCGAATTGCAGGCTTTGCACGCCGCTCCATCGCTTCGCGCCGAGGTGCGCGCCGCCGCGCGCGACGAAATCGCGAGGCGTGCTGCAATGCCTGCCGGCAATGGCGGCAGCGCCGGCGCAATCAGCACTTCCACCGCTAGAAATAGTGGCGAAAACGAGCTTCCGTGAAATGTACGCGTACCTTCCATATTCGACGCTCGCCGTATCCGGATAAGTTTTCTGTGTCAGCCGGTTCAAAACCCGCTGAAGGCTGAGCCACCAGCCACCCGCCATTGTTAGGCGGAAGGGTCAGTGGTAGACTCGCGCCGCTCGGGGTACTACAAATGAAATTCGGCGGAGGGAACCATGAAACGCTTCCACATCCTGTTATCCATTTTGCTGCTTGGCGCGTTGTTTGTCGTGGGCACATTCTGGCTCACAACGCGGCACGCCGAAGCTCAAGGGCTGGCCGGCAACCAGGAGCAGCAAGCCGCACAGGCGGAGCTGGAGAAAAGCTATCCGCAGATGAGCGTCACCGACCAATACCTGCACCTCAGCATTCCCGGCCAGACCATGGGACAAACAACCGGAGTAGCCACGAACTCAAAAGGTCAACTGTTTGTATACTCGCGCTCGGTTAACCAGGGAATGGCGCGCGGAGGCAGGGCTGCCATGCTCTGGGAATTCGACGACAACTATAAATTCGTCAAAGAATGGGGCCCCAATAACTACGCCGAATCATTCGCGCACGCGGTCCGCGTCGATAAATCGGATAACGTGTGGCAGGTTGATGAGGGCTCCGGCATGGTGGTCGAGTACAATCCTGCAGGCCAGAATATCTTTTGGCTTGGCCGGACGCCGGAAGCGGTTGATTACCTCCAGGGAAACCTCGAAATCCTCCACTTTGGCGGTATTACTCCACCTGCCAAGAACCCACATCCGACCGGCAGGGTGGGCGCATTCGACCGAGAAACCGATGTGGCTTTCGATTCGCAGAACAATATCTTCGTGTCTGACGGTTATGGCAATTCGCGTATCGTCAAGATTTCGCCCGACGGCCATTGGCTGAAGGAAATGGGAACCTGGGGTCATGACCAGGATCAGTTCGCCACTCCCCATGGCATCGCCTCGGACAGCCAGAACAACATTTACGTCGCGGACCGCGGAAACAGACGGATCCAGGTCTATGACGATGACCTGAATTTTAAGAAAACCATTTCCGGCGTGGGTGCGCCGTGGTCGGTTTGCGTCACGAGCGGTTCCCCCCAGTATCTGTTCAGCGGCGACGGTACTACCGGAAAAATCTTTAAGATGGATATGAGCGGAAAAGTGCTGGGCATGTTTGTTACCGGTCAGGATCATGGCGAGGAGAACACCGGTGATCTGATCCACGCGCTCGATTGCCGGACTCCCAACACCATCTTCATTGGCTCCGCGACCATGTGGGACGTCCAGAAGGTTACGGTTCATTAAGGATCGCAATAGCTTACAGTCGGAGGGGCTCGAACCGTGGCTCGCACTGCGCCGCAAAGAGTTCCTCCGTGCTCGCGATGAGGCCGTTGCTGATTGACCGGCCCTCTGTTTCCACACGGGTCGCACTACGACATTCCGGTAGTTGACAGCCTCGCTGCCGGAAAGTCCGTCGCCGCCATGGCTGTGGGAAAGTAGGAAGCGCGGAGCGTTTTCCAAGGGAGCCAAGCCACCGTCTTTTCCACAGCCGAAGCAAAATTTTCACGGCGCGCAGTTCGCAAGCTATATCATTCGCGCACTATGGTCGAGAGCAGCAGCAGTTGGGGTGCCGCACCCGCCCAGTCTTAGAAGTTCAGTTCTAGGTGAATTACATCTTGAACGTGATTTCTTTTATCAACCTGGGCCACGTGCCCACCCACCGCAACGTAGCGGGAGTCTCGCGGAGGTGGCGGAAGTTGGCGTGCCAGGTCACGCGGTACGGGATGTGCCTTCCTCTGGAGGTTGGGATCAAGATCGGAACCCGGCCGAAGTCGCTGCTCCTCTGCGGGCGATAGTTTGTCCTGATCTCTTAACCCCGCTGGTGCGTGGCTGCGATTTTGGTTATACCAATCCCGCGTCACCTGCTGGTCATGAGCGTCGAACTGATTATGGTTCGGCTGATTCTGTCCAGTCCTATTTTGGCTTTGACGGTTCTGATCGTTCGTGTTTTGCCCATAGCCTTGGACCTGAGACGCAGCACCCATCAGAGTCAAAACGGCGAGCGTGTAGATAGCCGTCACCCAGCGTGACTTCATATGCCCTCCAAAAGTTTTTTCTTACGAATGTTGCCGGGGCTTCACGCTAGATCGGCCCACGCCGATCAGGCCGTCAAGTGTGATCTGCCGCCCGTTTCCGCACTGGTCATACTACGACATCCGGGTTGCTGCGAAAGTGGGAAACGCGAAGCACTTTCCAAAACGAAGGATGCGGGGATTGACTTTTCCGGTTCCCCCTTGAGTCTGCTCTTTCTTTCCGCTCTTCACCGGCAAAATCAAGGGCGATCAAACCGTTCTCGCCGTTGGGGAGGTTCCCCGATCAGCAGATGGACGTGCTCCGGCATGACCACGTGACCGATCAGCGGGAATTTCCAGCGGGGGCGAACACGGGTGCGGGCTCTACTTGGAGCCCGCGTAATAGTTGGTCGAGCACTATTCCCGATAGCTATTCAGTTTATACTTGCGCGCTAAAGTGGGGTCCCGCCGCCGAAACGGGAATGGCCATTTATAGGGTGGCGTTCGCCGTAAAAGGTCGTCTAATGCTTGTCGCCTTTGCCCCAGTCGTCCATCAGGGGCTTGTTCTTGTTCCGCTCGGCGGTTTCCGGGTCGGAACTCCCGTGGGGCCCGGGACCACCCTGATGACTGGTCTTCGAACTTGCCAACTTACCATTCTTTTGGTTCTTGGTACCCCGACGGCTCTGGGAACTAGGTTTCTCGTTTTGCGTTTCACCACTAACACCTTGCTGACCATCTTGGCTTTGATGGTCTTGCGTTTTTACTGATTCCACGGGCATACGTGTCTCCTTTTCGCTGCTGGCTAGGTTTAATCGACGATTCTGGTTCTGCCTTTTGAGTTCTGCATGTGCGGATTCGGTCACACGGGGCGACGCCATTTCGCTCGTGACTTCGGCGAGCAGTGCTTGGTCTGATGCTTGATTGGTTTGATGTTTAGGCATAAACGCATCCACGTCAATTGCTCTTTCGCTACGCACCAACTTCTGAGCAGTTCAGAAAAATAAAAAGTTACCTGTTTGAGCGACTCAGTCCGTAGCGCGATACGATTACAAATGCAGACGCATCGGAGTTCGCGTCCAGAGATGCCGCCAACATTACCGAGTGCAACGCAGCTTAGTTCGAGCCACCTTTACAAACGTAACCCGCCAAACAGATACAACAGCACGACAATGAGCAAAACTGTCCCAACGATGCCCATTCCTCCACCCGTCCCCCATCTCGAATATCCGTAATAGCCGCCACCGCCGCCGAACAGCAGCACCAGAACAATAATCAGCAGTAACATTGCAGTCTCCTTTTCAGGTTCTTAAATGTTCCCCTTTTGACCGAAAACGAACGCAAAAGCCCCACCCGTTTACCTCCGCCTAGCCAAGGGTGGCCCGGGCGTCTCGGCGCGACACTTCATGGAACCTGGCGGCAGGGGCAGCTTCCAAGCGGCCAAACTGCAAAGGTCCGCTCGGACTACCGTGTGCAGTCACTCCGCAAGGGACACTGCCACCGATCCATCGCATCCAAGCGTGACAATAACGATACTCAGGACGATTGTCTGTCCGGTTACGGACAGTTATGAAGATGGAACGAAGACGTGTCTTTCTCGTCGCCCTGCGCAAACGCCGTAGCTGCCTTGGTCTCAGCCGCCGCCGGAACTCTTGGCAAACCTTTGATCGCCTTGGCAATCTCGATCCAAATGATGGCTGGTGGTCTTCAATTTGCCCGTGTACCCATCGAGCACATAATTAGAACTGTATACAATGGGACATTCTTTTGTTTTGCCCGGTTGCAAGCTATACGTATTGGCGCGACGTGAACATATGACCAGTACAAACAACAATTTACTTCTCGTCGACGAAAATCCCCCGCGTGCGAGGATCAATATGATCACTGAGGAAACGAAAAGTTTTCCGAGCGCGTATTCCGCTTGGTTCGGTAAATCGGTGGTTCTGGTCGTCGCTCTTCGTCAATACCACGTCCCACTACTTTGCAGCATCTTAGCAAGAGTTTAAATCACGAGAAGAATAGGAAAATACGATGCCTGACAACAAAACCTCAGTGGCCGGAATTTACCCCACGCGGGAATCTGTTGAACGCGCCACAGACGACTTGGTGAAATCCGGATTTCAAAGCTCAGATATTTCGGTTCTTCTGCCGGAGAATCTTGGCTCCAAAGCAATCGGAACCGACAACGCCACAAAAGCGCCGGAAGGCGCAGTATCGGGCGCAGCGCTCGGCGGGACCGTCGGTCTGTTGGCAGGAATAGGAGTCCTGGCGATCCCTGGCATTGGGCCTTTAATTGCCGCAGAGCCCGTCGTCGCTGCCCTCACTGGCGTGGGTGTCGGCGGGGCCGTTGGCGGCGCCGCTGGGGCATTAGTCGGACTGGGGATTTCTGAACATGAGGCTGAGCATTACGAAGGTCGTTTGAAAAAGGGTGGAATTCTACTTTCCGTGCTTTGCGATACCTCGGAAGAAACAAAACAGGCCAAGGAAATTCTGGACCGCACGAGTGCAGAAGATTCATTCGGGCACCATGCTTGAGAGTAGGAGCAGTGGGTGCCGCACCCGTGGTTTTTTTAAGGGTGCGGATTTTCTCAACGTCACAACCCCTTGGCACTAAGGGCGGCCCCAGCCCTCCGCTCCGCCCTAAATGCTCCGCCCTCCGGGCCCCCCACGCTGCGCTTCGTGCCAGGCCGACCCGAATAAAAGAAGCGAAACAAAAAACAACAACGGGGACACTTCTAACGAGGTAACGAAGGGGACATTTCTAAAAAGAGCTTTGACTCCATTTTTGACCGTATTGACAGTCCCTGATCCCCCACTTAGCATCTAAAAGCCGTATATCCTCCAGGAGGTACGCATGCCGGAGCCCCCGCACTCTGCCGTGGCGCGTCCAGACCGGCGTTCGCTCACACGTCTCAAACACTGTTCCCTGAAGCCGCCGGCCTTGAGGACGGCCACCGCCGCCGCGGCTTATACCATTTCAAGCCCCAATTCTCCCCCTGACGAAAGTTCATATCTGGAGGTCTGCTAATGGCTCAAAGACACAGCACGCCCATCCGCGGATTGATGTCTACCAAGAATTCTCCTATTTTCCAGGGCCGGTTTGGGCGCTTGTTCCGCCCACTTCCGCCTGCGAAATTCGGTGCTGACGAAGCGGAAAACGTGCAGAATTTAAGTGCGCTGGGAACAGCGATGTCGGCCGCGTTCGATCCGCCGACGGATGGAAAAGACCCCGAAGAAAGTGGCATCCCTGCGCTCTATACCTACCTGGGCCAGTTCGTCGACCATGACATTACCTTCGATCCCGCGAGCAGCTTGCAAATGCAGGACGATCCGGACGCTTTGACCGATTTCCGAACGCCGGCGTTCGATCTCGACAACGTGTACGGGCGTGGTCCTGACGACCAGCCGTACATGTATGACGGAAATAACGCATTTTTGCTCGGCAATAAGATGACGGGGGGCGATCCCAACGCCACGGATTTGCCGCGGAACGCCGCCAACCCGCCCCGCGCACTCATCGGCGACCCGCGTAACGATGAAAATACCATCGTTTCTCAACTGCAGGGTCTGTTTCACCGTTTTCATAACCGNNCACTATCAATATGTCCTTCTCAACGATTTTCTTCCTCGCATCGTGCATTCCAGCGTCATCGCGGCTTTAAAAACCAACGGGAAATACGATAAGAATAAGTTAAAGTTCTTCCACTGGAAAAATTCGCCTTTCATGCCCGTGGAGTTCTCGGTTGCCTGCTATCGACTGGGGCATTCAATGATTCGTCCTGGTT
>PLJR01000359.1 GCA_003140295.1 Acidobacteriota bacterium
ACCTCGGACTGCGCTATGAGATCAACACAGTCCCAGTGGAGCGCAACAACCTGCAAGCCAACTTCAACCCGAACGCCCCGACAGGGCTTGTCCAGGGGTCGCCGTATAACGGCGATCATAACAACTTCTCGCCACGCCTGGGATTCGCTTGGGACGTCTTCGGAAGCGGTAGAACAGTCGTCCGCGCGGGGGCTGGAATCCTCTACGAGCAGCTTAGCCTTGATGTGTTCAATGGCATTGGTAACTCGTTTGGCTTGCGCGCAAATCCCACTGGAGCCACCCTTGTATCTTGCTCCGTACCAAATCCCACGGCAACGACATGCGCAAAGGCCGGTGGTGTCCCCGTCATAACCGCACCTACTGGGACGATCAACACGGTAAACATCGCCTTTGGAGGAGGCGCAGCTTCCCCAATCATTCTGGGTACGGGTACGCTTCCCAACGGCGAGAGCCCAGGAGAGATTCCGAACAACTGGGCAAAGAACTCAGCTACAACACCCCTGTACAGCTTTACTCCATTTTGCGGCGATGGCCACACTGCTCTGACATCGGGCGCTCTTGCGGGATTCACCCCGGCCCAATGTAACGTCATGGAGGTGGACCCGCATCTACGGACCCCCTACGTCTCGGACTTCAGCTTCGACATCCAGCAGGCCATCACCCATAACGTGTCGTTGGATATTGGTTACGTCGGCAATGCAGGCACTAAACTAATCAGCGCCCTGGACATCAACCAGCCGAGTTGCCTCACGCCGGGCATCATAGCTTGCGCCTCAACCGGTGCTGGCTTGCCGGCGGGTGGTGCGGTCGGTCCGGGGTGGACACAGCCGGCGATAAACACCTGTCTGGCCAGCGGTAAATGCACGGCGAACACTGCGAACGAGCAGTTCGCGCGACCGTTCAACACTCAATTCCCGTACTTCAAGTACGTCGATACTTATGGGAACTATGATACTTCCCACTACAACAGCCTGCAGGCGGTCCTCACGATGCGGAATTATCACGGGTTGACTGTCACTGGCGGCTACACCTTCTCGCATGCCCTCGGCGACGCTTCCGACCAAGGAACCGGCGGCAACAACAATATCCCGATTAACAGCTACGGAAGTATTCACAGCCAGCTATACGGACCTACCGTCTTCGACATTCGTCAACGGGGAACCATATCGGCGACTTATGCTATCCCAGGGCCGAAGGGTTTTGGACAAGTCCTTGAGGGCTGGTCGGTGAATGCTGTGTCGATCCTTCAGACCGGAACACCGTGGGGTCTATCGGATCCGACCACTGACTTTGCCGGAAACGCCGAGATGACTGGAAACACAGCAGCCAATATGGGCGGACGGTGGAATTTCTACGGTCCCGTCTCCGATTGGGAATCCATCCGCAATTTCCAGGGGGTCACTCCTGGACCGACTGGACAAACCGGTATTCCGTTTTTCCCGGGTAACAGCAATGCAACTTGCGTAGCGCAGGCCAAGGCTAACGATGGCGGAGCGGCAATTGGTTTGAATCAGATTGCTCTTGCCAACCTGGGCTGCTACCAACTGGGGAGCGCATTCCTGATTCCTCCTGCTTACGGGAGTTACGGCAATATCCCACGAGAGCCATTCCGCGATGGCGGTTTCCGCAACTTGGACTTCTCGGTGACCAAGCAGTTCAAGTTCAAGGAACGCCTCACCGCTCAGTTCCGGGCGGAGTTCTTTAACGTTCTCAACCACCCGGAATTCACCAACCCGCAGGGTGCAATCGGCGGCGGCGGCGGCAGTCTCAATCCGTCAAAGGCAGGCACCTCAGCGAACGGTCTCGGTTACGTAACGACAACTCCTGACCAAGCCGGTTCCAATCCAGTGCTCGGCTCTGGCGGGTCTCGTGCGATTCAGTTGGGCCTGAAGCTGATCTTCTAATAGCTGCAGGTAACTACGGTAAGCTCGAAAGGGCCGGACGCGAGTCCGGCCCTTTCTTTTTGCGTCGAGCAGCAGATATCGCCACGGAGGGGACCGCGAGAAACGTGGGCTTGAGCGCCGTGCAGCTGGGAGTTTAACTGCTCCGTGTGCGGGACGCTGGAAAGGTAGCTGGGCGCGTGACGCCGAGCCTGTTAATGTGGCTACCGTGGGCGGGTGGCGTGCGAATTAAGCGGATTGCAGCAAGACGCCTTCGAGCGCCGCGCGAAGCTTTTCCACGTCGGCGTCAACGTGGATGCGCTGGCGAGACATGTCCTCTGCGGTGCGGTGCCGGAGGAAGATTTCCGGATCCTTCAATTGATGGCCGGTGAGGATGGCTACGACGTCGGCGCCGGGCTCGATGGTGTGGGCTTGCACCAACTTGCGAATGCCCGCAATGGAGGCGGCGGAGGCGGGCTCGCATCCGACGCCATCCTGGGCCAGCGCCGCCTTGGCGGCGAAGATTTGATCGTCGGTCACCGATTCGCAAAGCCCTTGAGTCAAGCGCAGGGCGCGAAGCGCCTTTCGCCAGTTCACCGGATGGCCGATACGAATGGCGGAGGCTTCGGTGCGAGGCTCGCTGATCGGAACAACTGCCGAAGCGCCGTTGGCCAGCATTTGGTAGAACGGATTGGCGCCCTGTGCCTGCACCACAACCAGGCGCGGCAGCTTGTCGATGAGTCCCGCTTCGCGAAGTTCGGCGAGCCCCTTGCCGATGGCGGAGACGTTTCCGAGGTTTCCGCCGGGAACCACGATGTAATCGGGCACGCGCCAGTCGCGCTGCTCCAGAATTTCGAGCACGATGGTCTTCTGCCCCTCCAGGCGAAAGGGATTGAGCGAGTTCACCAGGTACAGGCCCATCTCTTCGGCTAGCGCGCGCAACATCTGAAAGGCCTGGTCGAAGTTGTCGCCAATCTCAATGACCACCGCGCCAAACTCGAGGGATTGGGCCATCTTCGCTGCGGAAATTTTTCCGAAGGGAACAAAAACCACGGCCCGCATTCCGGCGCGCGCGGCATAGGCGGCCATGGAGGCCGAGGTATTTCCCGTGGAGGCGCAGGCGGTGACGCGACTGCCCACGGCCGCGGCCTGGGTGATGCAGGCCGTCATGCCCAAATCCTTGAACGAGCCGGTGGGATTATTGCCTTGATGCTTGATGGCCAGGCGGACGCCGCCCGCCCAGTCTCCTGTGCGCGCAACATCCACCAGCGGCGTACGACCCTCCGAAAGACTCACGATCTGCGCGCCTGCTGACACGAACGGCAAAAGCTCGCGAAAGCGCCAGACGCCGCTCTGATCGATCACCGCGCTGCTTGATTTGCGGCGTTCCCAAGTGTCGCGCAGCGCACACGGATCCAGCGGGGCGCCGGGAAGGCCCCATGCAAATTCGTAACGAACGTCGAGCAAATTGCCGCAACGTTCGCAAAGGTGCTCGCGGTGATCGAGGGGATATTCCTGGCGGCAATCCTCGCCCATGCACCGCAGATAGGCAGTGGACATCAGTTCCCTTATCCGTAATCCGTGAGCTTCAGCGTCGTGCCGGAAAAAACCGAGCGAACCGAATGTGTATTGTAGCGGAGCCGTTCGGATGCCCACAACAAAAACTGGCATCAGTGGTGATGCGCGGCCTCCTGAGTCGAACTCCGCTCGGTGTGTTACAGAAGGGCCGCCGCTTCGGCTGCCGCCTGCATTCCTGCCGGAAGGTTCACTCTTACGACAAGCCTCATTACCACGGTACTTGGCAACCATTCGCGCGCCAAATCGGGAATGGGATTATGCCGGACGCCGAAACACGCGCCGTTGGCTCGGCGCATTTGCGGCTTCGAAAAAACGCGACATTCTTCCGGGCCAGGTGTTTCACAAGCAGTGGCCGCTGAAAAACGTGGCCGGATTCGACATCGCACTCGAGGAGACAGGTCATGAAATGCAATCGAGGAATCAAGATTTTGGCGCTGGCGGCCGCTGGCTTCGCGTTCAGTGTGTCTGCAGGCGCTCAATCCACGACCAGCACCACAGATCCAACGGCCGGACAACGCAAGGAAAATCAGCAGGATCGCATTGCCAATGGAGTTCAAAACGGCTCGTTAACTCCTGGTGAAACCACAAATCTCGAGGGCAAAGAAGCGAACCTCAACAAGGAAACGCGGCAAATGCGCGCCGCGGACAACGGCCACCTGACCGCCGCGGACAAGACGAAGCTCAACACGCAGCAGAACAGGCTTTCCAACAATATTTACCAGGACAAGCATAACGCGGCGTCGGATCATTTCTGGTCGGGCTCGGTGGGGCAGCGTAAGGAAAATCAGCAGGNNAGCGGGCAATTGACCGCGGGAGAAACACACAATCTCGAGGCGAAGCAGACCGCCCTGAACGGTGAAACGCGCAATATGCGCAACCTGAACAATGGCAAGTTGACCGCCGGAGACAAGAGGGTCGTCAACGCGCAGCAGAACAGACTTTCACGAAACATTTACCGCGACAAGCACAATGGACGGCGCCAGCAATAACGCGAGGTTGCAGTCGGGCCAATTTCGCCAGCAAGCGGGAAAGTGATGCATTTTTGTGTCGATTTTTCGGCCCCTCGCGGCCCGATGGATGGTAACGGAACGCGAAGCAGAGTCAGCGCGATGTTCCAGCGACAGGAGGTTGCGCCGATACGTAGNNCGTAGCTCCCCAGAATGCGAAGTTCGCGCGTCTGGTTCCGCAAAGCGGCGAGAACGGTTTGCATTTCGGGGCTTTCCGGCGAACCCAGCAGATCCAGGTAGAAACAATACTCCCAGGGATGGCCGACCAGCGGGCGGCTTTCGATCTTCACCAGGTTGATTTTTTGGCGTGCGATGGGTTCGAGGGCCTGGTAGAGCGCACCGGGTTGATGCGACAGCAGCACGACCAGCGAGATTTTGTTAGCATTTTCAGGGGGCGCCCCCTCGGACGAAAGAAGCAAGAACCGCGTGTAATTTTCGGAATGGTCCTCTAGGTGGGTGCGAATGATGGAGCCGCCATAGATTTCCGCCGCGCGGCGGCTGGCAATCGCCGCGCGCGAGGGATCTCCGGCGCGAACCACTTCGCGGACGCTGCCGCCGGTATCCTCGGCAATGATGCGTTGAATGGCGGGATTTTGTTCGAAAAAACGCCTGCACTGCGCCAGTGCCACCGGATGCGATTGGACGATGCGCACCTGTTCGAATACCGCTCCCGGCGTTCCGATTAGATTGTGGGAGACGGGGAGGATGACCTCGGCCTGGATGGTCAGCCGGCTCTCCAGCAGCAGGTCGTAGCAGAGGTATACCGAGCCAGCCAAACTGTTTTCAACCGGGGCCAGGACGAGATCGGCAACGCCATCGGCGATGGCCGCGAACATCGCTTCGAAGGTGGGGCGAGGAATGAGCTCGATGCTGCTGCCGAGGAGCTTGACGGCCGCTTCTTCACTGAAGGCGCCGCGTTCCCCTTGAAAAGCGACGCGCGGTTTTGATCCGGCCTCACTCATGCGGTGGTCTCCCTGTGGATGGCGGTCACCGGAAGCGGAACGGCAACAGCGCGGGAACACGTCGCGCGTAGTCGGAATAAGCAGATCCGAACCGCAAGCGCAGCTCGCGCTCTTCCAGAGCTATCGCGGAGAGTGCGAGCCCGCACCAGAATATTGCGATCATCCACAGCGGGCGCAAACCGATCAGCAAGCAGCCGCCCAGCACGCCGGCGATCATGCCCAGATAGCGAGGATGGCGGACGCGTGTATAGAGGCCGCTGATGGCGAGTTCGCCGGTGCCGGTGAGCTCCGCATGGCCGACCAAGCGGCGCGCTCCGAGCTGCATCTCCGAGGACGCGAAGGCGAAAAGATCAAGGGCGATGAGTAGAAGTCCCGCGACCGCCAGCCATGAGGAAGCCGCAGCTGCGCGCCAATCGAATAGCTGCCGGCGAAAGTGGTACAGTAGCGCGTCGCCGCCGCCCCAGGCGAGAACGATGGCAATCCAGTAGCCGGCGAACACGTGGTGCCGCCAGAATTGGATGCGCTTATGCAGGATGAGCCAGTAAACCGGCACGGGCATCTCGAAGAAGAGTACGACGGCAGCCAGCCAGGGGAGCGCCTTCATTTCCTGTCCATTTTGTACAGTGATGTCGAGTTTGTACAGTGATGTTGAGGTAGCCAGGCCGCGCGGTTAACGCAGGCTCGTTAAGCGCGGCGATTTGCAGATTATCACAACGCGCCATCGGCGCAGCTGAGAGTTTGCCGAACAAGTAGAATTGCACCGGGGGGAGAGCAAGGATGGATTTGGGTCTCGCAGGACGCGTGGCCATTGTAGCTGCGGCCAGCAAGGGCCTGGGCCGCGCGGTGGCCAGTGAACTGGCGCGCGAAGGCGCGGAAGTGACCGTGTGCGCACGCAGCGAGCCGAATCTTGCGGCGGCCGTCGAGGCGATTCGCCAACAGACGGGACGCACGGTCGCGAGCGAAGCACTGGACGTGAGCGACGCCGAGGCGGTGGAGCGTTTCGTCGAGGGCGTCGTTCGGCGATTGGGGCGTGTGGATATTTGCGTAATCAATGCCGGTGGCCCACCGTCGAAACCTTTCCTGGATACGTCAGCTGCAGAGTGGCGCGCGGCGGTGGAGCTACTCCTGATGAGCGCCGTTTCGTTTGCCAGGGCGGTCTTGCCGCGCATGCAAAAGAACCAGTGGGGGCGGCTGATCACCATCACGTCGATGTCGGTCAAGCAGCCGATCGATGGGTTGATGCTTTCAAATTCGATTCGCGCCGGAGTGACGGGCATGGCGCGAACGCTTGCCAACGAATTCGGGGCGCACGGCATCACTGTAAATAACGTCTGTCCCGGCTATACGCTGACCGAGCGTCTGGAAAGCCTGCTCGAAGGACAAGCGCGCCGTGAGGGCGTTTCACGGGAAGAAATCCTTAGCCAGATGGCGTCGCGAATTCCGCTCGGGCGCATCGGCAAGCCGGAAGAGTTTGCCGCCGTGGTTGCTTTTTTGGCTTCAGAACGCGCCAGCTACATAAACGGCGCGACGATCCCGGTGGACGGCGGGTACGTTCGGAGCTTGCTGTAGCGGACGGCCATTCAGCTCTCGAAAACGATTACGGAGAGACAAAAATGCTGCGCGAGATTTGTGGCGATGCGAATTGCGACTACTATTTGAGGCCACCTGTGGACCCAATGGACGGCGGCGAGGTGCGAACGCGCCGCAGCGGGCGGTGGGTCTGGACGATGGCACTTGTGGTGCTGATCGCGGCGACGTGCGGCGGCGTCGCGCGGGCTGACGAACCTTTCGCGCCCACCCGCGAATACGCCTTGCAGAACGCGCGCATTGAATTGCGCTTCGACCTGGACCAAAGAAAAATCATGGGCCAGGTGACACACACGGTCGCCGCCCTGCACGAGGGCCTGCGGCAACTCGACTTTGATTCCGTGGGCTTGGATATATCGAGTGTGCGCGTCAACGGCCGCGACGCCCACTTTTCTACCGACGCTTCCAAACTGCACGTTGATCTCGAACGCCCCAGCACGACCGGCGAAAAGTATGAGATCGCCATCCGCTACGAGGGAAAACCGAAAAAGGGAATTTATTTTATTTGGCCCGATAAAAGTAATTCCAACCAACCCAAAGAGATCTGGACCCAGGGAGAAGCCCAAGACACGCGATACTACATTCCGATCTACGACTACCCGAACAACCGTGCAACCATCGAGATGATCGCTACGGTGCCGCGAGATTGGGTGACGGTATCGAACGGCAGACTTGAGGGTATCGCCGATGCCGGGAACGCAATGAAGACCTGGACCTGGCGGCAGTCGGAGCCGATTTCCAGTTACCTGATTTCGCTGGTCGCCGGGGAATTCGACGAGGTGAAAGAGACCTGGCACAACCTTCCAGTGGATTACTACGTGCCCCATGGTGAACGCGAGCGCGTAGCACCCACATTCGCACATACTCGCGACATGCTCACTTATTTCTCCGATCGCGTGGGTGTCCCGTATCCCTGGGTCAAATACGATCAAACCATGGTCGATCAATTCGTCGAGGGAGGGATGGAAAACGTCAGCGCCACCACGCTGACGACGCGCGGGCTGCTGCATCCCGTTCTGGCCCGCGAGACCCTGGAAGGCTCGGACAACCTCATCTCGCACGAAATGTCCCACCAGTGGTTTGGCGACCTGGTGACGTGCAAGGACTGGGCTAACCTCTGGCTGAACGAAGGTTTTGCCACGTTCATGGCCCAGCTATGGGAAGAGCACGAATATGGCGCGGCCAACGCGGCGTATTCACGCTGGCGCGCGCAAGCCGGGTGGCTGCGGCAATCGCGACTCTATTCGGTGCCCGTGGTGACTCGCGATTTCAACGATTCGATGAAGTACGCGGGAAATATCTACGGGAAAGCGGGACTTATATTGGAAATGCTGCGGGAACAGCTCGGCGATGAGACCTTCTTTCACGGGCTGCAGCACTATCTGGAAGTCAACCGCCTGGGAAACGTCGTTACCGCCGACCTTATCAAGGCGCTGGAAGAGTCGTCGCACACCAACCTCGACCGTTTCTTCGACGAGTGGATCTACTGCGGGGGCGCGCCACGATTCTCCGTCACCTCCACTTACGATGCGGAAGCGAAGCTCGTCCGCGTGCAGGTGAAGCAGTCACAGGAAATACGCGCTACGGTGGGCCTGTTCGAGGTCCCGGTAACGATTAATGTGACCACGGCCAAGGGTGCGAAGGATTTTCCCGTCACGGTCTCGAAGGCCGACGAAACGTTTTCTTTCCCCGCGGAATCGCAGCCGCTGATGGTTCTTTTCGACAAAGGCGACAAACTCCTGAAATCTGTCGAATTTCAAAAGTCTCCCGCGGAATGGATATATCAATTGCAGCACGCTTCGGAGGTGCCCGATCGCGCCGATGCAGCGAGAGCTCTTGGCAATGAAAAGGGAAATGAAGCCGCAGCGGCGGCGCTTGGCGAAGCCGCGCTGCACGATCCTTTCTGGGGCGTGCGCGACGAATCGTTGCTCGCCCTCGGACGCATCGGGTCTGGCGACGCGGAAAAGGTCGTTATTGCGGCGCTGGCGAACACGGAACCCTGGGTACGCGAGCAAGCGGTCACGCAGTTGGGCCATTTCCGTGATGACAGTTCGCTGACTTCGCGGCTGGCGCAGATTTTCCATGACGACCCCGCTTATCGTGTTCGCGCGGCCGCGCTCGGCGCGCTCGGGCAGATCAAAGCCCCCGACGCACGCGAAACGCTGGAAGGCGCGGCCAAGATCGATTCGCCCGATGATGTGATCCGCCGCGCGGCGTTGCGCGCCATGGGCGTGCTGGGAGACGACCGGTCGGCCCGAACATTGCTTGAATGGTCGTCGGAGGGCCAGCCCGTCCGCCTGCGCGCCGTCGCTATTGGGAGCCTGGCGCGAGTTGATAAGAAGAACGCCGACATTGAATCGAAGCTGCTCGCGTACCTGAACGATTCGAGCTTTGATATTCGTTTTGCCGCGCTTTCAGCGCTGGGAGAACGGGGGGATCCCGCGGCAATCGGCCCGCTCACGGCTCTCCTCAATGGCAACGATATGACTTCCGGCCTCGAGCCTGTGATTGAGGAGCAACTCGCGCGGCTAAAAAATGTGTCAGCGGGCAGGGACGGCGAAGGATCCCAAGGAGGGGCGGCCGCCGCGCCTCCCGCCAATCCGCCGCCCAACGCTCCTGCAAATCAGCCTTCCAATCCGGTGCCGCCAAATCAGCGGGGCGGCCAGCAAGGCGGCACCCAAGTTGTCGAGAGGCTTGACCGGCTGGAGCGCACGCTCGCGGAAATGAACGATCGGCTCAAGAGAATCGAGCAGGAAATGCCCCCCAAGTCCAGCCAATAGCGCCCCAATAATAACGGCGGCTTGCAGTAGCGCCGCACGCCTGTGGCGGCGCGCTATTCCGCGAGCAGCACGCGGAGATCGCGCAGATTATTTCCCGTGGGCCCGGTCTCAATGTCATCGCCAAGCGCGCGGAAGAAACTGTAGGAATCGCTGCGGAGCGCGGACTCCGCAGGATCCAGATTGCGAGCGCGCGCGCGTGCGAGAGTTTCATCATCCGCGACGGCGCCCGCAGCGGGGCTCGAGCCGTCCCGGCCATCGGTGCCCGCGCTCAGCACCGCGATTTTTCTTGCGAGCATTTTCTGGAGGCTGGGGGTTTTAAGCATTTCAGCAATTTTCTCCACGCACGCCAGCACAAATGCGGAGTTGCGCCCTCCGATTCCCCCGCCGGTAGCGGGTGAACTGAGTTCGCCATCCGCGATCAGCGCGACACGGCGCCCCGGATTTTCCGCGGCGAGGCGCGCCAGTTCGCCGAGCAGGTAATCGGCAGCCCGGCTCACCGGCCAGTCGTCCGTGGTGTTGTCGCAAAAAGTTATGCAGCCATGGCCTTCCGCGGCACGCTGCGCGCAACTGAACAGATCGCCCATGCCTAACAGCAGCGCAAATCGGGAGAGCGCAAAAATCGCGTCTCCTTCTTTAGGGGTTTCAGGAATGGTCGCCGGATGGTCGAACTTCGCAGGGTCGAATTTCGTGCGAATGGAGGCAGGCAGCTTCGGCAGCAGCGCGTAGCGTTCTATCACGCGGCAGGCATCGTTAACGGTGCTGGGGTCGGGCAGCGTCGGACCCGATGCCAGTGCCGAGTCAAAACCGGGCGGAACATCGCTGACGCCCAGTGTCACTTTCATCGCCGCAGGAGCGGCAGCGGCCAGGCGCCCACCCTTCACGGCCGAGAGGTGCTTGCGCACGGCATTTATTTCAGCAATCGACGCTCCGCAGGTCACCAGCACACGGTTAAGCTGCTGCATCTCCCCCAGCGTGATCGCCGGGTCGAGTGGGAGCTCGACGAGCGATGAGCCGCCTCCGGACAACAGAAAAAAGACGAACGTCCCCGCGTCGCAAAGGTGCAGCAGTTCGAGAATCTCGCGTGCCGCTCGAAAACTTTCCTCATCGGGCTCCGGATGACCTGCTCGAATAAGCCGAAGGCCGGACGGGCCGGCGCTGGTGCGGGCCTGCGCTGCTCGCGGCAACGCCGTAGCATGACGCGTCGCGAAAATTTCGTCGTTGTCGTTCGCTGCGGGGGCCGTCGCAATTTTTGGCGCGACGACGATTCCTTCGACGGTCACGGCCGGTTCAAGTACGCTCACCAGACCGCGGGCCATCTCGATCGAGGCCTTCCCGAGCGCTACGAGGCGAACGCGATTGTATGCGGCGAGATCCACAGCAATGCTCCTTGCGCCTGGCTCGATCCCGGTGATTGACAGGTGCGAGCCCTCGAGTGCGACTTTGCTTCGCATCGCTTCAAAAATATCGACGCCGGCGAGTGTTTCGCGGAAGATGTCGCGCGCAACGTCCTTCAAATCGGGCTTCAAATCGGACTTCAAATCAGGCTTCAAATCGGGCATGTTCTAGGTGGCCGCCGTCTTGGTAACGCTGCGGGTTCGCAGCAGCGCGGGAATACCATCACGCTCCGACCAGGGCCTGGGCCCCGGCTTGGGCGACATCCACGTCTTGATCCTCGCTTCCGTTGCTTACGCCGATCGCGCCCACGCAGATACCATCGACTTCGAGCGGAAGTCCTCCGCGCAGCGGAATCTGGCGGCCACGACTGCCGATGGCGAGTCCTAGCGACACGATCAGATTGATTTGTTCGCCGTCGCGCACGGGTCCTGTCGGTTTGCGCCGGATGGCGCCGCAATGGGCTTTGGCAATCGCGATGTCCACCGAAGAAAGTTTCGCGCCGTCCATGCGCGCGAAAGCCAGCAAGTGCCCGCCATCGTCAACCACCGCGATATCCATGGGCATATTGATCTCGGCGGCACGGCGTTCCGCCGCAGCCAGCACGGCACGTGCTCCGGCCAGAGTCAATTTGGGCGCATTGCGGGTTACCAGGCTCATATTGCAGCTCCCTCGTGCAGCACTTCTGGATTCAATATATTCGGCGGGCGGCGGCCGTCAAACAAGGCAATCGTATTTTCGACCGCCATTACGGCCATTTTTGTGCGGGTCTCCGTCGAGGCTGAAGCCAGGTGCGGCGCCAGCACGACATTGGGCCTGCGCAGGCCGTCGGAGATGCGAGGCTCGTTTTCGTAAACGTCGAGCGCCGCGCCCGCTATCGTGCCACGCTCGAGCGCCGCTACCAGTGCGCTTTCCTGAACCACCGGGCCGCGCGAAGTATTGATCAGGAATGCCGAAGGCTTCATGCGCAATAACTCCGCTGCACCAATCAGGCCGCGGGTCTCGGGGAGCAAGGGAACATGCAAGGAGACGAAATCGGATTCCGCGACGACTTGGTCGCGCTCGAGGAACTCCGCTCTCAACTCGTTCTCTATTTCGGCGGTGGCGTGCGCTGCGTCATTGTAAACGATGCGCATCCCGAAGCCTCGTGCCCGCCGCGCTACCGCTCGCCCGATGCGGCCAAAGCCCAGAATGCCCAGCGTTTTCCCCCACACGTCGGCGCCGCAAATCTGGTCGAGGTTCCATCCTTGCCACTGGCCGGAACGCGCCAGGGCATCCCCTTCGAGAAGTCGCCTGGCCACCGCCAGCAGCAGGGTCCACGCGAAATCGGCGGTAGTCTCGTCCAGCACGCCGGGGGTATTACTCACTGCCACCTTTCGGCGCGTGCACGCCTGGAGATCGATATTGTCGAATCCCACGGCGACATTGGCCACCATGCGCAACCGGGGCGCGGCGCCGAGCAATTCTGCATCGATCGTTTCGGTAAGCAGGCAAATCAGCGCGTCTTTGCCGGCAACTCGCCGCAAGAGTTCATCGCGCGGAGGACGCCCGGGTACCGTCCAATATTCAACATCGAATCGCTCGGCAATCTTGCGGCGGGGCTCTTCAAATAAGGGGTGCGTGGAAAACACGGTTGGCTTGGTCATGTGAGTTCGCGCCCCAGTCTAGCAATCGTACAGCGAATCGCGCAAAGTGCTTCATTCGCGCCTTATCTCCAGGCGCTGGGCGCGGCTTTGGTTGACGTCTCCGCAAGCCATCGCTATAGTGGCCGAGAACCTCCCGCACCGTCCCCAATGGACGCAAAACTCGTTCGCGGACTCGAACAGCTTCTGGGAAGCGCCGGGGTACTGGCGGGTGCCAACGACTTGTTGCTCTATGAGTACGACGGCTCCATCGATGAAGCTCGCCCCGATTGCGTAGTTTTTCCGCGCAGTACGCAAGACGTCGTCGAAATCGTAAGGCTGGCAAACCGGTATGACGTCCCCATCGTGGGCCGTGGGGCGGGCACCGGCCTTTCCGGCGGGGCCATCGCGCGGCGCGGCGGCATTGTCATCGCCTTTTCACGCATGAAACGTATTCTTGAAATTGACACGGTAAACCAGCGGGCGGTGGTGGAACCCGGAGTTGTAAATTCCGACTTGACGCGGGCGGTGGAAAAAGATGGATTGTATTTTGCTCCCGATCCCTCGAGCCAGAAGGCTTGCACCATCGGAGGCAATGTCTCGGAAAATTCCGGCGGTCCGCATACTCTCGCGTATGGTGTAACGTCAAGCCACGTCACGGCGCTGCAACTGGTGCTTCCGGATGCGCGCGTGGTGCGCGTGGGCAGCCGCGCGATCGAAACTCCCGGCTACGATCTTACGGGCCTCGTCATTGGCTCGGAGGGGACTTTCGCCCTGGTTACGGAGATTACGGTGAAGCTCTCGCGATTGCCGGAAAAAGTCGGGACCCTACTGGCCGTTTTCGATACCGTGGAAGACGCCACCGACACGGTGGCCGACATTACCTCGCGCGGCATTACTCCCGCGGCTTGCGAGATGCTCGATGCGTGGACGCTGCGTGCTGTCGAGGCGTTCGTTCACGCGGGATTCCCACTCGATAGCGCCGCCGTGCTGTTAATCGAAGTTGAAGGCGTGCAGGAGGCCGCCGAGGCGCAATCCGCCGAGATTGCCGAGGTCTGCCGGTTGCATAACGCACGCGAAGTGCGCCGCGCGGCGGACGGCCCCGAGCGCGAACTGCTGTGGAAGGGCCGCAAGAACGCCTTCGGCGCCGTCGGCCGGCTTTCGCCATCGTATTACGTCATGGATGGCGTAATCCCGCGCACTAAGCTGACGGTGACGCTTCGCTACATCGAGGATGTGGGGAAGCGGTACAGCTTGCAGATCGGCAACGTATTTCATGCGGGTGACGGCAACCTGCACCCATTGATTCTTTTCGATCAGCGCGACCCCGCGCAACTCGATCGCGCCATCGCCGCTGCGGGCGAGATCATGAAATTCTGCGTCGATATGGGCGGCGCTCTGACCGGCGAGCACGGCGTCGGCATGGAGAAAAGCCAGCTGATGCCGCTGATGTTTTCCGAGGCCGATCTCGACCTCATGCGTCAAGTGCGCGCGGTGTTCAATCCGGAGGGGCGCTTGAATCCCGATAAAGTTCTCCCGCTGGTCAAGGGCTGCGGCGAGACCCGCGTCAATGTACTGGCGGTTTTGTCCAGCGGCCGGCCATGAGCAAAGGCAGTGCGTATGTAGCGTCCCGCCTTCCGGAAATCGTCGGCGCCGAGCATGTCCTCACCGATATCAGGGTGTGCGCCAAGTACGAAGTAGACGGCGTGCGTCCGTCGGTTGCGGTGCGCCCGGGTGCGGCCGCGGAAATCGCCGAGATTTTGCGCTTTGCCGCCGCGGATCAGCTCGCGGTGATTCCGATGGGCGGCCGCACGAAGCTGGGGATCGGAATGCCTCCGCGCCAGTTTGATCTGGCGCTCGATCTTTCGCGCCTCAATCGCGTGCTCGCTTACGATCCGCGCGACCTGACTTGCGGCGTAGAAAGCGGCGTGTTATTTGCCGATCTCGATCGGCAGCTTGCCGCCGAGCGGCAATTCCTGCCGCTGGCACCCGCCTTTGCCGACCGGGCCACACTGGGTGGCATTATCGCGGCAGGCGCGGATTCGCCATTGCGCTACGCGTATGGCAGCGCCCGCGACTATTTGCTGGGGATGGAGTTCATCACCGGAGACGGGGTCTTCTCGAAAAGCGGCGGCCGCGTGGTCAAAAACGTTACCGGGTACGACCTGCACAAGCTGCTCATCGGCTCGCTAGGAACGCTGGCGGTGATCACGCGGTTGAACTTTCGCACGTTTCCGCTGCCGCCGGCGCAGCAAACATTTTTGGCCTCGTTCCCCACGGTGCCTGAAGCGCTGAGCTTCTGCGCGGCGATCGCGAAATCGCCACTCCAGCCAAAATTGGTCGAAGCGCTGGATCGCGGTACCGCGCGCTTGTTTGCGGCGCGAGGATGCACACGCACCTCGGGTGACGCCTGGTCCGCGGTCATCACCGCCGCAGGTCAGCAAGCCGTTGTCGAGCGCCATGCGCGGGACCTGGAGCGAATGGCCGGAGACATGCGCGCGAGCGAGTTTGCCCCGCTGAATGATTCCGAACAGGCTGCTTTACTTGGCTGCATTACCGAGTTTCCGCGCCTGATTCTCGAAGCGTTTCCGAGGGCGGCAATTTTTCGTATCGCAGCCTTACCCGCGGCTATGCCTGATCTGCTGCGCCAGATTTCCGCTGCGCTGGAGCGTCAGCGTCTGGATCAAGCAACGCTCGTGCGCGCGTCAGGCGTCGTATATGTTGCGATGCTGCCGCCGACATCGCGGGACGCCGCAGATGAAAACGCCCCCGCTAAAAACGACGCCGCTAAGAACGACGCCGCCGATAAGAACGACGCCGATGAGAATCCAGATATTCGCCTGGTTACGGCTGGCCGTGAAATCATGAAGGTGGGCGTGGCTGGGGGCTGGCGGCCCCTGATCGAGTGGTGCCCGCCCTCAGTGAAGCGGGAACTGCGCGCAGCGGGCGGAAGCATCTGGCCGCCGGCCGGCGACGAACACTTCCTTGCGGAGCGCCTCAAGAAAGTTTTTGATCCCCACGGCATTCTCGCTCCCGGCCGTTTTCAAGGAGGCGTTTGAGAATGCCGCCCGCGGAANNAGAAGCGCCGGAAAGCGCCTCGCGGCACATCGTCCGTGCGCCCAGCGGTTTTCATGGCCCAGACAAGCCCGAGTATGAAGACTACGCGCGGTGCATACACTGCGGGCTCTGCCTCAACCATTGCCCCACGTATCGCTTGTGGGGCCTGGAAGCGGATTCGCCGCGCGGCCGTATACGGCAGATGCTGCTGGTAGATGAGGGCCGGCTGGCGCTGGGCGATACCTTCGTGCAGCACATCGATCGGTGCCTCGACTGCCGTGCTTGCGAGACGGCGTGTCCGTCGGGAGTTGAGTACGGCAAGCTTGTCGAAGCCGCGCGCGCCCAGATCGAGCAGAATTACCGGCGGCCACTGGCATCGCGCATGGCGCGCAGCCTGGTTTTTCGCTACTTGCTTCCGCATCCTCGGCGGATTGCCGCCGTAGCGCGACTGGCGCGTTTTTACCAGCGGTCCGGTTTGCAGCGCGCGGTGCGCCTCTCGGGCGTGCTGCGTTGGTTGGGCCTGGCGGACCGGGAACGGCTGATGCCTCCCGTGGATCGCGAGTTCTTTTTTTCAAATCTCGGCCGCACATTTCCGGCGATTGGCACGCGTCGCGCCCGCGTGGCGCTTTTCGCGGGCTGCATCGCGCAGGTCAGCTTCACCGCACTCCACGAAGCGACCATCCGAGTGCTCACGGCTAATGGTTGCGAAGTCGTCGTGCCCAGCGGCCAGTTGTGTTGCGGCGCCTTGCCGGCGCATGCGGGGGTACGTGACGTGGCGCGTGAACTGGCACGCGTCAACCTCGACGTATTCCTCCGCGATGATTTCGACGCCATCGTCACCAACGCCGCCGGTTGCGGCTCGACTCTCAAAGAGTACGAACAACTCTTCACTCCCGATGAACCCGCGCATCACGCGGCTCACGCTTTTCGCGCGAAGATGCGCGACTTGACAGAATTCCTGGATGCGCTGGGATTGGTTGCGCCGCTCGGCGAACTGCGCTTGCGCGTTACCTATCAAGACTCCTGCCACCTGCTCCACGGCCAGAAAATACGCGAAGCTCCCCGCCGCCTGATTCGCGCCATTCCCGGCGTGGAGCTCGTGGAAATGCGTCTGGCGGACAACTGCTGCGGCTCGGCGGGTGTTTACAACGTAACCGAGACGCAGACCTCGCTCGATCTATTGGCTGAAAAAATGGAATGCGCGCGCGCCACCGATGCAGGAGTGATCGTGACCGCCAATCCGGGTTGCCTGTTGCAGATGCGCGCAGGCGCGGAAATTCACCGAACAGGCCAGGAAGTATTGCATGTGGTGGAACTGCTGGACCGCGGCCTTTCCGCGGCGGCCGCCCACTCCTCAATTTAACTGCCGCAAAATTATGGCTTGAACATTCGTGCTACCGCGCGCGTGACCCACGACCGGGGCGCCAATCGCTGCGATTCCATAGCCAGCCGGTTTTTTAGTCCCGAGATAACCATAGGCTTGCCTGCTGCCAGAGCTTGCAGGCCGACGCGCGCTACCTTTTCGGCGGATTCCTTTGAGCGCGCCATCCGCTTGGTCTGTCCGGCAACCTCCTGAAACTCGGTGTCCGTCGATCCGGGGCACAGCGCGCAAATACGCACGCCCTGCTCGGCAAGCTCGGCGGCGATACCTCCGGCAAACAGCAGATCGAACGCCTTGGTAGCCGCATAAGTGCTGAGATAGGGAACGGCTTGAAAGGCCGCCGTGGACGCGACCACCATCATGTACCCCGACCGCCGCTGCGCCATCGCCGGTAGAAAAAGTCGCGCCAGATACATCACCGAAGCCACATTCACCTGGACCATTTCGAGCAGCCTGTGAGGATCCGCTCGAAGAAACTCGCCATGGATCCCAAAGCCGGCATTGTTGATAAGCACTTCTATGGGCAGTTCTTTTTCCTGAGTGAAACGAAGGATTTCCTGTGGAGCTTCCGGCCGCGTCAAGTCCGCAACGCAGATCTCACATCGTACCTTGTACCTTTGCGTGAGCTCGCCCGCGAGTTGCACCAGCCGGTCGGCTCGCCGTGCCACCAGTACGAGGTTCGAGCCGTCCGCGGCAAGTTGCGTGGCAATCTCGCGCCCGATCCCGGCACTCGCTCCCGTGACCAGCGCCCATTTTCCTCGCCATACAGCAGCCATGGAATCTCCGCTCCCCCCCGGCCGCGTCGCTGAAGGAATACGCGGACGGCGGTTACAGCGTCTTCCCTGTGGATGAAGGCAGAATCGCGTCGCGCAGCTTCGCACCACCCGCTTTTAGGTGATTCAGCAGCCGCCGCGCCCAGACATATTCCGCCGCGAGCACCGCCAGTCCTAACCCGATAATCAACCAACCGGGCCCGGGAGTGACCAACATCACCACGCCCGCAAAGAGCAACGTAAAGCCGCCCACGATTTTGAAGAAACGCTTCGCTTGCTGGACCGTGTCGACGAACATTTCAGCACCGTAGCTCGCAAGCACCATTTGCGAGAAGCCACCCTTGCGGATTAGTTTACGGCACCGCGGCCCGGATTTGTGCGAAATTGCCCGGATTTCAAAACTTGCGAACGATTCCACCGAAGGCGTCCTGATTTGACATAGCCATGCCCGGACTGTAGATTGACCATTGATGTGGGAATGTCGCCACAACGCATGTCGTGCCGCCGCTGTTCTGGTGTGAGGACTTGATCTAGAGTTCGCGAAATCCAGCCTGATCGAGCCCACCGCCAGCGAAGCTGATGGTGGGTTTTTATTTTTCAGGGCGTGGGTGGCTGACGCGCCGCTAAAAGCGTTCCGGAAAGCCGAGGATCTGGCCATGGATCTTTTTCCGCTTTTTCTCAAACTTCAGGGGCGTGCGTGCCTCGTCGTGGGCGCCGGTAAGGTTGCCGAAGGCAAAATCGAAAGCCTGGTCCGCTGTGGCGCGAGCGTTCGCGTCGTGGCGCCTGCGGCCACAGCGGGCGTTCGCAAGACTGCGGAAAATGGCCGGATCGTTTGGGAGCAACGCAGCTTCTCGCCGGCTGATCTCGCGGGGGTTTTCCTGGTGATTGCCGCGACGCCATTTCCCGATCTGCACGAACAAATCTTTCAACAGGCGCGCCGCGATGGAATCTTGTGCAATGCCGTGGATGAGCCGGAGCGCTGTGACTTTTATTATCCGGCAGTGCTGCGCCGGGGTCCGCTACAAATTGCCGTCTCCACGGCAGGGCGCGCGCCCTTGATCGCCCAGCGGCTTCGCCAGGAGCTGGAGCTGCAGTTTGGCCCCGAGTACGGACCGTGGATCGAGGCGGCCGGCCAGGCGCGTGACGAATTGATGGCGCGAAATATCTCGCCGGAAAAGCGCCGGGAAGTGTTGGCGGAGTTGTCGAGCGAGCACGCCTTTCGCAATTTCCGAAATGGAAATGCGGCGCCGGTCCACCAGGAATCGGAGCTAGCCGGCGGCAAAGTCTATTTTGTGGGAGCCGGGCCGGGTGACCCGGAATTGTTGACTCGCAAAGCGTGGAAAATTCTCGGTGCGGCTGAAGTTGTTCTGCACGACGCCCTGGTTCGGTCCGAAATCCTGCGGTTGGCGCCGCCCGCGGCGGTGATCAGCGATGTTGGCAAGCGCTGCGGGCAGAAATCGATCCGCCAGGAGGAAATACACGCGCTGCTGATCGGATACGCCCGCGAGGGCCGCATCGTTGTGCGGTTGCAAGGCGGCGATCCGCTGATCTTTGGGCGCGCAGGCGAAGAAGTGACTGCGCTGCGCGACGCGGGAATTGATTTCGAGATTGTGCCGGGGGTCACGGCCGCGTCGGCGGCCGCGGCAGCCGCGGGGATTCCATTGACCTACCGCCGGCTCGCGTCCAAGCTTATTTTTCTGAGCGCCCATCGCCGTCATGCGGATCATACCGCCGTAAAATCGACGCCTGCCGCGGAGACACGCGCGGGAAAAACTGCCGGCAACGAAGTAACCGATCACTGGAAGTCACTGCCTGCTGCGGACGCCACTCTCGCCATCTATATGCCGGGCTCCGATTATGGCCGACTGGCGCACGATTTGTTCAAGGCAGGCTGGGCGGGTGATACTCCCTGTTTGGTCGTGTCCCAGGCTTCCACTCCGCACCAATCCATCGCACGGATGGACCTCGGCTCCCTGGCACACGCTACCGCGCTACCGGCTCCTGCACTCGTGATTGTCGGCGAAGTTGTGACTGAAGCCGGGATAGCCATTGGGCGCGAGCCCGCGGACCTGGCTGCTGAGCCGGTCGGAACCTCGAAATAACAGAAAGCGGCGTTATAGCGCTGAATGCACCGGGACCGTGCTAGCCAGGTTTTTTCCGGCCCAAGCCGTTGAGAAAAGACAGCTTTACATTCGCGCCCTCTTCGTCTATATTTGTCGCGTGAAACCCTGCATGCAGAAGTGGTCCCAGGCCTGCGCGTGTTGTACGTGCTGTTGCCTGTGTGCGTCTTCTGGCGTGGAGGGCTGACGAGCTAGCATAAACACCACTCGGCCGCTTCTTGAACCCACCGCCAGAGATGATCTGGGAGGTGGGTTTTTTGTTTTTAGTGCCATTGCCAAGCGGTTTGGCGCGTGAGTTTCCGCCGCGCAAGGCGCACCGGAACGGGAGATCAAAGATCCGTGAACGTAAAAAGAGCATTACTCGCCGCTGCCGGAATCGCCATCCTGATTTCGCTATTCGTGTTCGGCAAATCGCCCTCCACAGACGCCACGCTTTTGAATGTCTCCTACGATCCTACCCGCGAGCTCTACAAGGATTTCAACGCCTCGTTTGCCGCCGCCTGGAAAAGCAAGACCGGAAAAACCGTGACCATCAATCAATCGCACGGAGGTTCCGGAACGCAGGCGCGGGCGGTGATCGATGGCTTGCAGGCTGACCTGGTCACCCTGGCTCTCGCGTATGACATCGACTCGATTGCCGAACACGCCAAACTCCTGCCTGCGGATTGGCAATCGCGCCTGCCCGACAACAGCACGCCGTACACCTCCACCGTCGTTTTTCTGGTGCGCCAGGGCAATCCCAAGCAGATCAAGGACTGGGAAGATTTAATCCGCCCGGGTGTGGCGGTGATCACGGCGAATCCAAAAACGTCGGGTGGCGCCCGCTGGAACTACATGGCCGCGTGGGGCTACGCCCTGCAAAAAAAAGGCGGCAGTGACGCAGCCGCAAAGGCCTTCATCGCCGCGCTCTATAAAAATGTGCCGGTGCTCGACAGCGGTTCGCGCGGCGCCACCGACACCTTTGTGCAGCGCGGCATTGGCGACGTGCTGATCGCCTGGGAAAACGAAGCCCTGCTGGCTCTGAAGGAATCGGGCGGAAATAAACTCCAGCTAGTGATCCCGTCCAGCAGCATTCTTGCCGAGCCGCCTGTCGCCCTGGTGGATAAGAATGTGGACCGGCACGGCACCCGTGCGCTCGCGCAAGCTTATCTCGAATATCTGTACACGCCGGAAGGCCAGGAAATCGCCGCGCGAAATTTTTATCGTCCGCGTCTGCAATCGGTAGCCGATAAACATGCCGCGCAGTTTCCCAAGCTCAAATTGTTCGGCATCGCTCAGTTTGGCGGCTGGCAGAGCGTTCAGAAGACCCATTTCTCCGACGGCGGGGTCTTCGACCAGATCTATCAGCCGGGTCGCTAGCAGAGAAGAAAGGATCGCTGAAAGCGGGAGTGCATGGCCCTGCGATTGAAAAAGCAAAGCGTCTTGCCGGGATTCGGTCTGGCCATGGGCTGGACGCTTTTCTATCTCTGCCTGATCGTTCTGATTCCGCTCTCCACCATCTTCATGAAATCCGCTTCGTTGGGCTGGGGCGGTTTCTGGCGCGTAATCAGCAGCCCGCGCGCACTGGCCAGCTTCCGGCTAAGCCTCGGCGCGTCGTTGATAGCTGTGGCGATCAACGGCTTTTTTGGCCTGGTGGTGGCGTGGGTGCTGGTGCGCTACCGGTTTCCGGGGCGCCGTCTGCTCGATGGATTGGTCGATCTTCCTTTCGCGCTGCCCACCGCTGTGGCGGGCATTGTGCTGACTACTTTGTATTCGCAAAACGGCTGGATCGGGAGCCAGTTGGCCAAAATCGGAATCAAAGTTTCCTACACCCCACTGGGCATCGTGGTGGCGCTGACCTTTATTGGCTTGCCGTTTGTCGTCCGCACCATTCAACCTGTGCTGCAAGTGATGGACGTAGGCGTCGAAGAGGCCGCGGCCAGCCTGGGGGCGGGCCCCTGGCAAACCTTTCGCCGCGTGATCCTTCCGGAACTGCTCCCCGCGTGGGTTACGGGAATCACTTTGGCTTTCGCGCGCTCGCTGGGGGAGTACGGCTCGGTGGTGTTTATCGCGGGAAACATGCCCATGCGCACGGAGATCACCCCGCTGCTGATCATGATCAAGCTTGACCAATTCGATTACGCGGGAGCGAGCGCGATTGCGCTGGCGTTCCTGATCGTTTCGTTTTCGCTCTTGCTTTTTGTGAACTTGATGCAGCGCCGGCAAGACGTTGCGCAGGCGCTAAGGTAGTGCTGGGGACCGCATGCCGCCAGAAGAAGTAACGACCGAAATCGTTTCAGCACCCGCGCCTGGTCCCATCCGCGAGGCGGTGGCGGCGCGCAGGGACCCGCCGGCGGTTCGCTGGGCGCTGATCGCAGCCTGCTTCGGCTTTCTGGGATTGTTCCTGCTTCTCCCGCTCGCGACTGTTTTCGTCAACGCGCTCGGCAGGGGTGTCGAAGTTTACCTTCGCGCGCTCACCGACCCGGAGGCGCTGTCGGCGATACGCCTGACGCTGCTGACCGCGGGCATTGCCGTGCCGCTCAACCTGGTTTTCGGAATCGCCGCCGCCTGGTCCATTGCGCGCTTTGACTTCGCGGGTAAGCGCGTTTTGATCACGCTGATCGACGTGCCCTTTAGCGTTTCGCCGGTGATTTCCGGCATGGTGTTCGTGCTGCTCTTCGGGGCGCAGGGCCTGTTTGGCCGCTGGCTCATCGATCACGGCATCCGCATCGTGTTTGCGGTTCCGGGCCTGATTTTGGCCACCACCTTTGTCACCTTCCCATACATTGCCCGGGAATTGATACCGACGCTGCAGGCGCTGGGCAGCGAAGAGGAAGAGGCCGCACTGACTCTCGGAGCGAGCGGCTGGCGCACGTTTTTTCGCGTCACGCTCCCTAACATCAAATGGAGCCTGCTATATGGCGTCATCCTGTGCAATGCGCGCGCCATGGGCGAGTTCGGCGCCGTCTCGGTGGTTTCCGGCCACATTCGTGGGCTCACCAACACCATGCCGCTCTACATCGAGATACTGTACAACGATTACCAGTTTTCCGCCGCATTTGCGGTCGCGTCGCTGCTCACGATTCTGGCTTTGGTGACGCTGATCGCCAAGGGCATCGTGGAGTGGAAATCCGAAGCTGAAGTTCCCGAAATATATAAAGTCTCCGCCGAGGAACAGCCATGAGCATCGAAGTTCGCAAGGTCTCGAAGAGATTCGGACAATTTGAAGCCCTGAAGGACGTCGATCTGGTTATCCCCGATGGCGAATTGGTGGCCCTGCTGGGCCCCTCCGGTTCCGGAAAGACCACTTTGCTGCGCATCATCGCTGGCCTCGATTTTCCGGACAGCGGCTCGGTGGTCTTCGATGGACAGGAAAGTACCGACCGCAAAGCGCGAGAGCGTGGCGTGGGTTTTGTCTTTCAGCATTACTCTTTGTTCCGCCACATGACGGTGTTCGATAACATTGCTTTCGGATTGACCGTCAAGCCTCGCCGCGCGCGGCCGTCACGCGAAGCCATCCGCGCGAAGGTGAGCGAGCTTCTACATCTGGTGCAGCTCGATTCCCTGGCCAACCGCTTCCCTTCGCAGCTCTCGGGAGGGCAAAGGCAGCGTGTGGCGCTGGCTCGCGCCCTGGCGGTCGAGCCCAAGGTACTCCTGCTGGACGAGCCGTTCGGCGCGCTCGACGCCAAGGTGCGTAAGGAATTGCGCTCCTGGCTGCGGCGATTGCACGACGATATTCATGTCACCAGCGTATTCGTTACGCACGATCAGGAAGAGGCGCTCGAAGTCGCCGACCGCATCGTGGTCATGAATCACGGCCGCGTCGTGCAGCAAGGCCCGCCGGAAACCGT
>PLJR01000411.1 GCA_003140295.1 Acidobacteriota bacterium
GGAAGTTTTCTCGCACCTCATTGGCGTCGCCCACGTAATACACATCTCCCAGGTGAATCGTGAAATCCGGATCGGATCTTTCCATTGCTGCCGCAACCATTCTCGCTTCATCCGTCCCGGTGCCCCAATCGCCCGCTATGCTGATCTTCACGCGGTCTTCGATCGGATAAATGCCGGTTCCTTTTCCATGAGTCGTGTAATCTCTGAACGTGTGCTTCTTATGAAACCAGTATTTCGCAACCTGCAGTATCCACACGAAAAGCCTGTTGGGAAGGAAAGCCGCGATGGGATCATAGGTCGCGGTTGAATATCCCGCCCGCGCCGCCTGGAAATGAGCTGAGATTCTGGAATGCGCGAACCCCGTATAGTTTCCGAGGTCCTTGCCGCAGGCTGTCGCGTCGGGCGTCCCGTGTCGGACGATCTTCTTGGACGTAACACGCAAGCCTTTGGTTAGGGGCATGGACAGGGCGATTATACAGTACCTGGGATAACGCGCGGTCAGCCTTCTGACGCTCGAATGGTTCGACCAGAGTGCGCGAGGTGGCGAGGCTGTCGCTGCGCTCATTCACGGCGATACAATCGATGGCTGCTCTGCAACGCTCGACTCGGTCCGCCCGCTCTACGAGACTATAACGACGCGCCGGTATATCTTTTCAACGGAGGCAATAAGATGAAGTCAAGTAGCGGATGATTTCGGGCGACGCAAACCGCGCCGAGTCCTACTCAAGATGTTGCTTCTCTTTAGATCTGCCGGCATCTAGTTTTTGGTCTTGCGCCCGGCTTTCTTGCTTTTCCTCATGAGCTTTTTGCCTTCGCGCTTCACGGTGCGCGCCCCGCCCGGTTGCGCTCGCACGACGAGCGCAGAGAAAACCTAACTGTTTTCGCGCAGCGCAGAGAAACTCTTTAAAAAACCGGATCGCTACCCGTGTCCGGGGTGATCTCGCGCGCCCTGACCGGCTGTGTCGCGCCAGATTCGGGGCGCGCGACCGTGGCGACCAAGCCATTGCGGTAGCATCATTGTTTCACCCAGATCCTTGCAAATCCGAGACCGCACCGTCCTTGCGAATCCGTGACCGCGCGCGCCTTGCAAATCCATGACCGCCACGTTCCGTAATTCACTCTTAACGAATTGCATGCTAGGGTGCGCTATGGCGGAGGAAACCCAAGCCCTGGTTCTTGAAATTCTGCGGCGGATGCAGTCCGATCTCGCCGAAGTCAAGGGAGATGTGCGGGACATCAAGGGCCAGCTTATCGACATTCGCACTCAGCTCGTTACCATGCAGAGCGACGCGCTCCGGCAGGAACGTACCGCCGCCGCCCTCCAGGTCAAGGTAGACCGCATCGAGACGCGTCTCGAATTCACCGACCACTAGCAGTGCTACCCCGATCGGGACTTGTTCTTTCTTAGGCTGGTCCTCATGGCCCGGACCTTGTGCGCTGCGGACCGCGCCGTCCTTGCTAGCGCTCCAGGGCGTCCGCTTTGAGTTTGCGCATCTCCAGGCGTTCCTGCTGCTGGGATATGAACATGCCCTGGCCGTGTCCGGCGCGTGTGTGTCCGTCCTGGGTCGATGATTTGCGGAAATAGTCGAGGATGAAAACCCGCAGCGACGAGGTTAGCGAGCCGTTTGGCGGCTTGTGTTCGGCCACATAGCTGCAAACGTCGTGCGGCGTGCAGAATTCGCTGCGGCAAATCTCGGTCATGGAGTCCCATATCTGCGGCTCCAACCGGATGCTGGTCCGGTGTCCGTGGACGCTCACATTGCGAATCACAAGCGCGCTGCGCCCGGTTGCGCGAGCCCCGGTTGCCCGAGCACTTGCGAGGGCAGAGGAACCCGACAACGCGAGCGCAGAGGACCGCATTCCTTCCGCACGTTGATCTTCGTTCGAAGTGAGCAGAGCGCCGGGGAATGCAGTAACCATGGGAGCCATCCGTACATCCGCGCCAGATTCACAACCGTGGAAAGCACACTATAAAACAGGAGTTATTAAAATCCGGTTTCCGCAGTCGCCTGCTGAGCCGCGACATCGCCCGCGTCGGCGCGATTAACCATCACGAGTTCGGTGGCTGCATACCTGGGCACGTATATTACAAATCGGTAATCTCACTTTTGCGCGCCATACGCCGATATTCATCGACGATTTCCCGCCAGCCTTCGCTAAAGCTACGGCTGGCTTACACCGGCAAGCCAGCGAACGAAGAATCGAAGGCCGCCCTCCGACCTGTCCGCCATAGCTCGACCTGTCCGCCGAAGCCTTGGCGTAGGCGGAAGAGCGACGGCGGAATCCTTGGCGTAGGAGGGCAGGAGAATAGTTCGCAGCAGATTTCACCCGCTGCCGCCTTTCGCCGATCGCGACAGACGCCAAGCCGAAATCCCAAAATCCCAGACGTTTGAAAGCTTGACATGCGTTACGTAACGCGTTACGGTCCGGGATGATTGGGGCGATCCGCCACAAAGGATTGAAGCGTCTTCACGAATTCGACGACGCGCGCGGCGTGATGACCGAGCATGCGGAAAAGCTCCGTGACATTCTCGCGCGGCTTGACGCCGCCGCGACGGTTGCGGATATGGACTTGCCGGGCTTTCGGTTGCATTCGCTTAAGGGCGGGCTGAGAGGGGCTTGGGCGGTGACGGTTCGCGCCAACTGGCGGGT
>PLJR01000302.1 GCA_003140295.1 Acidobacteriota bacterium
TTCGAGGTGATGGTGGTCAACGCCAGGGACGCGAAGCACGTGCCGGGGCGCAAAACTGACGTCAGCGACGCTGAATGGTTGCAACGTCTGCACGAATACGGCCTGTTGCGGCCGAGCTTCCGGCCACAACAGGCCGAAATCGCCGTGACTATGCCGAACTTGACGAGCGCGTCCGGCAGCTGGATCCTGAATTTTGCCGAGCTAAATGATTCGGCGCCCGGCGGTTATATGAATCCCGGAACTTCGGATTTGGCAGGCCCCATTCCCCTGCGAAAAGTGGATCCGAAATACCCTCCTGAACTTCGCTCAATGCATGTCGAGAGAGAAGTGGTGCTCTATGCCATCATCCGCAAAGACGGCAGCGTGGACAGCATCCAGTTAGTTCACAGCGTCGATCCGCACCTGGATGCGAACGCGATGGAAGCCCTGGCGCAATGGAAATTCCGCCCCGCGGAACGCAAAGGCGAAGCGATCGATCTGGAAGCAATCGTACACGTCCCGTTTCGAGGCGTGCCGGGATTTTGAGGCGCGCGCGTCGGCGAACTGTCTGGGATTGGGCGCGCTCAATCTCCACGAATTTTTTAGAGTGATTGTTCGAGGAGTTTAACCAGGGCGTGGAGGGTGCGATTCACTGGTACGGGGACGCCTAGCTCTTCGCCGCGGCGCGCCACGTACCCGTTCAGCGAATCGATTTCCGTGTGGCGGCCGCGCTCAATATCCTGCGAAGTGGAAGAAGTAGCCGGGCCATATTTCTTGAACATATCGACAACCCCGGCGGCGTCGGCGCTGTCGGCGGGAAGCTGGACACCGGCAGCGAGTGAGACGTTTCGCGTTTCCGCCAGGGCCTCGGCCACCACGCGGCAGGCAAACTCATTTTGCGCGGCCACCGCGTAGGTGGCGCGGCCGAGGGCGGTGACGGCGTTGCCCGCGCAATTGAGCAGCAGCTTTTTCCAAAGCTCGCCTTCGATATTATCGGTGGTGCGGCACTTCACACCGGCGCGCTCGAAGGTTTCCGCGATGGCCGCAACCTGCTCGCGGCGCGGGTCGCCGATAACTAGATCGCCGCGGCCTTCATGACGCACCCGCCCGGGCTCGGGCAGCGAGACAGCCACGTACACCACCGCAGCAAATGCGGCGATACCCGCGGATGCCTGGATTTGCGCGACATTGTCCACTCCGTTTTGCAGGCTCAGCACCACGGCGCCTGGGGCGAGATGCGGCGCTATGGCGCGGGACGCTTCAGCGGTGTCCGTGGTCTTTACCGCGAAGAGCACCATTTCCGCGTCACGCACAGCGGCGGGATCGCCGGACGCACGAACGCGAATGCGCTCCTGAAAATGCTTGCTGTCAAGAAACAGGCCATCGCGCGTCAAGGCCGCGAGGTGCTCACCGCGCGCGATGAGCGTAACGTCGAGGCCGGCGCGGGCCAGCATCCCGCCAAAAAAACTGCCCACCGCGCCCGCTCCCATCACCGCGATCCGTTGCATGCTTCCTCCGCGCCCGCAGGCTTTCTCTATTACTAGACCGACAGAATGGAGAGCAAGCGGTCAATGTCGCGCTCGGAATTGTACAGGTGCGGCGCAATGCGCAGCGCGCCTTCGCGCAAGCTGACGAAAACGCCGGCCTGGCGAAGTTGCTCGAAGAGTTGCGGCGCTTTTTCCGCCTTGCGCGGGGCCACGCAAATATACGGGCCGCGCGCGGCGGGATCGGCGGGACTTGAGAGCACGCAACGGTCCAGCGGCAGGCGCGCGACAATTTCAGAAATGAGGCGCTGCACGTGATTCCAGACGGTCTCGACACCGGCGCGCAAGAGGAATTCGAGGGACGCATCGAGCGCCGACAGATTTAAGAAGTTCGCGGTTTCGGGTGAATCCCAGCGGCGGGCTCCGGGGGCGAGGCGAAAAGGTCCCGCGGAAAGCGTGTGGAACTTATCGGCGTCCTGGAAAGCCATCCAGTACGCGGGCGCGGGGCGCATCTGCTCAATCAATTCGGGACGCGTCCAGAAAAAACCAGTTCCGTAAGGTCCCAGGAGCCATTTATATCCGGTCCCGGCGACGAAATCGGCGCCCAACTCGGCGAGATTCAGGGGCATGGCGCCGGCGCATTGCGCGACGTCGAGCAGCAGCAGGGTGCGCTGCTGGTGGCAGGCGCGCGCCAAGCGCGCCGAATCGAGGCGCGCTCCGTTGTCAAAGCGCACGAGGCTAGTGGAGACCAGGCGCGTTTGCGGGCCCAGATGCTCGACGAAATCGCCGGCGTCAAGGAATCGGGCGCGAGGCTCGACAACCTTTACGCGCAACATTCCGGCCTGCGCCAGCGGCTGAAAAGCCGCGAAATGCGCGGGGAATTCGCCCCTGGCAATGAGCACTTCATCGCCTTGCTGCCAATCGAGGCCGGCAGCGACCGCGGCAATGCCGCTCGAGGTGCCGGCGGTAATGGCGATGTCCTGCGCCTCGGCGCCCAATAGTGTGGCGAGCGAGGCGCGCACGCGGTCGGGCAGCGCGAAATAAACATCGTCGGCCAGGCGGTGCGGGAATTTCTTCCATTCGAGCGCCTGCTGCACGGCGCGAATGGCCACGCGCGGCATAGGACCTTGCGCGGCGACGTTGAGATAGGCTGCATCCTCGAAATCAAACCAGGCTTCCCGCCAGGCAGTGGTCGAGGCGGCATCGATTTTCGTGGTCATTGCAGAACCCTTGGAGAACCCTTAGAAATGATCGCGCAGATCGCGAAACCGGGCGACCACTAAAAGTTTACCCATACCGCTTTGCAATTCGCCATGGTCGCTCTCCCACGTGGACGCATGCGGCACGAAGGCCGCGTTCAGGCCGGCTTGCAGCGCGGGATTAATATCGGTCCGCGGGTTATTGCCGACCACCCAGCCGGCCGACTTCACGACATGATGGCGATTGACCATATCCTGGTAAGCGGCGGAGCTTTTCTTGGCGACGATTTCAATGGCATCGAAAAATCCTTGCACGCCCGAGCGCTCGACTTTGGCGGCCTGCTCGGCCGCTTCGCCCTCGGTAAACAAAAGCATGCGGTGTCGCGCGGCCAGGTAAGAGAGCGTTTCGGGTACGCCCTCGAGCACGTGCGGCGGGGTGCGCTCGAGATCGCTCAGCATCTCGGACACTTCCTTGAGGGCGCTGCGCTGCGCCAGGCTGCCGCCCAGCTTCATATAGGTTTCTTCGAGCGAGCGGCCAAAGCTGCGAACCCCGTACCCGTGCTGCCGGATATTGAGGCGCTCGGTTTCATTCAGGATGCGACGGGCGTAATCCTGGGGATAACCGAAGGGCTCGACCAGCGCGAAAAAATGTTCGATGGTTTTTTCGAAGAAGACGTTACTTTCCCAAAGGGTGTCGTCCGCGTTGATCAACAGGGTCATGCGCCGCATCTGAGTGTCTTCCAGCCGGGGAAATGCGCGCCGCGGAGGCGCAACACGCGGGCTTCAGGAGTCCTTGAGATCGCCGGCCGCCAATTTTTCGAGGATGCCATGGGCAATTTTCTGGGTCTGGCCGAACGCCGCAAGATAGTCCTGAAATTCGCGATTTATTTCGAGCGCTTCATTGGCGCCGAGGCGCACGCGCAAAATCATGTCGCGGAGCCGGACGGGGTGTGGCAAAACGGCGTCTTCCTTCAAATCGTCGAGGGCTGACTTGGCGTCGTAGCGATCGGTCATCACATTCCCCTGGCGCCCGTAAAGGGGCGGCGAGAATTTACCTGCGGCGGGCACGATGGGGCCGCTCATCGCGCGCGGCAGCTTCTGCGGCTATTGTACTGCGTTATGAAAGATACGAATCCAAAGGTTGTGGCAACGGCGGGCTCAAGCGGCAATAAATTCGTAGCGATCGATGCGGGCGGCGATGCCGCGGCTCTCTTCGCTGGGCTCGACGCGAACCACCTGTCCGTAGCAGCGGATATTGACGTCACCCGCCTGGGTGATCTCCTTGGGCAGGGTCAGGACGAACTCGATCTGGGTGCCCGGCTGGAATTCGCCGTCGGTAGTGAAAAACAAGCCGCGGAAACTGACGTCGCGCGTTTTTCCGTTTTTTTCCATGGTGCCCGAAGGGCCATTGGCACGCACGGTAAGCGGAAGGGCCAAGGTGAAACGCCGGGATGCGCGGCGCTCGGTACCGTCTACCATATGTTTGCCTCGGAAGGAGCGTTGGTCCCGAGCAACCTAGCATCGAAGCAGGAAAACCGCAATGGTAAAGGGGTTTTGAGGCACGCGACGGGCGGCATTGCTGGTGGGAGAGGAGCGTTCCGCAAAACCCCGCGGTTACGCGGGAGCCTCAGGCGGCGGCGCCAGGAGCCGCGCACAGGCGCGCAGGATACGGCGGAAGGGCCAGTCGGATTTGGCGTCGGGAAAGAAAATCTCGCCGTGGCGGGGGCGGGCGTAGAACCATCGGGCCAGCAAGGCCAGGTGGTCTTCGCATTCGGCGGCAGCCGCTCCGTTGTTGGAATGCTGGACGCTTGCAGCAGCGGTGGCGGGCTCAGGTTGCAGAACTTCGCGGAGAATTTGCTCGGCCGAGCGCGGGCGGGTGGCTAATTCGGCAAATTGCAGCAAAAAAGGATCGGAGGTTAGCCCGCGACGCAGGGCGAAAACGGCCACGGTGTTTTTTTCTGCGGAACGCTGGAGGATCACGGCGTTCAGATCGTCGATAGGCCTGGCGATCTCCGGCAGGGCCTGACGCACGGCGCCAACTTTTTCGAGACGGCGGTGCAGGGCGGCGGCGCGCTCGAAATCGAGGGCGCCGCTAGCGGATTCGCGCTCGCGGGACAACTCGTCGGTGAGCGAAGTGCCGCGGGTGAGCAGAAACGCGCGCACGCGGGCGACCTCGGACGCATAGTCCGCATCGGTGCAGCCCGCAAAACACGGCGCGAGGCACATTTTCATTTCCGAGTAGATGCAGCCGGGGAATTGCGGATCGCGCCGGATCCTGATCTGGCAGCGCCGCATGCGGAATAAATCGAGCAGCGGAACGAGAAAGGCTTCGGCGGCGCGGCGGCTGGCGAACGGGCCGAAGTAAAGTCCGCCGCGCGGCGGGTTCGCGGCGGGGAAGTCAACGCCGAGGTGCGTACCGTTATTTGCACCGCGCCCCGTGATGCGGCGGGTGACGTAGGCGCGCGGGTAGGCATTGGCTAGCGCCAGCTTCACCAGCGCAGGCGCGCGCAGGCGCAACTTTTCGCGATAAGCATGCGGCCACAGCGCGCGGGCGTGCTGCCATTGCACCAGCGCCTGCTCGAATGGCGAGCCGGTGAGGCGATAGCGGATGCCGGCGGCATATTCGCCCAAGTGGATGCGCTTGGAAGCGGGATCGCGCGGGCCCAGAAGGAGAGTGAGGCGGCGACGGAGGTCGGCGGTGCGCAACAGCAGTGGGCGCGCGCCGGGCAGCTCGGGGCGCGGGTCGATGAGCAGGACCGCCGGCTTGGATGGAAGTGCGGCGAGAAATTCGGCGGCTGAGGCCGGATCAAACGCGCTGTGGCGATCAAGATCCAGCATGGGGCTCTGGCAGGGGGCGAGATGGAGCATGCGGTGCCGCTACAGGATGCGGGTGAGCGAGCCGGCTGCCGCCGCAGGAGCGATTCATAGCCGCAGAATAGCACTTGCGCCGCCACGGAGCTGGATGCGGTTAGTAATTCTTCGGCACGTTTTTCGGCACGTTCTTCAGTACGGTCTTGAGCACCCCGGCGGCGATGATCAAGCGCTGAATCTCGCTGGTGCCCTCGTATATCTCGGTGATGCGCGCATCGCGGTACATGCGTTCGACGGGATATTCGCGGCTGTAGCCATTGCCGCCGTGAATCTGCATCGCTTTGTGGGTGACGCGCGTGGCCATTTCGGATGCGAAAAGCTTGGCGACGGAAGCTTCCATGGTGAAACGCGCGCCGGTGTCCTGCTTCCAGGCGGCCTTGCGCACCAGGAGGCGGGCGGCATCAATTTCCGTGGCCATATCGGCCAGCATGAATTGAATGGCCTGAAAATCGGCAATGGGATGGCCAAAAGCGGTGCGCTGCTGCGCGTATTCCAGGGCGTGCTCGAACGCTCCCTGGGCGATGCCGGTAGCTTGGGCGGCGATGCCGATACGCCCGCCGTCGAGGGTGGCCAAGGCGATCTTGTAGCCCTCACCTTCGGCGCCCAGGCGATTTTCGGCGGGGACTTCGCAATCGGTAAAGGAAAGCTCGGTGCAGGCCGTGGCGTGGATGCCAAGTTTTTTTTCTTCTTTGCCGACATGGAAGCCGGGCGTGCCGCGTTCGACGATGAGGGCGGTGATGCCTTTTTCGGCGCGGTCGCGATCAGTATTCACATAAACGAGGGCGGCGTCGGCTACGCCGCCATTGGTGATCCAGGCTTTGGCGCCGTTAACGATATAGCGATCGCCGCGGCGGACGGCGGCGGTCCGCAGCGCGGCGGCATTGGAGCCGGCCTGCGGTTCGGTGAGTGCGTAACAGCCGATGCGCTCGCCGCGCGCGAAGGGCGTCAGGAACTTTTCTTTTTGTTCCTCGGTTCCGAAGCGGCAAACGGGATCAGCGTAGAGCGAATTTTGCACCGAGAGGATGACGCCAGTGGAGGCGCACACGCGGGAAATCTCCTCGATTACGATGGCGTAACCGGTGTGGTCGAAGCCGGCTCCGCCGTAGCGGTCGGGAATGGCGACGCCGGCCAGGCCCAGCGCGGCGGCCTTGCGAAAGGTTTCACGAGAAAAGTTGCCCGTCTCGTCAATTTCGCGCGCGCGGGGTTGGACTTCCGCTTCGGCGAATTCGCGCACCGTGCGCTGCAAGAGCGCCTGCTCGTCGGTGAGCGCGAGGTTCACCTGCGGTTCTCGTCCGCGGAGGCGTCCGAGCCGTCCTTTGGCGCGGGGGCCGCATTGGCCGGCGGTGCAGCCTCGAGGGTGCGTCGCAGCCGCTCGTAGGTCTGGGTGAGCTCCTCGGGGAGCACGCGGGTTTCCGAGACCGTGGTCATGAAATTGGTGTCCCCTACCCACCGGGGCAAAACGTGCAGGTGCAAATGACCCGCGATTCCCGCGCCGGCCGCGCGGCCAATGTTCAAACCCACGTTGAAGCCTTCCGGGTGATAAATGGTTTGTAGCGCGCCCTCCAACCGTTGCGCCAGCACGATCATTTCGGTGAGGGTTTCCGAGTCGAGTTGCGACAGGGTGGCCAGGTGCGCGTAGGGCACGACCATCGCGTGACCGGAGGTGTATGGGAAACGATTGAGAATTACGAAGTTTTTGCTGCCGCGGAAGACGATCAACATGGCGACGTCGTCGCCGGCGGCCGCGGCGTCGCAAAACACACAACGGTCTTCACGGCCCGCGGTGACGATGTAGCGATATCGCCAGGGCGTCCAGACGTAATCCATACGAGTGGGCTAGTCCTGGGAAGACGGTTCGGGCGGCGCGGCCGCGGCATGCGCCGAATTCGTATTCACGAAGTCCTTCAGCTCTTTGCTGGGTTTGAAGAAGGGGATGCGTTTGGGTGGAACCTGCACCTTCGCACCGGTCTTGGGATTACGTCCGATCCGGCCGCGACGCTGCCGCGTGCGAAAGCTGCCAAAGCCGCGGATCTCGATCTTGTCTCCGGTCTGCAGCGCGGAAATGATGGAGTCGAAAATCGTTTCCACGATGGCTTCGGATTCTTTTCGCGGCAATTCGGTGATACGGATGACCTCTTCGACTAGATCGGCCTTGGTCATGGTGGCGTCATTCATTCACTTAACTCCAAGGGAACTAAAATCCGTGGCCGCCTGGAGAAGCCGACCCGGGGTAAGGCCACGAACGGTGGCCTCTGAATACCACCAATGCGTCCGGTAGGAAAGAACTTTTGCGTCTGACCTGCAAGGCCGACCTAAATTTATCGGAGGCGCGCCGACTCTACGAAGTTACGCGCTTGGCCATGATCGCATCCCCAATCGTCGCGGTGGGGGACGACTTCGACGATCGGTAATCCTCCATTTCGCGCCGTTCGGTCTGTTTGACGGCGGCGCGGTAACTCAGGCCTATTTTGTGCTGCTCGGAATTGATCTTGACGATCTTGAAATCGTATTCGCGCCCTGGAGCCAGGACCGAGGTGGACCCGCCGCGAGGTTGCGATTCCTGCTTGTCACGGCGGCGCTCCTCGATTTCGGAAATATGGCACAGACCTTCGATGCCCTCGCCCAATTCCACGAAGGCGCCAAATGTGGTGAGGCGCGAGACCTTGCCGCGAATCACGTCGTTGACCTTGTGGGCGGCGAACCAGTCGGCCCAGATATCGTGGAGCTGCTTGATGCCGAGCGACACCCGGCGATTCGCGGTGTCGATCTTGAGAACCTTGGCCTCGACCGTATCGCCTTTCTTAAAGAGTTCGGTGGGATTTTTGACACGCGAGGTCCAGCTGACATCGCTCACGTGGATCAAGCCGTCGAAGCCTTCTTCGATTTCCACAAAGGCCCCGAATTCCGTGAGATTGCGAACGCGGCCGGAAACCTGCGAGCCGACCGGGTATTTCTTCGCGAGCTCGGTCCACGGGTCGGGCTGGGCCTGCTTGATGCCGAGTGAGATGCGCCGCTGATCGGGACGCAGCTCGAGCACGACCACCTCGACTGGATCGCCTACCTGCACCAGTTTCGTAGGGTGCTGTTTGCGCTTCGACCAGCTCATCTCGGAAACGTGCACCAGGCCTTCTACGCCGGCATCGAGCTCGACAAAGCAGCCGTAATCCGCGACGCCCACGATACGTCCCTGCGCTCGCGTGCCCACCGGAAAGCGTTCCGGGACGCTGGCCCAGGGGTCCGGCAGCAATTGCCGGCGGCCGAGGGAAACGCGCAGCTTTTCGCGGTCAAACTTCAACACCTGAACGTCGATCTCTTCCCCCGGCCGAACCACGTCGGCGGGATTGGTTACGCGGCCCCAGGAGAGATCGGAGACATGCAGCAGGCCATCCAGGCCGCCCAGATCGACGAAAACGCCATAACTGGTGATGCTCTTCACCGTGCCGTGAAAGATTTGACCTTCCGCGAGCGAGTCCACCAACTTCTGGCGCTGCGCATGCTGTTCCTGGTCGAGAATTGCGCGGCGGCTAACGACCACGTTGCCGCGCTTGCGATTCATCTTCAAGACGCGGACTTCGAGCTCGCGATCTTTCCATTCCTCGAGGTCGTGCACCGGACGCAGGTCGGCTTGCGAAGCCGGCAGGAAGGCGCGCACGCCCACGTCGACAACCAGGCCACCCTTCACGCGATCCACAATGCGGCCGGTGATATTGGTTTTGTCGTGATACGCCTTTTCGAGGTTGGCCCATACGCGGCGGCGAAGCGCCCGTTGATAAGAAAGCAGAACGTAGCCCTCTTTGCGCTCGCCGGTGAGCTGCACTTCGATGGTCTGGCCGGGGAGCAGTTTTACGGGCTGTTCGGCCTCGGCAAATTCGAGCGAGGGAATCAGTCCCTCGGACTTGCCGCCGATGTCCACGACGATGCCGAGATCGGCGACGGCAATCACGCGGCCTTCGACGATTTCTCCCTCGGTCGGCGCCTGCTGGGGCGCGGCATACTGGTCCATCAATTGATTGAGATCTTCGCCGGAGGCTGATACGTCCGCATCCTCGGATTCCGAGGTCTGCACGGCGGCCTGGGAAGCAGTGGGCCCGGCATCTTGCTCGGTACCGGGCGCCGTACCTGAAGCGGAAGGCGGTTCAGACGGCGCGACGCGCGCGGGTTCCAGTGCCGGTTGGGCTGGGGTGGCAGCGGCGGCCACAGCGGCACTGGCGGGCACCTGCGGTGCGTGGCTTGGTTGCGGTTCGTGCGGTTGCGGCGCCGGTTCGGGGGACTGGAGCGTTTCTCGGGGGCGCGGGTCTTCTACTTGTNNGTCGCGCGAATCGGTTTTCGCAGGCTCACGCAAATCGTCTTTCGCAGGCTCGCGCAAGACTTCTTTTGCAGGCTCGCGCAATTCGGGCGCTTGCTCGGCGGTTGTCGCAGCGGTCGCCTGCGAGTCGTTGGGATTAGCTCCCCACGGTTCAAACTCAAAAAACATCCTGAAGCCTTTCCCCCAAAATAACTTCCCCTGCCTGCTGCGGTTGGCTCCTCGCGGAATCCCGGGACTGGAGCAAGGAAGGGGATGCAGAGTGCAAAAGCTGCATCGGCGGGATGATACCCGCCGAGAGTGCCTATGTCAATGAAACCGCCGATTTGCGCCGCGGCCTAAAAGAACGCGTTCGAAACGCTTACGAACGGACGCGGCCGGCTTGGCGAATTTCCAGGCGGTAATCAGGCGCAATCAATTCGACGGTGCGGCACATTTCGTACAGGCGGGAACGAATTCGCGGACCCAGGCGGTCGGTCAGCGTCTGGTCGCGGGGCGCGGTCACCGCCTGGCCGGAAGGCATTCTCACCGGCGCTACGGTAACTTCGGATCCATCGAGATAATTGGTGGTCAGCAGAGTCACACGCTTCTCGTTATAACGCTTATTCAAAATGTGCCCCATGGTATCGAGCGCCCAGTCGGAGGGTTTGCTCGCTCCTATATCGTCGATCAGCAGGACCTCGGTCTCGAGAACCGGCTCGAGTACGCCCATTTCGCTAACCGGATGGTCGGGATCGTAGCTGGCCTGAATTTCCTTGAGCAGTTCACGGTAATCGTAAAAGCGCGCGCCGTGGCCGCGCAGCATCAAGTGCCGTAACGCAGATACCGCCAGATGGGTTTTGCCGGTGCCGCAAGATCCCATCAGGAGGATTCCGGTTTCGCCTCCCGCGGGATAATTTCGCGCGAACGCTTCGATCACGACGCGCGCCTGTGACAGCCTGCGGTTCCAGGCGCCGGCATCGGGCTGGCCATCCCAAACGTCGGTGTCGAAGTTTTCGAAATCGCAGTGTTCGTACCGCCGGGGAATGCGCGCCCGGTCCAGGGCACGGGACGAGCGGTCGCCTCCGGTGCAGTCGCACGGCACCGCCCAAGTGAACTTAGGCGCCGCGGCGGAGGCGCCCAAAACGGCATCCTTGCGCTCGACCACGCGTTCAGCCTTCTGGTTGGCATCCACGCGTTCGACCAGCCGCCATCCGGTACCGCTGCACAGGGGGCAATCGGGTTGCGCCATGAGAGAGAGCATAGGCGCGGCAGGGCGTGCGCGCAAGATTTGCCAGCAGTGGAAAAATCGGAAATGTGAAAATCGCTGAGGAAACGATCGGGGAATAATTCGTGCTGCGATGCGGTGAGTGCCACCAGCGGACGTATCCGGCTAGGGAGGAGTGGTTTCGGTAGTCTGGGGGATCACAGCGCGGGCGCATGTGCTTAGAATTTTACTGAAACTTTAATGAGATATTTCAGCGGCACAAGATCTGCAGGAAGATGCAAGACCAGATCCGCTTATTTATGCACGCGAATTGCTTTAGCGGGCGCCAGCCGTGCCAGCGCCTCGCGAGATGGTTTCACATGGGCGGAGTGCATCTCCCGCGACAATTCGTAGCGGACGAACTCCGTAAAGGCCTCGACTTCGCGCTGCATCTCCGCCATTCTTTCGCGCATATTAAGGATGATTTCGATGCCTGCCAGATTTACGCCCATTTCCCGCGTGAGCGTCAGAATCACTTCCAGCCTTTCAAGGTCGGCATCGGTGTAGAGCCGCGTGTTTCCGTCCGAGCGCGAAGGCTTCAGCAAGCCCACGCGCTCGTACAGGCGCAGCGT
>PLJR01000028.1:0-5299 GCA_003140295.1 Acidobacteriota bacterium
ACTGCACGCCGTACGCGCGCGCGCCGACGCGAAACGCCTGGTTCTCGTACGCCGCCGACGACGCCAGCCGCACCCCGCCTTCGGGCAGCTCGAACGTGTCGTGGTGCCAGTGCAGCACCGGGTGCTGATCGAACGGCTTGAGCAGCTCGTCCGCGCGTCCCTCGTCGGTGAGCGTCAGCGGCAAGAGCCCGATCTCGAGCGCCGGCCCCCGATACACGCGCGCGCCCAACCCGCGGGCGAGCAGCTGCGCGCCCAGGCACACCCCGAGCGTCGGCAGGCCCGCGCGCGCCGCGTCCGCCAGCAGGCGCGCCTCGCCCTCCAGCCACGCGTGACGCGGATCGTCCCATGCCTCCATCGGCCCGCCCATCGCGATCACCACGCCGTATCCGTCGATGCTCTCGGGCAGCGCCTCGCCACGATGCAGCCGCCGCTTGTCGACGCTCGCGCGCTGGATGGTCAGCGCGTCGCCCAGGAGCCCGGCCCCTTCGTGGTCGGCGTGTTCGAACAGGAGCGCTTTCATGACGTTACCCTACCATCTGTCGGGAAAGGATTCCCGGCCCGCCTACGTACAATGGATCGTGGAAGCGCTCATGCTGGTCGCCATCCCCCTCGGTCTGGTGCTCGCCGCCGCCCTGCCCTACGTGCTGGTCGAAAAGAAGTGGCGCTGGCGTTGGCGCGAGGTCGAGATCGGCCGCCTGCCCACGCACTCCGTCGAGCAGTCGCTCTATCGCGACTCGGGCACGGTGCCCGCGTACCTGCGCGAGGCTCCACGGATGATCAAGGTGGCCGCGTTCAGCTGCCTGTTGTTCGGGCAGATGTTCGTGCCGGGCTTGTTGATGGGCGCGTTCGGGCTGGTGGCGGGCGGCATCGGGCTGGTCTCGATCCCGGGCCTGATCACCGCGGCCAAGTTGTACGCGACCGGGTTCGCGCTGCTGCGTCGCGATCCGCGCGAGGCCTACTTCAAGGCGCGCAACGCCGCGGCGTGGGCGTTCTGGCTCAACGGCGTGATCTTCGCGCTGTCGCTGCTGTTGCTCGCCACCCCGCTTCGGCCGTCCAACGGCGTGGCCTGGGGGCTGTGGCTTTCCACGAATGGATACGGGCTGTTGTCCGTGCTGCAAGCGTGGCTGTGCCGGCGCGCGACGTCGCGCTACGAAGACGCGCTGTTCCTGCCCACCGAGGCCACCCGCCTGCACGGCACCTGGTATCGCCACGCGCGCGCCGCCTGATTTCTGCTATAAATCCCCCCGAAATCGATGCGTATCGCGAATTTGCACGTCACGCCCGACGTCGTCCTGGCGCCCATGGCGGCGGTCACCGACCTGCCCTTCCGCACCGTGTGCGAGGAGCTCGGCGTCGGCCTGACCATCACCGAGTTCCTCTCCGCCAACGCGCTCACCGAAGGCGCGCGCAAGACCATGGACAAGCTCACCCCTTCGCTCAACGGCCGTCCGTTCGGTGTGCAGATCTTCGGCCGCGAGCACGATCTGATGGCGCGCGCCGCGCTCATGGGCGTGGAGATCGGCGCCTCGTTGATCGACATCAACATGGGCTGCNNTGCGCGAAGCGGTGCCCGCGCACCTGCCGGTCACGGTCAAGCATCGCGCCGGTTGGGACGAGCGACACCTGAACGCGCCCGAGTTCGCGTGCGCGATGGTCGAAGCGGGCGCGGCGATGATCACGGTGCACGGCCGCACGCGCGAGCAGGGATTTTCCGGCAAGAGCGATCGCGCGATCATTCGCAAGGTGCGCGAAGCGGTGCCGGCGAACGTGCCGGTGGTGGGCAACGGCGACGTGCTGACGATCGACGATTACTTCCGCATGCGCGAGGAGACCGGCTGCGACGCGGTGATGATCGGCCGCGGCGCGCTCGGCAATCCGTGGCTGTTCCGATCGATCCGCGAACGCCTGGCGGGCCGGCCCGATCCGGGGCCGCCCGACGTGCACGAGCGCGCGCGCGTCTTCGATCGCCACCTGGACTACATCGTCTCGCACGCGGCGCCGAAGAAGCTGGTGCACGAGCTGCGCAAGGCGGTCGCCTGGTACACCAAGGGCCTGCGCGACTCCGCGCACGTGCGCGAGCAGGCGTTTCACGTGCTCGATCCGGTGCAAGTGCGCGAGATCGCGACACGCTATTTCTCGTCGCTGATGCAAGAGAAAAAATTTCCAGCGGCGATCGCTTCTGACGTTGACAAGGTGAGCCGCGAAGTCGCGTAATACTTCGCGCTCATGGCGCCTCTCGTACTTCGTGACCAGCTGCTCGGTGGATCGGCAGCAATGAAGGAGCTGCGCGAGCGCGTGCAGGAATCTGCGCACGCGGATTCGCCGCTGCTCATCGAGGGAGAGCGCGGCACCGGCCGCGAGCGCGTCGCGCGGCTGCTCCACGAGATCGGGCCGCGCCGCAACCACGACTTCGTGCGCGTCGATCCGGATGAAGAGGACGAGCCGCCCGGCGTGGACGATCAGCTCGCGCGCGCCAACGGCGGCACGCTGCTGGTGAAAGAGATCGCGCACGTGGGCCGCGGTCCGCAGAAGAAGCTGCTGCGCGCGATCCGGCGGAATCAGGACGGCGACAAGCGGCGCGAGTCGACCGGCCTGCACGTGGACGTGCGCATCGTGGCGGCGTCCAACGTGGATTTGCTTACGCTGGTTCGTGAAGGGCGTTTCCGAGAGGACCTGTACCACCGCTTGAACGTGATTCACCTGCAGCTTCCACCGCTGCGTGACCGTCGCGAAGATGTGCCATTGCTGCTCGCGCACTTTATGGACCGCTATTGCAAAGAGAATGAAAAACCACTCAGGCAATTCACGCCGGGCGCGATGAAATTAATGATGGACTACGACTGGCCGGGCAACGTGCGAGAACTAGAAAATGTGGTGGAACGCGCAGTGGTGCTTTCTACGCAGGAACGCGTGGACGCGGACCTTTTGCCCGAGAGCATTCGAAGCAAGGAGATCGTCCGGGGAGTGCGGCTGCAACTCTCTGAATTTCTGCCGCCACTGCCCGGGGAGCCCGGGTCGCGGGCCGGAGCGGACCATTCGCAGCCGTCGCTGTTTCAGATTATGGACGAAATCGAGCGCCGCATTATTATGGATATGCTGGAACGTACGGCGTGGAACCAAACAGAGGCGGCGGAACGATTTATGATTCCGTTGTCGACCCTCAATCAGAAGATCAAGCGTCTGGGCATCGATGTGCGTCGCCGAGGTCGAGGCGAAGAAACGTTATCGGCGTCGTTCGGCAAGTAGGAGTGACGCTCCGCTAATCGGGCTTTTAGCTGCACGACGGCCGCATCCAACAAATATTTCGACAGACAATTCAGTTCAGTCCGTTCAGTCAAAAGACATTTATTATTTTTTTGAGGATTAATTGGCGCTTGCAAGTTTGAAGTGGGCTAGGCAGAGTACAGGCGCATGATAGTGTCCCTGTCTAGCGCCGCGGCGCGCGGTGCCGTAGTGGGCGTCGCGCTCGCGATTGCGGCGTATCTTTCCTATTTCAGCGTACAGACCGCACGCGCAACCTATTACACGGAAACGGAAACGCTGCACGGATTCGAACGGGCTACGCAAATCGAGCCTGGCAACCCGCGCAATTGGTACCTGCTGGGCCGCTACCTGCAATACAGCTTCGAAGATGCGAATCCGCAGCGCGCCATCAGCAGTTATATAAAATCGCTGGAGATAGATCCCCACGCGACATCCACCTGGCTGGAACTGGCGGCCACTTACGAATCCGAGGGCAACGACGTTGCCGCGCGCAAGGCGTTCATCAGTGCCAAACAGACCTACCCGCTTTCCGCGGAGGTTTCCTGGCGATACGGAAATTTTCTGTTGCGGCAAGGCGAACTGGAACCGGCCTTTGCGGAGATGCGGCGTTCCGTAGAGGCCGATCCGGGCAGAGCAGCGGAAGCTGTTTCGCGATGTCTGCGCGTAGAACCAGATGCGAATGTGATTTTGGACCGGGTACTTCCAGCCAAGAGCGACGTTTATATCGCGGTGATGGAGGACCTAGCGCAAGACCGCCAGATTGAAAACGCGCTGAAGGTGTGGACGCGAATAGTGGCGATGCACCCGAGGATTCCGCTGCACGATGCTTTTCAAGTAGTGATGGAGTTGCGTGGCACGGGGCAAGCTAGCGAGGCCCACAAAGTTTGGGAGCAAGCGGTGGAGTTGGCAGGCCTTTCAGAGCTCGAAGGGCCGAAGAATTCGATGGTCTGGGACGGCGGATTTGAATCGGATGTCACCGGCGAAGCGTATGCCTGGCGCTTTGCAAGAACTTCTCGCAGTGCGCAGATAGGCTTTGACACGCAGGAAAAATATTCCGGGAAGCGCTCGCTGCGGGTGTCGTTTGACGGCAGTTCCGACGTTGCGTTTTACGATGTTTGTCAGACGGTGCCCACGGAAGCGGGAACGGCGTACGAGCTTTCTGGATGGATGAAATCCAAGGATTTGACGACGGACCAGGGCGTGCGCATCGAATTGCGGCCGGGAATTCCCGGGCAGACTGGTGCGACAACCGCAGACGTGCGGGGAACGCAGCCGTGGACACGCTTTGCGGCGGTATGGCCAGGCGCGAAGGAGAATCAAGAGGCGCAAATTTGCCTGCGGCGCGATGCGAGCGACCAGGAAGATAACAAGATCCGCGGCACGGCTTGGGTGGACGACGTGGCGCTGACGCCGATTCCGAAAAGCGGCGCGAAGAAATGAAATTTGTACGCATCGGAATCTGCGCGCTGGTAGCGTTTGGAGTATTGGCCCACGGTGGCGTTGAAGATTGGGCGCGAGCTGTTTTTGAGGCTGGCATTGCGCTGCTGTTCCTGGCGTGGGCAGTCCGGTTTTACCTTCACAGCGAAGAGACGATACTGATTTCGCCTTTATTGCCGCCCATGGTGGCGTTTCTGCTGGTGGTTCTTGCGCAACTTTTATTTTCTACCAGTGCTTCGGCTTTCAACACCCGCCAAGAATTCACGCTGCTGTTAGCGGATGTACTCATGGTGTTTCTGGCGGTGCAGGCTTTTCGCACGCTGGAAGATTGGCGCGGCTTCGTGTGGTTCGTGATGATATTCGGGTTTGTGGTCTCGATTTTCGGGATCCTGCAGCACCTGACATTTAACGGGAAACTATACTGGTTCCGTGAAATGCATTATGGAGGAATTCCTTTTGGGCCATACGTAAATCGCAATCACTTCGCGGGTTTTGCAGAACTGTTTATTCCCATGTCGCTGGTACCGCTGATGTTGGGGAAGGTGCGGCGCGAGCGATGGCTCATTGTCGGGCTGTTCGCGATAGTTTCGATTGGCAG
>PLJR01000028.1:5315-6819 GCA_003140295.1 Acidobacteriota bacterium
ATGAAGGCGATGGAAGTATCGAGTGGAAAACGCGCGTCGATGCGTAGGGACACCTGGCGAATTTTTGTGGAGCACCCCTGGATGGGGACGGGACTCGGAACGTTGCAGATCGTTTTCCCTCCGTATGAAACGTTGTACGATGGACGAATTGTGAATCACGCTCACAACGATTATGTGGAGGCGCTCGCGGAAACAGGGATTGCGGGCGGTCTCTGTTGCGCGTTGTATCTGGGTCTTTTGCTGTTTCATTCGTCGCAACAATTGTCGGGAGGCAATACTTCGTTTTCCGCCGCGTTGAATCTATCGGGTTTAGTGGCGTGCTCAGGATTTCTGGTCCACAGTCTTGTGGATTTCAATTTGCACCTTCCCGCGAATGCGCAGCTCTTTTTTCTGGCGGCCACATTGGCTAGTTCTACAATTGCCCCTACGAATGCGGCGGCAACGGCGCCCACGCGGGGCCGGCATCATTCGCGAAAACGCTGACGCCAACGTTCCCAACCTGTATACTAATTGAGGGAGTCATTCATTCGATGCAACCAGTGACACTGGGTGCGCGGTCATGGTGTCATGCCACCGCCGGGCTACTCGTATTGATGGTCGGGGGCGCACGCACTTGTGCCCAGACGGTACTCGGAACCCCACAAGAGACGAACGACCGAATAAGATCGCTGTCAGCGACAGCGCGCTATATCCCGCACGATTACGTCATCGGCAGTGGCGACACGATCAGCATAGATGTCTTTGATGTGAAAGAGCTTAGCCGGGACGTGCGGGTCAGCCAGACCGGCACTATTGGGCTCCCGCTGATTCCCGTGCGGCTGCAGGTCAAGGGGCTGACGGAAACACAGGCGGAGCAAAAGATCGCCGAGGTGTTGCAAGCCAACGGATTAGTCAGCCACCCAGAAGTAAGTGTTTCGGTTAAAGATAGGAAGAGCAAGCCCATCACTGTGGTAGGCGCGGTGGGACATCAGATGGTGTACCAGGCGGAGCGCCCTGTAACTTTGCTGGAAGTGTTGGCGGAAGCTGGAGGCGTCGCAAATGACGCCGGTGATACGGCGATTGTGACGCGGCCGATTTCCGAGTCTGCGGATACGGTGCAAGCGCCGCCCATCAGCAATGAGGATGTAATTCCGTCCTCGACCAATGATGTGATTCCGCCGCCGTCGTCGCCAAATAATAATTCGCCAGCTTCTGGCGGATCAACAGCAGGACCCTCCCAAGCCGTGAGCGGCGTCGCACCTGTAACGCCCGCGCCCGACACGAATTTTCCATCCGCTGAAGTTGCCGCAAAGGACGCGCCGATACCGACCATGCCGCCAGCGTTATCCAATACCATCACGGTGAATTTGAACCAATTGATGGAAAGCGGTGACCCGGTAAACAACATCATTCTGCAGGCGGGCGACATCGTGACCGTTCCGCACGCGGGAATTGTTTATGTTCTGGGCGCAGTGGGCAGGCCAGGGGGCTTCGTTCTGGCCAATGATCGCAGCCAAATGACGAC
>PLJR01000303.1 GCA_003140295.1 Acidobacteriota bacterium
GCCGCGGACCGGTTCCAGTCAGCGCGCGACCTCCGCAGTGGATTACGCGGAGTGACCACCATGATCGAAGCCGACTCAGGCGCTGCCCGCGCCGTGGAGGGGTTTTGGGTTGCCGTGCTGCCATTCAAGTACAAAGGCGCGGAGGTCGGACTGGAAGCCTTAGCCGAGGGAATCACCGAGGAGATCGTCACCGGATTGTCGCGATTCTCCTACCTGCGGGTGATCGCGCGGACCTCGACCGCCAAGTATTCCAGCGAGTCTGGGGATATCCGGGCGATCGGCAAGGCCCTCGGCGCGCGCTACGTGATGGAGGGGAGCGTTCGAAAGGCAGGCGCGAAGGTTCGCATTGCCGCCCAGTTGGTGGACGCCAGTTCCGGCGCCGGCTTGTGGGCAGAAACCTACGACCATCCCTTCAGTCCCGATGCGGTATTCGAACTTGTCGATGACGTCGTTCCCCGCATCGTCTCCACGGTTGCCGACACCCAAGGCGTCCTGCCGCACAACATGACGGAGGTTCTCCGGAACCGCGACCCCGTAGGGTTCACGCCCTACGAGGCCCTGCTCCGCAGTTTCGGTCACCACCAGCGCATCAACGCGGCGGAGCATGCAGTGGCCAGGGCGGTCTTGGAACGTGCCGTAAAACAGCCACCCGATCGTGCAGATTGCTGGGCCATGCTCTCGTGGCTGTACCGCGAAGAATACACGCACGGGTTCAATTTGCAGCCTGATCCTCTCGGCCGAGCGTTGGCCGCGGCCCGGCGCGCGCTGGATGTCGCGCCATCCAACCACCTTGCTCACGCGGCGTTAGCCTCGGCATTGTTCTTCCACAGAGAGTTCGGAGCTTTCCGCACCGCAGCCGAGCGGTCGCTCGCCCTCAACTCGATGGATGGACTGACTGGCGCGTATCTCGGATTTCAGATCGCATACTCCGGCGACTGGGATCGCGGTTGCGCTCTCGCGAAACGAGCCATCGAGCTTAACCCGAATCACCCCGGATGGTACTGGTTCCCGTTGTTCTTCAATGCTTATCGCCAGCATGACTACCGGCGTGCCCTGGAAATAGCCCTCAAGGTCAACATGCCCGCCTTCTGGCGCACCCACTTCGCACTTGCTGCGGCTTACGGGCAGCTCGGCGAAAAGGAATCGGCGCGCAACGCGGTCCAGGATTTACTAACCATCAGACCAGACTTCGCCGTGGTGGCACGCGACGAACTCAGGAAGTGGTGGGACCCCGAACTCATCGAGCACCTGATCGAAGGACTTCACAAGGCGGGCCTGGAGATCGCCCGCGAGCAGGGAACGCCTCCCAAAACGTTAGCAGTGCGGCTCCGAGGAGACTCTGAATAAAAGGCCCACGGTTGGAAGATCCGCAGCTAAGGCGTTCCGAGCCGCCTTCCACGCGGACGCTGTCGTTCCTCTGATGCATGCAAGTCTGAGCAGGCTATCTACTGCTTACCTACCATCAGAAGCGTAAACGAGCCTGGCAGCGGGGGACCCAGGGCCATACGACCTGGCACTGGTGGCGGCGCGTCAGCCGGAAGCGGCCCGTACTCGAACGCCATGCTGAGCACGTGATTCGTCTTGGTGTCGAGCACCATGTTTCTGGCGCCTGCCATCGTTTGCAGCCTCTGCTCCACCTCGAAGCTGGTGGGACTATTTTCCTTGACGAACACGATCGAGCCGGCGCCTGCGGTGCTTATGGCTTCCATCGTTGCGGGATTGAACGCGACGGTATCCACATTCACAGCGGTCGGGATGCTGGTAATGATGTTGCCGTTTTCGGCGTTCACAATCACGACCACAGGTGAGGGCAAGCGCCAATACGAAAAGAGAACGTGATTTTTTGCATCAAGCGACAGGCCGCTACCCGCCATCACGCCTTTGGAGCTGAGGTCAAGGTGCTTCGTCACGGTCAAATTCTTCGCGTCCACCACGGCAATGTTGGACTTGTCCAGGATGTTCACGTAGACGGTGCCTTTGCCATCGCTCGCGGCCTGCTCGGGCTGTCCGCCCAGGTCAATCGTGCCCGCGACACTGCCTTCCTTGGCATCGATCACGGTGGCGTACGGCGGCATATGGCTCAGCACCCACACGCGTTCATTAAATGGGTCAAACATGATGCCATCAGGTTGGCCATCCACGTCGATCGTCTTGATCACCTGCAAAGTTTTGGAGTCCCACATGGTAATGGGCTTGGTGGTGGAAAAGCCATGATGGGATTTGGGGTCGACGGCAGCGCCACCGGACTTGACGCCGGCAATCGAGCCCGCTGGTTCCAGCGTATCCAGATTGAAGACCATCAGTTGCCCCATCGGACCATTCCGTGGGACATACAGACGACGGCCCTCGACGTCCGCCGAAATATAGTCAAAGCCACCTTCACCGCCGGCTTTAACTGTCTTTAGCACCTTATAAGGACCTGCGGTTGGGTCATGCTGAGCCAATCCTATGGACGCCGACATCGCGATCCCTGCTGCAATTACAACTGCCAGGCAAAATGGTCGCATGAAATATTTCCTCCAACGGTCCGGATTTTCTATTTGGGCCCCCAACTGCGACCGAATATACACCACATTCAAGACGGGATCGTAGGCAAACCGAAAGCAATCCACCAAGCCTCCGCCCCATCCCAAGTCGGATAGGGCTCACATAAGTCGGCTCATCGGAAACTGACCTCGCCCTCACCCCGCTTCATAAAGTATTACGTCTAGCACGCCGCTACGATCTCGCAGCCTCCTCACCGCTTCTTGCCAATCTTCTTTGGGAGGCGAACGCCACCCTTACGCAAGTTACGTCGGCGCTTTGCGAAAACCGATTCGTGTTGCATCAACGAAAAATCTAAGCTAAGAATTTCATGTTCTGCAGCCATTCAACCGTTCTGGAGGAAACATGCTCAGCTTTCGGATGCGATGGCAATACGGGCTCATGGCGCTGGCGATTGCGATATTCGTATCGCTCGGATCGGACAAGGCCGCCGATCTCGACCCGGCAGCGGTCGTCGTTAAACTTCCCAGTAATATTCAATGGACTGGCTCGCCAACCAGTGGTTCGCAAAGCGCCATCCTGATGGGTGACCCTACCAAGCCAGGTCTATATATCCAACTAACGAAATGGCATGCACATAACATGAGCCGCCCGCACTTTCATCCCAATGATCGGTATATCACCGTCATTTCTGGCACGTGGTGGAAAGGCACCGGCACTAAATATGACCCCGACAGCACCGTTCCCATACCAGCGGGCAGCTTCGTTACCGATGTTGGTAAAGGCATTCACTACGACGGCGCCAAGGATGAGGACGTCGTACTCGAAATTGTAGGTATGGGACCTGCCACGGCAACCCCCGCAGAGGTCAAGTGAGGCGGTGACCAGCACGACGTATGCAGAGAATTCCCTCCGGGACCAGGCCACATTCCGATGACGCCAGATTATCGGCATGTGGCCACGGCCCGCTAGAAGCGAGTTTCCGATAATTCCCTTTTATTACCGCGCCTTTTACCGAGTAGTGGCCGATCATTTTTGTGCCCTTACTTCGTCCCCGCTACACACCCTATGGATGCGCTGCATACTGCGAAAGTCCGTGGAAACGGCGCTACTCACGTAAGCACGCCAACGCGGAGTCGCTAGATCGAACTTTGCCTCACGAACTAGAATGTGTGCGCAATAGGACAGACATCCATGCTCGTATGCTTTAGCATACTGTTAGCTTATAAGCCAATGGGCTGTTATCTAGATTGGCTTTTCCAAAGGAGTGCCAAGCATGTACAGACAAATATTTTATCGCCTCGCGCTATTGTGCGCGGTCGTATTAGCGATGACCACAGTTGGCTGGGCAAAAACCTACCACATGACCTCCATGAAGGAAGTTCCGGCGGCGGCGGGCGAAGTTGACGTCGCCAAGGAGAAGAACGGCAACATGCAGGTCCATGTGCAGGTTGAGCACCTGGCGAAACCGGGAATGCTCACTCCTAGTGCCAACGCCTACGTGGTCTGGTTGCAGGAGGACGGTTCTCAGCCGCAAAGTCAGGGCGAGATGAAGGTCGGAGACGATCTCAAGGGTGACATAAAATCGACGACCGTTCTCACCAGTTTCAAGGTGTTTATCACCGCGGAGATTGACTCGCATACGAAAACTCCCTCAGACCAAGTGGTGCTGCGAGCCACAGTGCAGCAGTGACTATGATCCAGGCTCAGTAAATTACCTCGGTAAACAATCGCACTGGGACGCGCTGACACCATCGCTCGCGCCCCAGTCCGCAGTAACGGCGCGGACGAGTGCGTGCTAACAGTGTGGCATAGCCCATATAGAAACGAAGATTCCCTACCACGTGAGAGGATGGGGAGACTATGCGTGCGCCGCCATTTTGGCGGGCAGTGTGAACTGAAAAGTTGCGCCCCGCCTGGATGCACCGGTGACCCACAAGCGGCCGCCGTGCGACTCAATGATCGACCGGCTGATGGGCAGCCCCATACCAGTCCCGTTGTCCTTGGTCGTAAAAAATGCCCTGAAGATCTGGTCCGCCTGCTCCGGGGGCAATCCCACACCGGTATCGCTGACCGAGATCACTAGTTGACCGTCATCGGCTTTCGACTTGATGGTAAGCTCACCTCCGCCGGTCGTTTCCTTCATGGCATCGATGGCGTTGAGCATGAGGTTCATGAAAACTTGCTGCAGTTGCACACGGTCTGCCATGACCTTGGGGAGATCCTCAGCTAGCCCGGTGCAGATCGAGATCGAATAGCGGCTGGCCTCGCTGCGCAGCAGGACAATCATTTCTCGAATCAGTTCATTTACATCAATTAACTCCCGCTGCAGCTCGCCCTTCTTGAACAGCGAGCTGATTCTGCCAATGATATCAGCCGCGCGCGTTACGTCTTTAACGAGCCTCGATGCGGCTTCGCAGGCCTCTGCCACGTCGGGCTCCTCGCGAAGAAGCCATCGCAAGCAGGTTTTAGCGTTTGTTGCGGCTGCGGAAATCGGCTGCCTGATCTCGTGCGCTAGCGATGCCGTCAACTCGCCCATGGTGGTTACCCGGCTCATGTACGCGAGATCCGCCTGCGCCTGGCGCAAGTCTTCTTCGGCACGTTTGCGTTCGGTTATGTCCCGTGCCAGTTTCGATGCTCCAACGATGCGACCCGCCGCATCCTTCATCGGCGAGATCGTCAGAGCAACGTCGAGCAGGTTGCCGTCCTTGCGCATGCGGACAGTCTCGAAGTGGTCGACCCGCTCGCCTCGCCTTAGCCGTTCAATAATCACCCTTTCTTCGTCCCGACGGTCAGGGGGAATAATCAGCGTGATATTCTGGCCGACCGCCTCTTCCGCAGCATAGCCGAACAGTTGTTCTGCGCCCGTATTCCAACTGGTGATTATGCCATCTAGATTTTTGCTCACAATCGCATCGTGCGACGATTCCACAACGGCAGCCAGCAAACGGGTCGCCTGCTCTCCCCGCTCGCGCTCGGTGACGTCCATCACCGCTCCAACAAAGTCCAGGCCGCCCGATTCGTCGCTTAAGGCATGAGCCACAACATGGACGTATTTGACGGACCCATCCGGCATCACCAGGCGATATTCATGATCAAAATCCTTACCATCCTGCGACGCGCCCTCGATTGTCTGTTTCACTCGGGCAGCGTCTTCGGGATGAACCCGTTGGAGAACAGCTTCCAAGGTCGGTTTTGTCGTTCGGTCGTATTGGAAGACTCGAAAGGATTCTTCTGACCAGATGATCTCGCCGGCAGCGACCCTCCAGCCGAAACTCCCGGTGTGACTGAGTCTTTGAGCTTCCGCCAAATACGCCTGGTTTTGACGAAGCGCAGCTTGGGTCAGCTTTCGTTCGGAGTTCTCCGTGCGCAATTCCTCGTTGCTTCTCTCAAGCGCCTGAACATTTGTACTCAGATCATCTCGCGCCCGCCTGAGTGATTCTGTCGTGCTCCTTTGGGAGGCAGTCAGGAAGGATATTATTAACGCTGACATTACGAAGATGATGAAGCGCGGCAGTTGGCTCGAATCTAAATAAAATGAATGCGCCGGGGACAGGAAGAAATAATCGAATGCCAGAGCAGAGACCGTGACCCCGAGCAAACCCTGCCTGAAGCCGCCGAACCAGGCGCTGAATATGATGGCGCAGAAAAATACCGATGCGAAGGCCTCGGAACGCCAGAAATGCCACAACACCCATGCGACGATGACCGCTGAGGTAACCGAAACGAGGGTGATGGCGTACTTCAAGCTAGAGGGAGGGTTGGTCCACCAATTCGCTTTAGACATCGGTATATTTTTGCTTCGTCATATAACGGCATCGCCAGCGGCCGGCAGCGTGAACAAACCGGCTGGGGGAACAAACCGGCTGGGGGAAAAAAAGATCGCGCATCGCACCCCGTATTTTTCTCAGCCCATAGCCGGCCGCCACGCAGTTCAACGCCACGCAGTTCAACGATAGAGCGCGGCTAATGGACAGTCCCATGCCTATCCCCTGGCGCTTGGTGGTAAAGAATGTATTGAAGATCTGGTCCGATTGTTGTTCGGGTAAGCTCAAGAGCACAGCTGCAAGAATTCTAGGACATGGCCCCGCATACCAGGCGGTCAGGGTAATGGCGAATAGGAAAAGCGGCACTTCCAGATCGCGGAAACCGTAGCGTTGCTCCAGAAGCGCCAAGCCCAGGGCAATGGCGAAGGAAGTGGCCGCAAGACCGTAGCGCAGTACGGGCGAGCGGACCAATCGCAATTGTAGGTTCGCCCAGGCCATGGTTCGCCTCTCCTGGATTGCGTTCGAGTTGGGTTCCGCAACGACCTGCCGAGGAAGAGCATCATACCGCAGAAGCGTCAACTCGACGAGGGCCGGAGTTTTGGCTCGACGTTTCGCACTTTATCCGCCACACTCCATGCCGTTACTCCTGCCTGACGGTATAGTGTTTACCGAACTGGTTAATTCCCGTATTGCCGGCCACTCGCGGAAATCTACAGTCGCAGAGCAGAAGACGAGACTGCAATGCGAAAAAGAAAAACACGCGCACTTGTCGGAGTTCTGCCAGCCATTGATCTGAGCCCAGACATGGGTATAATCCCGACGCTGGAACGTACTCGAAATGGAGAGTTGTGAATGAAAAGACCGCATATCTTTGGTTGGAAAACACGCGGGATTGCATTCGTCGTTTCCCTGGCTTTCGCGCTGACGGCCGCGGCGGCTTATCACACAATCAAACGGATTCCCATTGCCGGGGACACCGGCTGGGACTACATCTCGGCGGATTCGCAAGGGCGACGGCTCTATGTTCCCCACGGCATCGAGGTCGTTGTGCTCGATCTCGATTCCGGCTCGGTCGTAGGGAAGGTGACCGGCCTGAAGGACGCGCACGGCGTCGCGGTAGCCCCCGAATTCGGGCGCGGCTTCGCGGACGCCACGGATCCCGGCTCGGTCACCATCTTCGATTTGAAGACCCTCGCTGTAATTGACAAGGTGCGAGTCGGCGACGACCCCAACGGCATCATCTACGACGCGAAACTCAAGCTAATCTTTACCGCTGATCGTGGCAGCAAGCGGCTAACCGCCATTGATGCTAAGACTGGCAAGATCGCGGGCACCATCGAAGACTTGGGAGGCCGAACCGAGCACCTGGCATCCGACGGAGCGGGGCACGTCTTCTTAAACATGCAGGATGTCGGTAGGCTCCACAAGCTCGACGTGCGGACGTTCAAAGTGGCGGAAACCTGGACGCTGACGCCCACCTGCGCTCAGCCCAGCAGCATGGATATAGACACCGCTCACAACCGCATTTTCATCGGCTGCAGGGGCGGGGGGCAAACGCAACCACCTGCGCCGAGCCTTCTAGCGGTGGTGGACGCGACGAGCGGAAAGATCGTCGCGACCCAGCCCATCGGCCCCGGGGTGGACGCCCTAGAATTCGACGCCGCGAAGGGCTTGATCTACGTGTCGACGGGCGGCGGTGACGGCGCACTATCGGTATTTCATGAGGACGCACCGGACAAGTATTCGCTGCTCGAAAACGTGAAGACGCTGCCCGGGGCACGGACGATGGCTCTCGATCACAAGACCGGCACCGTCTATCTGCCCGTGGCGGACGTTGGTCCCGCGCCCGCGCCGACGCCGGAGAACCCGAGGCCGCGAGCGCGACCGGCCCCCGGCACGTTCTCGGTTCTCGTAGTCGGGCAATAAATAAAGAAACCGCCGCTAAGCCTGATGGGGCATCGAACCGGCCCAAGGCGACATTCTCGAGAATCCCCTTTTCAGGCGCTATGCTGTCTTGCTCAATCCAAGCTGCCCTGTTCGATGACTACATTTTCGCGCACGATGAGGCGATGCGCAGCCATCTCCCGCAGCTTCGGCAGCACGCGATTCACATGCTCATCGGCATCCACAAACGTGACGATGACGGGAAGGTCACCACCCGCCTCGACAAGATGAGCGGTGCGCACTTTGGTGCGACCGAGGAACCCAGCGACGGAATGAAAGACAACCGCTCCGGCGACATTCTCTTCGCGCAGGTATTTGAGAATTTCCAGGTGCAAGGGTCGATGATGCCAGGAATCGCCCTCGGTCAGGTACATTGTGACTTGTACGGCCATAACGCCCGCCATTCTATAACCACCGTGCCAGCGCGGCACCTGCCACCACTGAGATAAGGCAGAGCAGGTTGCTGGCGATGACGTTCAAGCCCATTAGAAGCCATTGGCCTTGCTCCCCTAAAGCAAACGTCTCAAAAGCGTAGCTGGAAAACGTAGTGTAGGAACCGCAGAAGCCGATGGCGATGAGCAACCGCCACCGAGGGTCAATGAGCACCTGCTCGCTTGTCCAAGCGAGAAAGAACCCCAGCAATAGGCTGCCTGTGATGTTGATTATCAGCGTGCCGTAGGGAAAGCTAGAAGGGAGAAGCCTGGTGACAAAACCACTGAGGGAATAACGGGCGCTGGCACCAACAACCGCACCCAAGGCAATCCATAAATATGCCACGATGGAGTTCTCCTAATTGGTCTGGTAGGAGTCATCAGCCCTTTGGGCGGTTAATGGCGAACTCCATCGCCGACATTAAGTTTATCGCACGGAAAGCCCGGGCAAGGCAACGAGTACGTGTTCCTCGGCAGACGTTCACACGCTATAGGTGAGTTGTGGATCGCTTTCTCCCAAGTCCCGATAAGTCCGACGGTCTCAATGGGTCGACGCAACACTAGTTCAAAGTCCACGTGCAGGAGTCTACGAAGCTAAA
>PLJR01000266.1 GCA_003140295.1 Acidobacteriota bacterium
CGCGCGGCGACGTGCGCGGAGCTGTCCTTTTTCTTGCGAAACGCCTGCGTGGGCGAATCGCTCATGGTGATGACTTCGGTGGCCGGCACCACTTCGATCGAGAGGCCCCGCTGCTTGTGGCGGGCAAGTTCCCGCTTGACCTCGGCGGGCTGCCCTACCAGCAGTATGCGCGTACCGAGTTCGCGCGCCGCGAGGATGGATCCTTCGACCTCAGTTCGGGGGGCGGCATCGCCTCCCATTGCATCCACAGCGATAGTAATCATCGGCAGCCTGCCTGCGAACTTGCTTCGGGCGCGTAGAACTCGGACCAGGGCGCTCGATGAACCGCACTCCCCAAAGACGAACCAAAACTAGGCGGTGGTATCGATCACTTCCCGCCCCTTATAGTACCCGCAGTGAGGACAGGCATGGTGGGGCTGCTTGGTTTCGTGGCAGTTCGGACACTTGTTGAACGCGGGGGCGGTCAGATGATCGTGCGCGCGGCGGTTATTCTTGCGCCGTTTGGAATGCCGCCGCTTTGGATTGGGCATACAGACTCCTCGATCAGTTCCCGCTGAACCTCGCGGGATTCTATGGCGTTTCGACGGCTATTGCTATTGCTTTTTGAACCAGTCCTGCTTCAGACGCGCCAACGGGGCAAGCCGCGAGTCGCCCGCATGGGCCTCGCAGCGGCACTCGTCGGTGTTCAAGTTGGCGCCACAGTGGGGGCACAAACCGCGGCAGTCGGCGCGACAGATCACCTTCATGGGAAGAGCCAGCAAAACCTGCTCGGCGAGCACGTCGGCCAGGAACAGGCCGTCGCCCTCGAAGAAGGCGATTTCCGTGTCGTCGAGCTTGAGGCGGGCCTCCTCCTCATCGGTCATGGACTTCAGGGGCCGGTAGAACAAGTCGAACTCGCGGCTTACTTCTTCGAGCACGGGCTCGAGGCAGCGGGCGCAAACCATCTCGAGGCGGGTGTGGAGTTCGCCGAAGATGCGGATCTGGCCCTCGACCGCTTCGGCGGTGGCGTGCACCTCGAGCGGATCGACCTGGCGGAAGTCAACTTCGTGGTAATCGACCGAGCCGGGGGCGTAGCTACGCCGGAGGCGAAGCTTGTGAATGGCGAGTTCGTTTACGTCTAAGAACATTTGTTCAGCTCAAGTTCTTCAGCTCGTTGTTCAGTGCGGTGTCAGATCGTCGTTCACATTGGGGGCCGTTCCGTCACAGAACAGCGCACAGACTGGAACGGACGACCAGTCCGATTTCCAATTATACGGGGCATGGAAGTGAAGTCAAGAAAGGGGCGGTAATTGTAGTGGACCAGTTTCGATAAGTGCGACTTATCGGGACTTAGTCGCTGCTGGGGCGACTTGTAGCAGAGTTCCAGAATAATCGTGCCGTGTGCCACGTTGAATTTCGCGGCGGTGTCGCTATAAGGTTTCGTTGGAATTACGGCTTCGATGCCGCGGCACCGGTGATAAACCAGACTTTCCTCTGATCATCCTTTTTTATCGGCTCTTTGTCGCTCGTGGTATTGCTCGTCACTGACTTGTTCCATCCAGTCGACAACTTTACCGCCGAGATTTTCCTGAATAGCGATGTGGGTCACGGCCGTGGTTGCCGTGGCGCCGTGCCAATGCTTCTCACCCGGCGGGAACCAGATCACGTCACCCGGCCGAATTGCCTCGATGGGTCCTTCCCAGCGCTGTGCGAGGCCGCAGCCAGCCGTGACGATGAGGGTTTGACCGAGAGGGTGAGTATGCCATGCCGTCCGCGCGCCCGGCTCGAAAGTTACGCTGGCACCTTGCACGAACGCCGGATTGGGCGCCTGAAATAGTGGATCGATGCGCACCGTGCCAGTGAACCACTCTGANNACCCTTGACGGAAGGTTGCGAGCCAATTCTTTTAATGTCCATTTTCTGAATTCCTTTACTTGACTGTTACAGCCGCGAGTGCCGGGGCTTATGGTACCGCCAACTCCCGAACGGGATTCTCGGAACTGGCCTAATCAACGATAGGGCTAAACTTACCCACTGCCGTGGTAACGGTTGCGAAAAAGCTTCCGAGTGCGGCGCTACCGGGATTCGGAATAGCGGCGGGGCCACTCGATCGTGCTTTCGCCCATTAGTCTTTCGCCCAGTAATTCGTGGTGCTGCTTGAGCAGGTAGTGATCGGTCATGCCGGCGATGTAGTCGCAGACGACGCGGTGGCGCGGCTCGGTTTCGGCCTGCAAGGCGTACTGGGGCGGAAGATCGCTGGGAACTTCCAGGTAATGGGCGAAAAGGCGTGACAGGGCGGCCACCGAGCGCTCGCGTTCCTCGACAATCGCGGGATGGTCGTAAAGGCGCTCGGATAGAAATTTCTTGAGCGCGGCGTGCTCGGCGGCCATGGCGGAACTCAAGCCGGCCACGCGCCGCGGGGCCGCGAAAATCTCCTCGGCGCTTTGGGCGCCGCTGGCGGCAACTTGGGCGCGCGTGTGCTCGATGAGGTCGGTGGCGAAGTGATCGAGAATGCGCTTGAGGGCCTCAATGATCTTGAGCGCGGGGCGGCCATGCGGGTGGCTGGCGTCAACTTCCCTATAAATGTGCGCGAAAAATGGCAGCTCCGCGAGCAGCATATCCAGCTCGAGCAAGCGGGACTCGACGCCGTCGTCAAGGTCGGCGGCATTGTAGGCAATCCCGTCCACCCAATCGATCAATTGGGCTTCGAGGGGCGGGCGCAGGTGCAACTGGTACTCGGCCAGCTCCGGAAATTCTGCCGCTGCGTAATCGCGGGAGTGCTTGACGATGCCTTCGCGCACCTCGAAGGTGAGATTCAAGCCGGGGAAATCGAGGTAACGTTGCTCGAACTGCTCGACGATGCGCAGTGCGTGCAGGTTGTGCTCGAACCGATCACCAAAGGGGCGCATCAACTCGTCGAGACGGCGCTCGCCGGCGTGGCCGAAGGGAGGGTGCCCGAGATCGTGCGCGAGCGCCAGGGCTTCGGCGAGATCGGTGTTGAGTTCGAGTGCTCCTGCAACGGTGCGGGCGATCTGGGCCACCTCGAGGGTGTGGGTCAGGCGGTTGCGGAAATGATCGGAATACCGCGTGGTAAAGACCTGGGTCTTGGCTTCGAGGCGGCGAAAAGCGCGCGAATGGATGACGCGGTCGCGGTCGCGCGCGTAATCGTTACGGTAAGGGTGCGCAGGCTCGGGCCAGCGGCGGCCGTGCGACCTCGAGACATCCATGGCGTAGGGAGCGGGCCGCATGCCGCCATTCTATGCGAAAAAAAGGCTGCCTGTGACAGAGTCGAGGTTTTGGTGCTCTTCAGGGGATTAGATTTCAACAGCCTGAAGCAACGCGTAATTCGACGAAGTTATGGGCGTTGAGGTTTCGACGAGGGGAAACCTTCAACCTTTTACGGGGAGGAGTTGCAGGCGCTCGTCGGCTTCCTGGGAGGCGGGCGTATCGGGGAATTCGGACTTCACCTGGTTGTACAGCTTGGCGGCTTGGGCGGGGTCGGTGGCGCTGTAGTGATCGGCCAGGGCCAGAAGCACGACGGCGCGGGGGACAAAAAGGTTGGGCTTATCGGCGAGCTGCCGATAGATCGGAACGGCTTGCGCGGCCTTACCGGTCTTGTCGTAGATTTGGGCGAGCTGGAAACGTGCTAACGCCGCTAGGCCCGGGTCGCCGCCGGATTCGACGGATTTAAACGCTTTTTCGGCTTCATCGTAACGCTGGAGCTGCTCGAGGCTGAGCGCATCGTAATAGCGGGCGACCTGCCCCGGACGCGTGCGGGGATAACGGGCGGCGACGTCGGCAAACTTCTTGGCGGCATCGGTGTACTTATTTTTCTGATTGACGTAGGTGATTTCACCGGGAGCGGCGGGCTCGCTCGGAGCGCGGATGCGCGCCTCGTAAATTGCGGAAGCGTCGGCCAACGCGGCAGAGGCGCGGGCAGTTTGATTCTGAGTGTAAAAGCGCCAGCCCAGCACGGCCACAATTACGACTAGCGCCACGGCACCGTAGAGCCAGAGCTGCTGCTGGTGCGAGGCCACCGCTTCCGCGCCGTGGACAAAGCCCTCGCGTATTTGGTCCTTCTTCAGCTCTTTGCGGGTGATATGGCGAGCCACAAAAAGTTCCTCCGGGGAGGCTACGCGAATGAGCGCAAATCAAAAAGAGCGCTGGTGCGCTTCGCCAGCCAAGTTCGCGAGCGCTGGCCCAGTCCAAGTTCGCCATATTATCACATCGGATAAATCGGGGCATATCGGGCGAGATCGATCACAACAGCACGCACTTTAGAGTGCTGGAAAACTCCATAAAAGCACCAGCGATGGGCGCGGCGCCGCGTGCGCTCGCCTGGCCAAAAACAAAAAGGCCCTGTTCGCGCCAGCGAACAAAGCCTCCTTGCTGGATCAAGCATCGTTAATTGCTGAGTGCCCCGGGTCCCGGCCGCTAAAGGCGCCGTTGCTAGGGCGTGGTTACGTTTTCGGCCTGAAAGCCTTTCGGCCCCTGCTTAACCTCGAACTCCACCATCTGGCCTTCGGTTAGCGACTTGTATCCATCCATCTGAATTGCGGAGAAATGGACGAATACGTCCTCCCCCGACTGACGCTGGATGAACCCGTACCCCTTTGCTGCATTAAACCACTTCACGACACCTTGTTCTCTGCTCAACTTTTGCCGCTCCTCGTTCAAGACGTTCGCCATTTGCCGGATGTAACTCAGGCTGTGGCACGGGGAAGCGAAAGCGAGCTTCGAGCACCACCCCAGGATTACATGACCTACAAACGCGGCGACATGCTTGCATAAACCATTCCACGTTGTCCAGAGGGTTTGTGGCTTTTCAGCTCTTTGACGGCTGCCAGGCGTGCCGCAGGAAAATCAGCTGGAGGATCGCGCGGAAGAACGTTTCGAACAGGAAGGGAGATGCTTGGCCATAACAATCTCAGCGCCGCCTTCTCTTGATCGGCGCACGTCAAACTCGTCCATAAAGGCGCGCATCAGGAAAATGCCACGCCCCGAACTCTTGGATAGATTTTCCTCGGCGAGCGGATCGGGAACATCGGCCAGATTGAATCCGCGTCCCTGATCGGCAATGTGAATCACGAACTTTTCAATATTGACTTCGACGATCAGGAAGATTTTTTTATGGCGCTGCTCTTCATTGCCGTAGCGAAACGCGTTAATCACGCCTTCATGCACGGCCATGCTGATCTTCTGGCAGTCCTCGTCGGTAAAGCCCGTGGATTCGGCGATCCGCAGACAGATATCCTCGGCCATATTGATGCTGTCGAACACCGTTTCCAGTGTGACTTCAATCCGCTGTGGCTCGTGGGGCATCGCCGCACGAGCTAGCATAGCGCAAATTAGCACTTAAGCGCGCACCGCGATTCGAGGATCACACAGGTGATCAACGTTGTTACCGTGGCGAGCGTT
>PLJR01000361.1 GCA_003140295.1 Acidobacteriota bacterium
GAATGGCTGTGCTACCAAAGGCGGCGTGCGGAATGGGGGCGTCGCCTTGTGCCCCGGTACTCGGCGGGTTCGCCGAATGTCGTTGCGGAGCGTTGTGCCGAACATTGTCGCGGAACGTTGTTGCGCAACATTGTTGCGCGACATTGTCGCGCCGGGTGGCGTGCGCGTGGCTGGTTTTACGGGGTGCGTTTGTAGCGGTGTGCGAGGCGAGTCTTGCGGCGCGCGAGCGCGTCGCGAAAGCGGCGACGGTCCTCGGCGGTTTCGCACACTAGCGGCGGGACCGGGATGGGACGGCCTTCCGCATCGACGGCGACGTAGGTGAGATACGCGCTGGTGGTGTGCTTGCGCTCGCCGGAGAGCACATTTTCGGAAAATACTTTTACGCCGACCTCGAGCGAAGTGTGGAACGCGCGGTTGACGCTGGCTTTGAGCACGATCAGCTCGCCGATGAGAATGGGGTTGCGGAAGTCGAGATGATCCACCGAGGCGGTGACGACGTGACTGCGGCAATGACGATGCGCGGCAATGGCTCCCGCGATGTCGACCAGGTGCATGACGCGGCCGCCGAGGATGTTGCCGAGGACGTTGGCGTCTTGAGGGAGCACCACCTCGACCATTTCGGTGCGCGACTCGCTCACGCGCCGTCCGGCGGGCTCGCGGGTGCCGGCTGGCTGTCGTTTCTTCGTCAAGTTGACGTCTTGCGTCGCGAATGCATTGCTCGAGCCTACCAGGCTACCGTTGCAAAAGCGCACGGGCAGGAGGAATGCCTGTGCTACTGGAGGCCGAATCAAACTTTGCGGCTGCGAAAACTGTCAAGTGCCGCGTGGTTTGGTGATGCGGCGGCAAACGGGTATAATACGCGGACTCGACCCATGAACCAAACGCAGAACCAAGGCCGGAAGCAAAGCCAGAAAAAGACGCGCCGCGAAATGCTCGAGGAGTTTGTGGCCGCGCATCCGAATGATGCGTTCGCGCGCTACGGCCTGGCCGTGGAGTGCGGAAACCAAGGCGACCACGCCGCCGCCATCGAAAATTTCGACAAGCTTCTCGCCGTGCACCCGGACTACGTGACCGGGTACTTCCAGTATGGGCAGCTTCTAGCCAAACTTTCGCGAACTGACGATGCACGGCGGCGCCTTACCGACGGTATTGAAGCCGCCCGGCGCACCGGAGATCAACACGCCCTCTCGGAAATGGAAACCGCTCTGGCACAGCTTTAGCTTCACGGGTGTGGGCTCCACTTGGAGCCTGCGTAATAACGGGTGCGGACTCTACTTGGAGCCCGCGTAATAAACGTTAGCCGCAAAAAACGGAACTCCCATCGCCGATGGAAAGCCTGCGCATCCCGCTTTTCCCGCTCGACGTCGTGCTGTTGCCGAAAAAATCGCTGCCGCTGCACATTTTCGAGCCGCGCTACAAGCTGATGATCAGGAATGCCTTGGAGCAGGATGCGCCATTTGGCGTAGTGCGCGGGCTCCCGGTAGAGCCGACACCCGTTTCGTCCCCGCGCTTGCCGCGGGGCGAGGGCATCGCGCGGGTAGGGTGTACGGCGCGCGTGGTGCGCGTCATAAAAACTTATGACGATGAGCGAATGGACATTGCAACTGTTGGCGAGACGGTTTTCCGGATTCGCGACGTTCACGACGAGAAACTATATCTGGAAGCGACGGTCGACATCGAACCGGACGATGTGCGGCCTGGGCCTCCGGAGGTGACCGCCGAGCTGCGCACGCTTTTCGAGAACTGCCAGCGGCTGATCCACGGGGCCGGGCAGCCGGAGGCTTCGTGGTGGCCCGAAGACAATGAGGAGTCGTCGCTCGCGTATGAGTTAGCCGGAGAGCTTCCGCTGGACCTGGATACGCTACAGGAATTACTCGAAATGCGTAATGAAGCTGCGCGGCGCGCCCGGCTGGCGGAGGAGCTTCGTCAAGTGCTGCCGCGATTGGTGCGCATTGCGCACGTGCGCAAGGTGAGCACCGGAAATGGGCATGGCGCCGGTAATGGGCAATAGCGCTGCATTGAGGGGACAATTTAAATGGAGGCTTTGCGGCGAATGGCGCGACATTTGAGAACGGATTTGCGCTACGGCTTATACTGGATGGGAGGCAGGCGCATCTAAATGAGGGCGGCGCGTCATCGGCCGTAGCGAAGGCCTGGGAGGAAATCGGAATCATGGCAATCGGATCAGCAGAAGCAAAGCCGTCGAGCAATGCCACGACCCTCGGCGAATGGCGCCGGAGGGCGGGCGACGCTCCGGCCGCTCTGCGAAATGTTAAGGACGAGATGCGCGCAAACCTGCTGCGCAAACTCGAGGCGCGCGAGCCGCTCTTCAGCGGCGTGCACGGGTATGAAGAGACGGTGCTGCCGCAACTGGCGAACGCCATCCTGGCGCGGCACAATTTTATTTTGCTGGGATTGCGCGGACAGGCCAAGAGCCGCATCCTGCGGGGGCTGGTGGACTTTCTCGATGCGGAGATTCCGTACATCTCCAGCTGCGAAATTCACGATCACCCGCTGCGGCCGATTTGCCGCGCATGCCGCGATTTGATTGCGGAGCGCGGCGAAGATACACCGATCGCGTGGCTGCCGCGCGAGGCGCGATATGTCGAAAAGCTGGCGACCCCGGACGTGACCATTGCGGACATCATCGGCGACGTGGATCCCATCAAAGCCGCGCGCGGTGGCAAAGATCTTTCCGACGAGCTGACCATGCACTATGGCCTGCTGCCGCGGGCCAACCGCGGCATTTTCGCGATCAACGAACTGCCGGACCTCGCCGGCAAGGTGCAGGTAGGGCTTTTCAATATCATGCAAGAAGGGGACGTGCAGATTAAGGGCTATCCGATCCGGCTGCCGCTCGACGTGCTGTTGGTTTTTACGGCCAATCCCGAGGATTACACGGCGCGCGGAAAGATTGTGACGCCGCTGAAAGACCGGGTGGGCAGCGAGATTCGCACGCACTATCCGGCGACGGTCGAGGAAGGCATGTGCATCACCAAGCAGGAAGCGTGGACGGAGCGGCAGGCGGGGCGGCAACTGGCGGTTCCGGAATATTTGCGCGAGGTGGTGGAACAGGTGGCGTTCCTGGCACGCGAAGACAAGCGCGTGGATCGGCGCTCGGGGGTCAGCCAGCGGCTGCCGATCGCGTGCCTGGAAGCGATGGTCAGCAGCGCGGAGCAGCGGGGCGCGCGCAATCACGAAGCGAACGTCGCGGTGCGGATCGTGGATGTATATGCCTCGATTCCGGCGATGACGGGGAAGCTCGAGCTCGAATACGAAGGCGAGCTGAAAGGGGCGGACAACATCGCGCGGGAATTGATCCGCGCCGCGGTGGGCAAGGTGTATACGAAGTATCTGAGCAGCGCGGATGTGCAGCCGGTGGTGCAGTGGTTTGAGATGGGCGGCGAGCTAAAAGTGCCCGAGGGCGCTTCGGCGATCGAGCAATTGGCGGCGCTGCGGCGCATACAAGGCTTGCTGGAACACGTGGACAGGCTGGGGGCCACGCACAAATCGGATGCCGCGCTGGTGGCCGCCGCCGGCGAATTCATCCTTGAGGGGCTGTGGGCGCACAAGCGCATCAGCCGTAGCGAGGAGCGTGGGTTTTTCGCGGAGCGGAGTAAGCCCAGCGAGCCGCGCGAGCCCTCGAACCGCACGCCGCGGCGCCAGTATAATTGAGATGGATGGTCGCGCGTGTTTCGGCGACACGCAACGGCAGAGGCAACTGTCGTGAAAAGGGCGGAGGCACCCGGCAAGGAGCAAGACGGCGAGCGAAAAGAATGAGGGATTCTTCGCTAGGCTCAGAATGACAGCTAAAGGCCACGGCTAAGACAACGCGCGGCTGCGAGCCCCAGCCGCAAGGAGCAGGACGCTTGAAATACATACGCTATTCGCGTTACACGGGTGAGCCCGCCGACGAGGTGGATTTGCAGGAGCTCATCAAGCGCCTGGGCGATTTCTTTCTGCAGAGCGGATTTGAATCGCAATATTACGGAGTTTCGGAGTTCGATCCGGAGCAAACGATGGAGATGTTGCGGCAGGCGATCCTGCGCGCACTCGCCGAGGGCGATCTGCTGCCCGAGGACTTGATGGAAGAATTGACGCAAGCAAGTTCGGGCAAGAGCGAGGAACAGTTGCGCGAGTTGGTGGACCGGCTGATTGAGCGGCTGATGCAGGAGGGCTACATCAACGGGCAAATGCCGCCGCAAGTGACGCCGCCTCCGGACAAAATGCAGCGCGGAAGCGCGGGCAGCCAGCGCGACGCGCAGAATGAGACGCGTTTCGAGATCACCGACAAGACCATTGATTTTCTGGGGTTTCGCACGCTGAAAGACCTGCTGGGGTCGCTCGGAAAGAGCAGTTTCGGACGGCACGATACGCGGGAGCTGGCTACCGGCGTCGAGTCGGGGGGAGCGTCGCGGGCGTATGAATTCGGCGACACGCTGAACCTGGATATCAGCGCTACCTTGTTTAATGCGGTGCGGCGCGAGGGCGCGCACGTGCCCATCGAGATCGATTATCCAGACCTGATGGTGCACCAATGCGAGTACCAGAGCTCGTGCGCCACGGTGTTGATGCTCGATTGCAGCCACAGCATGATTTTGTACGGCGAAGACCGCTTCACGCCCGCCAAGCGCGTGGCGCTGGCGCTTTCGCACCTGATTCGCACGCAGTATCCGGGTGATTCGCTGCACCTGGTGCTGTTTCACGACAGCGCGGAGGAAGTGCCGCTGGGAGAGCTGGCCCGCGTTCAAGTGGGCCCGTATTACACCAATACGCGCGAGGGGCTGCGGCTGGCGCAGCGCATCCTGTCGCAGCAGAAAAAAGACATGCGGCAGATTGTGATGATCACCGATGGAAAACCATCGGCGCTGACACTGGAAGACGGGCGAATTTATAAAAATGCATTTGGACTGGATCCACTGGTGGTGACGCAGACGCTGGAAGAAGTCGCCAAGTGCCGGAAGAGCGGCATCATGATCAATACCTTCATGCTGGCGAGCGACTACAGCCTGGTGCATTTCGTGCAAAAGGTCGCGGAGATCTGCCGAGGCAAGGCGTATTTCACCACGCCTTACACACTGGGGCAGTATTTGCTGATGGACTACATGTCGAAAAAGACGCGGCACATTCACTAATGCGGGCACTAATGCGGGCACTGAACGCGGGCACGGCGCGAGGGCACTGAACGCGGCATGCGGGCGTTGCCAAGGGGCACGGATTCGTTTATCGATTATGGGCAGGTCCAAGCGGCGGACGATCGAATCGGGACAGCAAGCGCCTCCGTTTGAGCTGGTAGACACGGAGGGAAAGCGCTTTGCGCTGGCCGCAGCGCTCGAACGCGGGCCTGTGGTTGCGGCTTTCTTCAAGGTTTCCTGCCCGGTTTGCCAGTTTGCATTTTCCTTCCTCGAGCGGCTTTTCAAAAGTTACGGCGGGGCACGCGGTGGAGGCCGCGTGAGTTTCGTGGCGATTTCGCAGGATGACGCGGCAGACACCAAAGAGTTCTGCAAAGAGTACGGCATTACGTTTCCGGCGCTGTTGGATGAAGAGGGTTTCCCGGCCTCAAACGAATATGGGCTTACCAACGTGCCCACTTATTACCTGATCGCTCCTGACGGAAAAGTGCAGGTGGAAAGCGTGGGGTTCTCGAAGCGCGCGTTCGAGGCCATTTCGGAATACCTGGCGCGTTTTTTGGGAATGGCCGCCAGCAGCGTGTTTTTGCCGGGAGAGATTGTCCCGGAGTCGAAACCGGGTTGAGGGTCGAAAAATTAGGCTCCGGTCGGGGCCTGGAAATGTTGTTTATTGCACGGGCTCCAAGTAGAGCCCGCAACCGTATTGCGCGGGCTTCAAATAGAACCCGCAGCCGTTACAACTCATCCACATCGGGCGACTTTTTGTGCTTGGCGGGTTTGCGGCGCTTGTCGGGCACCACCCGCTCGGCGGGAGGCGCACCGGCGGATTCGCGCGCGCGGCGACGGGCTTCGTTGGCGGCGGTAAATTTTTTGGTGCGCTTTTTTCGCGGCATGGCAACGCTCAGAGCGCCGGACCGAACAGGCTGAACATCAGGATGGCGAACACTATGAGTGCAACCCAGACGTAGAGCCAATCTCGCTCCAGCGCAAACGCTACGATGGAGAATGCCACTCGGACCACCGGCGTTGCAATGAGCAGCAACAGTCCCAGCTGAATTATGGCGCGGCTATCAAGATGGAACGCCTGGCGAATTACGGGGCCAACGGCATGCAACTCGGCTCGATTGGCATTAAACCCGGAGTAGTGAGCGGATAGGTGTCCGTATTGAAGCAGGTAGAGAATACCGCCAAACAAAACGATCGCGCCGGAGAGCAAAACGCCGGTGCGCAACAGATTGCCGATAATCGTTTCCACGCGCTGATCGGTCCAAACATTTTTTGGAGACCAACTGCGCGCTGGCGACTTCATCAGAGCTTCCCCGTAAAGCCGCCGTAGATCATTTCGATACCCAGGGCCAGGATGACGAGGCCGAATACCAACCGCAGCCATTTCGTTCGTGCGCGTACGAGAATAAAAGTTCCAGTTACCGATCCGAGGAGCACGCCGAGCACCACGGGCATGGCCAGTCCCGGAGTGACGAACCCGCGGCGGAGATAGATTCCCGCGCTGGCCGCGGCGGTTACGCCGATCATGAAATTGCTGGTGGTGGTCGAGACTTTGAAGGGCACGCGCATCACTTGATCCATCGCGAGCACTTTGAAGGCGCCCGAGCCAATTCCCAGCAAGCCGGAAATCGCGCCGGCCCCGAACATCATGCCAAATCCGGCGGGAACGTGGCGCACGCGGTAGCTTCGAGGACCTTGCGCGGTGGGATACACGGAGTCCATTCGGAGGCGGCTGGCCAGAGGATCGGGGCGGCCAGCGCCCGGCTGTTCGGATTTTTCACGAATGGAAAGCAGCGCCGAAACAATTAAAACCACTCCAAAAATGACGCCGAGTATATTCGTAGCCATGCGCACTGCGAGGAACGCACCGAGAATGGCGCCGGCGGTAGTGGCTACCTCGAGAAACATACCGATACGAATGTTGGAGTATCCCTCTTTCGTGTAAGCGGCTGCCGCGCCAGACGACGTGGCAATCACGGAGATGAGCGAAGCTCCCGCGGCGTAGCGGATGTCGACGCCAAAAGCCAGCACTAGAAGCGGAACGATCACCACGCCTCCGCCAAGGCCGGTCAAGGAACCGAGCAGGCCGGCGAAGAAGGAACCCAGCCAAACCAGGAGCACCAACTCAAGCGTGGGCATGCAGTGACAATATCATTTTGCAGTTGCGGGGCGCGCGCGTGAGGAGGCAGCCCGCGCTGAGGGCCATGGAGGGCAAAAATTGGGCCGAGTCACTTGCCTCTCAACAGGAAGATGACGTCGAGCAGCGCGAGGATGGCGACTCCGACCTCGAGGACGAACGAGCGCGCTTCGTTGAACTCGTCGATCATGAAGTCGTAGAGCTCGCCAACGGTGCGGAGTTTTTCGTCGACCAGGTCGCGGTATTCGTGCAAGCCGATACGCGTGGAAGCGAGCCGGTACACGCGGGCGTAGTAGACATCACTCACGAATTTGATGGCATTATCGATGCGCTCGGTAAGCTCCATTACATCGAGACGAATGGTGTTGAAGCGCTTGGCGTCGCGCGGGAGGGTCCAGCGCTGGAGGAGGAAATTTCTCTTTTCTTCCATAGTGTCGTAGAACTCGGAGAGCAGGCGGCTCATCAGGGCATCGTAGTAGCGCGTTTCGAGAAGCTGCATTTTTGCGTATTCGAGAACCTGGTTAGTGGCGTCAGCGTCCTCGGAACTGTCGTAGACGAAGGCCGCGGACGAACCAACAACAACGAGATCGGAGGGGTAATACGAGAGGTTGGACTCCAGAATTTCATCGAGCACTTTGGGCGCCAGAGGCGCCAGCTCGCCCCGAATCAACTGGCCAATGTGCTGGCCGTGGGCGAAGAGCAAGTCGGCAGCCAGCGGCACACCTGCGCCGGGTTCGGAGATCTCCTTCGCATTAATGACCATGTAGGTTTCCTGCAGCCAATCCTGATTGGGCCGAATGACGGCGGACGCGACGACTTCGAGGTGGCGGCGGGCGATTTCCCGCGCATGCTGCGAGATGGTTTCGTCGTCCATCCAACGGGAGTTTTGCGCGAGCAAAGAGGCCCAATCACAATCAAAGGAGACGCCAATCTCCACGGCCATGACAGCGAAGGAATAATATTTGATCGAGCAGATTACCTGCTCGCCCGTACCCAGAGTGAGCGGCTCGCCGCGCTCGACGATCTGATC
>PLJR01000235.1:0-16056 GCA_003140295.1 Acidobacteriota bacterium
GCACTTTGCATGGTGTAGCCGCTATTCAAAAAGTAATTGGCCGCAAAATACTCGAACAGATAGCAGAATGCTCCTTGTACCAGCAGTGAGGTGATTACCGCGATGGGCACGTCCCGCTTGGCGTTCCTGGCTTCGCCGCCCATCGCCGTCACCGATTCAAATCCCACCAGAATCAAAATCGCTACGGTGGCCTGGACAAACATCCAGCCGACATTGTGGACACCTACCACCGAAGAGGCGCTCGGATGGCTCAGGAAAACGCCCTTATCGTCGGCGGTCGGATAGCTGATGTGATACGGCACCGGTTTCCCAGCCGCGTCGAGCTTGGGCTGCGGCACCATATTGGCGTCGCGTACGATGGTGTCGGTGGTTTGGCCGTTCGCGGTGGTTTGGGTAGTCGCAAATTCATACGTGTAGGCTTCGCCGGTGGTGGAATCAAACTGGAACGCCACGCTGCCCGGTGGGTGATTCATGCGATAGCCGATGGCCATGACCGAGAAGACGAGCAGCGCGCTGATTTGAATGACGTTGATGGCAATGCTGACCGCTGTCGATCCGGTGACTCCGCGATGCGCGATGTAAGCGACCCCGAATGTAAACACCACCGCGACCACCATCATGAACAGCGTGCCCGGATTGGTGGCGCTCATGGCGTTGGGCCACAGCGTGCCCACTACGTAACCGCAAAAAATTCCGGTCACCGCCACCATTACTCCAGGATAAATCCAGTAATACAAATGGGAGGCCCAGCCCACGATGAACTTCGAAAGCCGCGCATACCTCCAGTGCTTGTCAGAATTGAGGAACGATTGCTCGGCGAAGTAATAAGAACTGCCGGTACCGGGGTAGAGCTTCGCCAACTCCGCATAGCAAACAGCTGTTGCCAAACAAAGTAGCAGCGCGAGCACGATACCGATCCACATGGATGGTGCCGTGGCGCCCTCTCCTGATTGACTGAAAAACGTGAGCCACAAAAACGCCCCCGGTGCGATCAGGGCCATCGCATTCATCGTGAGACCCGTCAAGCCTAGGGTCGCTTGCATCTCACCGGTGGTCTTGCTGGGCCCGGTTGTTTCGGCCATCAATTTTCCTCCTGACGTGGGAGATTGCTTCCTTCTGGGGAAGTCGCGAAGGCAACCATACGCGGGCCTAAACAAACTGTAAAACGCAACGTTTCGATCAAACACATCAGGATTTTGGATGCGCTGCCAGTTACCACCTTTATTTTCATCGCCACCTTTAATTTCACAGCCCGCTGCACTTTCATAGTCCGCTTTGCTTTCATAGCCAGACCGATTGTGGTAGTCATATACCACTCGGCGCGCTGAAAACTGTCCCGGGTCCCTGGGGAGCCATGAAAATTGCCGGATTTCTGTTGCTGCTTACCGGTTGGGGTATCGTCCTGGCGGCCCTGGCCCTTCTTCCAGCCGGCACGGCCAGAGCGTGCTTCGCATTCGCAGGCATTGGCGTCGAGATTTTAGGACTCGCCCTGGTGATTCGTTCCCAACCGTTCCGGCGCGTGGAGAGAGAGTGAACCTCATGCCCGGCCCTGTCTTTCCTGAAGTGACCTCCGCGCTTTGCATTTTTTGCATCCTTCTGGTTCCCCTTGCGGGCATCGGTATTTCCGTTGTGAATACCGGCTTGTGCCGCTCGCATAGCGCCGCGCACGCCATGCTTTCCTCGCTCTGTGTATTTTCAGTCGCGGTTGGCGTTTATTTCATCTGCGGATTCGCCTGGCAGGGATATATCGGCATGGCCGCGCACACCATCTCGGTAGCCGGCAAACCCTGGAGCCTCCTCGCGGCCGGCCCCTTTTTCCTGCGCCACCTCGACTTCGACGGCTCGCCTTCTTCCCTCGCCGCCTGGCTAAGCATGCTCGGTGCCGGCTTAGCCGCCACGATCCCGTTGGGCTCCGGTGCGGAGCGTTGGCGATTATCCGCGAGTTGCGCCTCCACCGCTCTGTTGGCGGGCTGCACCTACCCCTTATTCGCGCACTGGGTGTGGGCTGGCGGCTGGTTGGCACAGCTCGGCGCCAATTACGGGCTGGGCCACGGTTTCGTGGACGCCGGAGGAACCAGCTCGATCCAGGTAGTCGGCGGCGTTACCGCTCTCGCGATCGCCTGGATTTTGGGGCCGCGCCGCGGCAAATACGGCCCGGACGGCATGCCTGCCGCAATTCCCGGGCACAACGCGGTGCTGATTCTTCTGGGCTGCTCGCTCGCCTACGTAGGCTGGCTGGGTCTCAACACCGCGGGCGCAATTCTCTTTGCCGGTGTCGCGCCCGGCCGCACGGTCCTGGTGGCGATGAATACGACTCTCGCGGCGGCTGCAGCGGGACTTGCGGCAGCGTTGGTCACCCGCCTGCGATTCGGCCGCCCCGACGTCTCGATCACCGCCAACGGCTGGGTGGGCGGCCTGGTCGCCAGCAGCGCCGGATGCGCCTTCGTGGCGCCGGCGGCGATCGTGCTGATCGGATTGATAGCCGGCACGCTGGTAGCCTTTTCCGTCGAGTGGCTCGAGTTGCGCTTTGGAGTTGACGATCCCGGAGGCGCGATTTCGGTGCACGGCGTAGCCGGAGTCTGGGGCCTGCTCGCGTTCGGCATCTTCGCCCGTTTCCCGGGACCCGTGCATAACATCTCTGGTGCAGCCTGGATCGCAGCCGGCGACACTGGCCAGTGGCTCGCGCAACTCACAGGAATTGCGACGCTGCTGGGATTCGTGCTGCCGCTCAGCTACGCGCTCAACGCGCTTCTAAATGCCGTATGGCCGTATCGCCTGCCACCGGAAGGCGAGCGGCAAGGTCTGGATTTGTACGAGTTGGGTGCCGGAGCCTATCCAGAATTCGTAACCCATACCGAGGAATTCACGCAACACTAAGAGGCTAAGAAAGACGCTCCGCAAGAGGCTAAGCAAACGAACAACCTGGAGCCCGCGTCATATACGACAAAAACTTGACGCCCAAACTTGACGCACATCCCGCGAATCTTCCTGCGCCAAGCGACCGTACCCAAACGCGCCGGAAGATAACTCCAACGCAATATTTCGATAAGTCGGATGCAACACATTCACGCGTTTGATAATTCGGGAACACCACCGCACAATTTCGATGGCACGCATTGAAAAAAACGATTACGTTCGGGTGGGCTCTACACAGGTGTGGGCTCTACCGGGTGCGGGCTGTACTTGCAGCCCGCGCAATAAACGTTCGGGCTCTACCGGGTGCGGGCTCTACTTGGAGCCCGCTGCAATCATTAGTGAACGCAGCATGAACCAGCGAAGCCAACATGAACCAAAGGAACGCAGGATGAGCCAGCGCAAGCCAATATGAACCAGCGGAAGCGCGTATGAAGAAGATCGTCGCCATCATCCAGCCGTCGAAATTCGACGCCGTGAAGGAAGCCTTGATCGCCATCGGCGTCGACGGCATGACCGCCTCCGAGGCCCGCGGATTCGGCCGGCAAAAAGGTCACCGCGAAATCTTTCGCGGCCGTGAGTACGTAGTGGATTTGCTGCCCAAGATTCAGCTCGAGGTGGTGGTGGCCACCGAGCGCACCGAAGAAGTAATCCGCGCCCTGGTTTCCGCAGCCCGCACCGGCCGCATCGGCGACGGCAAAATCTTCGTCTACGAAGTAGCAGACGCCATCCGCATCCGCAACGAAGAGCACGGCGACGCCGCCATCTAACCGCCCCTTTTGCAAAAACGTGCAATTCTTCCGTCTAGAAGATTCGCTTCATGCACTAGCTGTAGAGTTGTCATTCCGACAGAGCGAAGCCGGGTGCGGGCTCTACTTGGAGCCCGCTTAACACAACGAGGAATCCCTCATTCTTTTATGGGACGGGTGGGGCCAGTGGGCGACCCTTATACGCACGAGAATGTTTTTTGAGGGCGCGCTGTCCCCAGCTCCATCGGTGGCAGGGCTTTGCGGCGCTCCAGCGTTTGCGTCTTATTGGAATGGATCAATCGGCACCAATCCCGATTGCCGTTTGGAATAAAACGAAAAACTGCGAGCCGCGGATTTGGCAATGGTCCTTGCCAGAATTGTGTCCGTGGGTGTCTCTTGAGTGACTGGAGTCCCTGTAGCCAATCCTACTCGCAAGGTTTTACCTACGACCATGCATTTTGTTTTCTAACTTGTACAGCTGGCGGGGTCGGCAACAGTGTCAACTAGCATGTTCGCGAAAACATCGACGGCTCTAGCAGTTATCACCATTGTCATGAGCATTCCTCTCCTGCTTAGCTATAACATCAAATATCAGTGGTTTCCGCAGGGACTTCCTTACGCGATGCTCTATTTTGGAGGACTCCTGAGCGTCTACGTAACACCAGTTCTTCTGCTTTTGGAGTTCGTTCTCCTGATTTGGACCTTGCTGTCCTCGGACATCTCGAAAAAGACCTCTGTACGTTGGAATCTGGTGGGCGTAGTTGTCGCTGCCATAGCCAAGTTGGTTTTCATCGCAGCGCGATACAGTCCACCGTAGTAGTAACGTGTCTCCACGGGATTCTTCGACCGAGAAGACGACGGGCGCGCGGCCCGGCCTTTGACTTGGAATTTCGGGGCGGGTGGCGATCCCTTCCGTTCTTTTCTGTTGACGATTTCTTGCGGCGGATCTTCCCTGCGTAATTCGACACCACGGAGACAGGTTTAGCTTTTCCGGGTGGCCGACCCTTTCGGTTTTAAAGGGTCGGGGTTTTGCTATTCTTTGCGTTCCATAATTAACAAACTTATTCGGCCGGTGGCCCGGAAGACTCTTTGACCGGGGTGGCCCATTTTTGCGCTTTCCGCAAAAGTGGGGCTTTTTCCGAGTGGCACCACTCCAATCGTAGGTTAACAACTACCTTATCTCGGCAAGCCCCTCCGTTCTTTCCCGTTCACGAAATCATGGCGCGCGGCCCGACCTTTGACTTGGAATGTTGGGTGCCCCAGTCTTCGGTTGTTGAAGGCTAGGGCTCATGGGATCGAGGCCGACCAATCCCAAATCTTTTTTCGCGTAGAACGAAAACTGCTCCAAGACCAGTCCTGGGGGTGAACAACAAGTTTCCTCTTCACCGGATTCGTATGCATATACTGAAGTTTCTCAACGAAGATTCTTTGACTGGGGTGGCCCATTTTTGCGCTTTCCGCAAAAGTGGGGCTTTTTCCAAGTGGCACCACTCCAATCGTAGGTTAATAACTACCTTATCTTGGCAAGCCCTTCCGTTCTTTTCTGCTGACGAAATCTTACGATGGGATGATACCAATGCATTAAATCAAGGCTGAGGGAGGGTTTGGCTCTTCGGGGTGAGCAACCCTTTTGGTTTTAAAGGATCAGGGTTTTGCGGAGCGACTCATCTGCTTTGGTAAAGACAAGCTACGGCATGAGCAATGACGCATATCCAAACAGCTGCAAAAATAAACGTGATTATCCAGACTGCGGTTTGACCGGGTTTCCACGTGGGATACTTTTTTTAACCTCGCTGTGAAGTTTATGCGCAATCGGTGATCCGTCGGTATTCTCTATCTCTCTGCAAATATCGTATGCGATTGTTTGAATCACCTTTATCGGAGAAATTGAGAAAGGAACGTAAAGCGTTATAGCCAAACCGACGACTGCAGCCAAGATTACTAATTTTTCGTTGCTAGGTTTGCATTCCACCTCCAAAATAAACCCTAGTAACAGAGTATCGGCAGCCCAGGCAATTGAAGTAATTTCGTGCACGATGCCATCGGTGTGTAGGGCTACCTCCTGCGCCCGCTCGTACTCAGCCAAATATTTCTCGTCATTATCATTCATGGTTGCCTCCGGGACGGGTGGCACACACAACCCGTCCTCATGTGACGCTGGCAAACTAATAGTCCACTGACCCTTTAGCACCTGGTCGCGTCGCGCCGCGCGTGAAAAATTCTAGATGACCACAAGTGTCACAAACGTAAGGAAAAACTGGCAAGGTCGCGTTAGCACTCCCGCCAATCCACAATCGCAGCCCCACTGGTCCCTCCTTGGGGATGGGCGGCTGAGTCGAAGCATATCCCTCATTTTGGTAGTGACCGTGGCCGCAGACTCGGCAAGGACGAGGTATCCCGACGTGAAGAAGCTGACCGCCCCGTTCGAGCATTTGTACGTAGGTCAAAACTATTATGACCAAATCGCTAGCTGACGTTCGACACTGCTCAGCACTCTCCACCAGGCAACTTTTAAAAATTTCATTGACCATGTGCATTGCAGGGTCGTCTGGGAAAATCTGGGTCAAATCGTAATCCGATCGGTCAAACCACTCTCGTTGCAAACGAAGGCGCCCTGAAATCATGCACCACAAGAGTTTTCCGAGCATGTAAACGTCAACCTTCGAAGTCACGTCGACTAATCGACCGCCTGCTTCGCCCCACGGAGGCATATAGTCGTGTGGGCCAACGGTTTCGTTGGTCCGTGTCAAGCGAGCAGGTTGGTCGGGCAGGAATACGATGCCGAAATCACCCAAGATAAGTTCGTTGTCTTGCCGAACAAAGACATTGGCAGGTTTTATGTCGCGATGAACGATTCCCTTCGCGTGCAATGCTTCCACGGTCTTCGCCAGCGACAGAAAAGCCTTTAGACCGCGCCTGGCATCGCCCTTGTATTTCGAGACGTTGTTTTCGAGCGTGCTGTTTGGAAAATATTCCGTTACCATCCATCGCTCTTTCAGGTTAAAGTCGAGGAGTCTGGGTAGTCCGGCGTGACCGTCGTCCAGGGTTTCGACTTCCTGTTTCAGACGACTGATTGCCTGCTGCTCATCGTTACGAAGTTTGAAGTCCTTCAGCGCGCCAAGCTCTGTGGGAGATTCGGCGCGCCCGTAATTTGCGACGGCGTCTGCAAACTCTCCCGTAAGTCTTGCGCGCGTACCCGCCATCGATGTGCCCCACGGGTTGAATGAGAAAATCTGTTCGATGTCCCTATTTCTGGCGTTCAGCCTCGCCGGACCACGGACAAGGTACACTATGCTTTGTCCGCCCTCGCCGAGCGGGTCCCCAATGACCTGCCAGTCACTACGATTGCCAGACATCATCTACGGCCTCCTGACTGCCCCCGATTTCCGCACGTCATACTACGACATCCGTGTTGCTAGCGGCGTTCTCGACGAGATCATGGGCGGGTCTCACACACATCCGTCCTCATGTGACGCTGGCCAACTATCTTATTCGTGCACTATGGTCGACAGTAGAAGCAGTGGGTGCCGCACCTTCGTTTCGAAGGGTGCGGGTTCTCTCAATGCTCCGCCCTTCGCGGCCCGACGACGGGCGACGTATTTCTACTTCGTGACACCCTCCGCCTTTTTACACAAGCAGCTTGACGTCACCCCCCGCGTTCCCAAACGCAGGGCAGTTGATCGAGATGTTAAAATAGAACATGCTCGAACTGCGCATCGCTACCGTCCGCCACATCGACACAGGCCAGACAGCCTTAATCATTGCTGCCGTAAACGCCGCTGCGCTAAGCGCCTCAGAATCATATCCTTGTAAGAACAGCAGAGGGAACTCCCATGGAATCACATCCTTACACAAAACCTAGGGGGGTAGGCCCCGTAACCACCGAGTTAACCCCCGGCGCGGAGCCCACCGCCGCCCAGCCGCCCATCGAGCCCGGCGGCCGTGACGGCGCTGCCATCCGCATCCAAAACCTCGCACGCCACTACAAGATGGGCAGCGCCACCATCCGCGCTGTTGACGGCATCTCGCTCGAGGTCCACTCCGGCGATTTCGTCGCCGTTCTGGGCGCATCCGGCTCCGGGAAATCCTCGCTGCTAAATCTGCTGGCCGGCCTCGACCATCCCACCTCGGGCTCGGTCTTTGTACTGGGACGCGAGCTCGGAGCCATGACGCCGATCGAGCTTTCCCGCCATCGCAACGGCACCATCGGCATGGTATTTCAATCCTTTAACCTGCTGCCGCGCATGACCGTAATGGAAAACGTCGAGCTCCCCTTGCGCATTGCGGAGGTGCCGCGCGCCGAGCGCCCGCAGCGCGTGCGCGAAGCTCTCGAGCGCGTGGGCCTCGCCGCCCGCCTGACGCACCGCCCCGGTGAACTTTCCGGAGGCGAACAGCAGCGCGTGGCCATCGCTCGCGCTTTGGTAAACCGCCCGCGCATCCTGCTGGCTGACGAACCAACCGGCAATCTCGACAGCGCCACGGGAGAGGAAATATTGCGCCTGATTTCTTCCATCAATAAACCCGTCGCGAGCGCCGCCCCCGGGGTCCCCGGGGTCAATGTCGCCGCAGCGCACGCCACCACAGCGACTACCGTGGTGATGGTCACCCACGAACGCGCTCTTGCGGAGCGCTACGCCAACCGCATCGTGACCATGGCGGACGGACGAATCGCCCGCCAAGAACGCACCGCGAATCCCGCGCCGACAGCAGAAGCCATAGCAGAAAAGGGTGTGCCGTCATGAAATTCCGTGATTTGAGCGAACTCGCAGGACGCAATCTTCGCGAGGCGGTGCTGCGCAACACGCTCACCACCCTGGGCATTGCGGTGGGCGTCGCCTCTCTAGTGGCTATGCTTTCACTCGGTGTCGGTTTGCAGGAACTAGTAGGCCGGCGCCTCGAGCGCAGCGGATTGTTCGACAGCGTTCTGGTGCGCCCGCGCACGGGCTTCGGCAACCAGGGCCAGCCCCGAATGCTTGGTTCAGGCGGCGGCCCCGGCCCGGGAGGCGCGCCCATCGCGGCGACGCCGCGCCCACTCGACGAAGCCGCCCGCCTACAGCTTGCGCACCTGCCCAATGTGGTCGAGGTTTATCCCGAATTTCGTTTTACGGGCGATTTGCGGCTGGGCCCCGGAGGCCATCTCGCGCAGATTGCCAGCCTGCCCGCATCCGCGTCGGGAAACGACGCCTTTGAAAGCATGAAGGGGCATTTCTTTTCCTCTCCCACCGCGCGCGAAATTATTCTTCAACTCGACCTCGCACAGGAACTCGCCGCTTTGCAGCAGTTGCCGCCTGCCGACCTTATCGGCAAAGAAGTCGTCGTCCGTTATGCCGGCCGGCAGCCGCTCGAACCCGAAACTTCCGACCCCGCAGCAAGAGATACCGCCGCGCGCGACACCTCAAACGGTCGGAGGCCGAATCAGGAATTGGCGAGCCCCGAAGATGCGGCACTGGGATTTTCCATCGTCTCCTCCCAAGTCCCTCTCCATGTAGTCGGTATTGTCGATGCCGAAGCGGTGACCTCCGGCGGTGGCGGATTTGGCCGCGCCGGGGCCTACGTTCCTGTGGCGGTTGCGCAGCAACTCGCCGTCGTCCAGGGCAATGATATGAGCGAAATCGTGCGCGACTCGACGACTGGCTCGCGCGCCGAGCATTACGCGAACCTCACGGTGCGGGTGAATCATCCCTCGGGAATTCCTGCCCTCGAGGCGGCGGTCAAAGACATGGGGTACACGGCATTCTCCTTGCAGGACGTGACCCGCAGTCTCACACGCGTCTTCGCGATTCTCGACCTGCTGCTGGGGATCTTCGGCAGCTTGGCGCTCGCCGTGGCTTCGCTGGGCATTATCAACACGCTGGTGATGGCCATCCTCGAACGTCGCCGCGAAATCGGCGTCCTCAAGGCTCTCGGCGCGTCCAACGGAGATATCCGCCAGCTCTTTTTCACCGAAGCGGGAGTCATGGGCCTGGCGGGCGGCGTGGCCGGAGTGGCACTAGGTTGGGGCATCGGACGAGTGATTCAGTTGGCAACCACCATTTATCTCCGGAGACAGGCGATTCCCGCTGAAAATATCTGGTCAGTGCCGTGGTGGCTGGTTGCGGGAGCGATCGGGTTCTCCGTCGTGGTGAGCCTGGTGGCGGGAATGTACCCTGCGACGCGCGCCGCGCAGCTCGATCCCGTCGAGGCCCTGCGCTACGAATGACGTATCGCAGCGTCTGGACGGTTGTTAGCCCACTGGAACAGAATGATATGTCGCTGCTTCTGACAGGCGCCGGACGGCAGCTTTATGGAACCAAAGATGGGAATGGGACCAAGATGGCATGTAAAACTGGAACAAAAAATAAGGGGGCGTTCCGCTGAGGGTCGGAACGCCCCGCTTTCCCTGCTCGCCGCCGAGAGGTGGCGGGCAAGATCGGTTACGCGACGTTTTCGTCGCCGCGCATAAATTCGTATCTCTCGATGTGGGCCACGACGCCCGCTTGTTCTTGTTCCTCCTTCTCTTCCTCGTTCCGCTGAATGCGTCCCAGGCACCGGACGCGAACAGGGCCGGCCAGCGTGATTTCGTGCGGCAAGGTCAGCACGATCTCTACCGGTGAGCCGTTTTTGATTTCGGTCGGCATGAAGAAGTACACACCGCGGGAGCTGACATCCTTCGATTCGGTATGCGCTTCTCCGACCGCCGATCCGTTGGTCCATCGGACCATCATCGGCAACTTGATTCGGAAGCGTTGAGCTGTACGACGCTCGGCGTTAAGCACAGATTCCTCCGCTGCTTGCAATGCGTTCTGATTGACTTGTGCGTNNCTTGTGCGTTCTGATTGACTTGTCGAGGATACGAGGCCGGGGCAAATCGCTCAATAGTGCAGTCGGCCCATTTCTAGCGCCGTTTTAGTAGTACGAATGTACTAGGCAAAATCGAGGCGCGGTGCGGGATTCGCCCACCGTGAGTGCCAGGTCGCACAACGCGGCGAGATCAGTCTGGAAATGCGGAGCCGGTGACCGATGTTCGCCGGTACGCCGCGAGAATATCCTCGAGCGAGACGATGCCAATCAGGCGGCGCGCGTCGGCGCGGTGCACCACCGGCAGAAAAGGAGCATCGCGCAACAGCCGCAGCGCCAAATCGAGAGGCTGGTCGGGATGTAATCTCGGAATGCGGCCGGAAGGGAGAGCGTCGCTTAGATGTTGCGTACCGCGTCCGGCCTTGAGCAGTTCCTGCAGCGTGGGCGGCGCCACGATTGTCCATCGGCCATTGTCGTAAGCCACGAGCAGGGAATCTTCCGGTATCGCGACAGTGACATCCGCGATGCGTGAGGCTGCGTCTGCGACCGTGTCAGAAGATTTCAGGATCAGGCCCGGCGGTTTGCGCATGGCGCTTTCGACGCGCAGTGTAGTCTGTTCCCGACTTTCCTCCATCGAGGGCAGATCGAGACCGTCATCGCGAGTCATCAAATCGAAAAGCGGCGTGGGCTGAAACCGTAAGCCGATCAGGTACGCAATCGTGTTCGAGACTAACACCGGCAGAATGATCGAATAATTTCCGCTCACTTCGAGCACCATGAACACCGAGGTCATGGGCGCGCGCAGGAAGCCCGCGAAAAGCGTGCCCATGCCCACAAGTGCGTAGGAACCGAGCGGTCCTGTGAACCCGGGAAAAAATCGGTGCTGCAGCGTGCCCACCGCAGCGCCCACCATCGCGCCGACGAAAAGAGTGGGCGCGAATATTCCGCCGAGCGCGCCGCTCGAAAGCGAGAGAGAAGTGGCCAGCACTTTCAGCAAGGCCAAAGCGACCAGCGTCTGCCACAGGAACCGGCCGTGCATGGCTTGATCCATGTACTCGTATCCGGCTCCCATAACTTGCGGGAACTTCAGGCCGATGATGCCAATCGCGAGGCCAGCCATCGCGGGCTGCAAGTAGTATGTCCATCGCGGCATGGCCTTGAGACGCGGCCGGATATAGGCCAACAATTTGACGAACACGAGCGAAGATAATCCTCCGACGACACCCAGCACCGCATAGGTGACGAGCTCCGCCGGGTGCGCCATGCGGTACGGCGGAATCTGAAACATCGGTTCGGCGCCCAGAAAAAGCCGCGCAACCACCACGCTCGCAACCGCGGAGAGCACCACCGCTCCCAAAATGCCGGCGCTCCAGGTGCCGATCACTTCTTCGATCACGAACAGCACGGCGGCGATCGGAGAGTTGAAGGCCGCCGCCAATCCTGCGGCCGCGCCAACGGGCGCGATCAGCCGCACTTTTTCACGCGAAAGGTGCAACCGGCGTCCGAGTGCGGAAGCGATGCCCGCACCCATCTGCAGCGAGGGATCCTCGGGGCCGAGCGATTGCCCGCTGCCGATCGCGAGCGCGCACATCAGGAATTTCCCGATGACGGTGTCGAACGGGATGTAGCCGTCGTAAATGTAAACGGCGGACTTGGTCTGGGTGACTCCGCTGCCGCGCACATGGGGGAAAAACCGCAAGACCACGAAGGCCAGAACCAGCCCCGCGAGGGTGGGCACCACGATCACGCGCACCGGCCCGGGAGCGAGCGCCGAACCCAGCAGCCACAATCGCGTGTAATCGATGGCGATGCGGAAACACACCACTGCGAGCCCGGAAAAAAGCCCGATGATCACCGCGAGCAAGAGAAAGAAATTATCCTCGCGCATGGACAGTAAAGCGCGAACGCGGTCGGTGATTCCGGGAGGCGATGCGGCCGGGGCCGCGCGAGGGCCGGCGCTGTCCGGCGCACCGGCAGGCGTTGCCGAAGACGATGCCGAAGGTGATGGTACCGATACGAGAGGAGGCTCCGAGGCGCGCGGTGGCGAGCCGTGCTCGCCGGAAGATTCACTCACGGGCGCGCATCTCCGGCGCGCAACTCCGGCCGCTGGGCGATGCGGGCCAGAGCGCCGTCCTCGGCCGAAGTAGGAGGGCCGCAACGCGACGTTACTGCGGTTTCTATTTCAAAAGCCAGATCCATCATCGGCTCAACGCCCGCCGCATTGCGCGCGAGACCTACTCTACTTGATGGTCCACTGCCGGCTCCACTTTTGGCTCGATTTGGGGCTCCACTTGTGGCGCTCTGCATCTTTATCGCCCTGGAGTAGAGAGCCGCAAGCGGATCGTCGGCACCGGGCGATGCTCCGCTTGCAGGATTTGCCGCGAATTTCTCGGTGGACGACGCCGCGGAAATATCTTTTGACGGGGCCGCGGACGTTTCTTCTGACGGTGCGCGGGAAAGCGCAATTCCCTGCTGTGTAGCGCATTCCTCGAGGCGCGCCAGCGCCGTTTCGTAGGCCTTCGCGGCGCGGCGAGCGCGTTCCTGCGCACTTAAACGCGCCTGGTAGGGGTCGAGTTCGAGCACCGCGCGGGAAATCGCCAAGGTCTGCGCGATACGGGAGTCAGTGGCTTGCTCGAGCGGCTGCTCTTGGCCATCGCGCTTGTCGCGCGAGGCCTCCTCGAGGTAGCGCACTGCGGCACGATCGTCGCCCAGTGCAAAAGCTGCGAAGCCCGCCTCGGCTGCGGCGGCACGATCGCGGGGGTCCAGGCGCAACGCTTCAGTGAATTGCTCGAGCGCGGGCTGCGTCATCCCCGCGCCGGTCATGAGCTCGCCAACCTGCCGGTGCAGCGGCGCCCCCGCATCGGGCGGAAGCATGGCCCCCATGGCGCCTAATTCGGATCGGGCAGCCGCCGTTTCATTGCGGCCAGCCAGATACCGGAATAGCTGCGTGCGCGCTTCGAGCCGGCTGCGCGACACCTGTTCGGCATCCCCGGCCCATACGCCGTTAATGGCTTCGTTAAAGTAGCGCTTGGCGTCCGCATCGTCGCCGGCTCGCGCGGCGAGCAGGGCCAGCGCCAGATTTATTTTCCCGCTGCCGGGTTCCCGCTCCCACAAATCCAAAAGGTACGAGCGAGCCTCGTCGAGGTGATTGGTGGCCGCCAGCGCCTCGGTGAAATCGAGTTCATACAGCTGCAACCGGTCGTCGGACACATCTCCGCGGGCGTAGGTGAGGGCCGTCTGCAAATCCGTGAGTGCCAATGCCGGCTGGCCGTTTTGCAGATGGCGAGAGCCCTTTTCAAACCAGGACTCCGCCAAGATGCGCCGGCGCTGATGGTAGGCTCGCACGGCCATTCCGGTAACCAAAAACGCGGCCACCAAGCCTACGAAACTGAGCAGCAAGATGGTCTCGCGCGAGTGCAGCCAATAGCGGTGCCGCTCCGAGGCGCCACAGGGGCAGGCAGTCTCGCCCGCCGGAATGTCGCGGCCGCACTTCGCGCAGATGCGGGAGGAATCCAATGAGAGCTATTCTGAATATATCGTAGCGCGATAGTCCCAGACAAACAAACCCGGCGCCATTAGGCAAACACCGATGTCAGAGGAGCGGATCTACCAGATGAAGAATAAACAAGAGGAATATCGAAAGCTGCGAAAACGTTAAAGACAGCCGAAACCACGGCTCGGCGTTCCAGGTCCTCGATGAGGTTGCGCAGCAACAGGTAACAGACGTACAAGGCCTCAAGCACGAAGGCCGAAGTCAGGCGAGCATCTGCTTGCACGTAACTACACAAGTAGCTACACTGTAAAATGATATACGAATGGGACCAAGCGAAGAACCGCAGCAACTTCGCTAAACATGGGCTGGATTTTGCGGACGCGGAACAGGTCTTGACCGGCCCGAGCGTGACCTTCGTAGATAGCCGCTTCGATTATGGAGAGGAGCGGCTTCTCACCTTGGGCCTACTCGCCGGTCGAGTAGTCATCATTGCCCACGCGCCACGCGGCGCTCACATCACACGGATTATCTCCATGAGAAAGGCAAATCGACGTGAGCAAAAAATCTATCAAAAGCGACTTGGCGAGGGTTGACCGCATGAAGGACGCCGAGATCAACTATTCCGACATCCCGCCGCTCGACAAGTCTTTCTTTGCGAAGGCAAGGGAAGCATGGCCCCCCGCGAAACAGCAGTTGACCATACGCCTTGACGCCGATGTATTGAATTGGCTTAAAACCCATGGCAGGGGCTACCAGACGCGCATCAACCGGATTTTGCGGGCCGCCATGGAGAGCCAGCGCCCGCGCCAATCGCGTTCCACACCAGCAGAGCCAAAGAAGAACGCCCGAGCAGGCGGCAGCGTAAAGCCAGCGTGACGTTTCACAAAAGGTCCTTTTAGCGACGCCACCGCGCCGACTTTCAAGGGGCTTTGCCCCTCGCGTGGTCAAGGGAGACGCCCTCCGGGTTTTGGCTCCCCGCTTCGTGGTCCCCCCCCAAAAGTGCCAAAGCACTTCGCAACCCTTGACCGTGCTACCCCCACGCTCGCCGCGAGCAGGGTTGCATGCAGCAACCCATGACCAAGGAGCCAAGGCAATGAACGACAACAAAACGGGATTCCCGCAAGGGTTAAGTTTCGGGACTTTAGAAAAACTATTTCTGTAGAAGTAATGTGGTCGCTTGCGAAACGGCTGAAAGACACGCGCACACCGCAGCCCACATATTTAGGCGTGAAATCTTGGCTAAGGCTGCTTAGAATGGTGCTTCTCCGACTACCTGAGAACCGTCTTTCATGACACTGACGAGTGATCCATAACCTGACTTCAGAACTGGCACGTTGACCGCCGCTGACAAACCCCAAAGGACAGCCGCACCAACCGCAAATACGATACTGACAATGGGCCACACCTTCATGTCCTTAGTTTACCTTCCTTTGTGGAGCCTCTAAAAGGGTCCAATGTGAACGGGCTAATTGCCCTTCCCTGCCCTACTTATTAGATTACGAGACCGGGTTTTCGCCAATCTGCCAATCTCGTAATTGAAAATCCAAACGCAGCCCCGCAATAGTCTTCGCACACGCCGTCTAGCGATCCTCTTCGATCTTTTTCATGAAGTCACTAAATTCAGACCAATTTAAACTGAGCGTCGCTGGGCCTTTGGCCCATGCAGGCCACCACTTAAACGAGCCTTGGCCGATTTGTATTCTGCCGACTAGCCCATAATTACTGAATATTCTTATAGCGATTCCAGCCCTTTGTCCGGTATTTTTCCCTAGGTCGAAACTCTTCAATAGCGTAACTCGGGCGCCGTACTTCTCCTTCCCGCTTTGTGTCTCTCATTTCTTCCATTTCCTTTCTCTTTCAAAAAATACACAAGGCCCAATCCATATATTGGGCCTTTCCGATCTCATTCAATTTGTGCGGGGACTTATAGAAGGCCGCAGCAAAAAGCAGACATCACCGGAAGGGCTGTAAACAACGGAGTTGAATGTTTCAGGTTTGATGTTTCACAATGCCGGCCATTTACGGGGCGCAGGATCGAATCCCTTAAGTCTGGTCGATCAGGCGGTGGTGAATCGCGTACAGGGCCAGCTCCAGGCGGTCGGAAACTCCCAGCTTGTCGAAGAT
>PLJR01000235.1:16168-16307 GCA_003140295.1 Acidobacteriota bacterium
CCCAGGCGCATCGCGCGGACGACATCGCGGTCGTCTTCCGCCGCGGTCAGGACGATGACGCGCGTCGGGAGCGAATCGAAATTCACTTCCTCGAGCACGGCCAGGCCGTCCTTATCGGGCATGCGCAGGTCCAGCAGCA
>PLJR01000178.1 GCA_003140295.1 Acidobacteriota bacterium
CGTTAGTGCGTCAGGCCATGACTCTAATGTTTCATCTCCCTGGCCGGTTGAGGCTTTCCCAGCTCATCGACGGCAGACTTGAAGCCGGTGGCCAGCTTCTCGGCCGGCCCTTTTCCCCAGTAATGAAGAAAGATGATCATCGGACTTTCACCGGTTATGTGATGGTGTATCGCAACGACATCGAGGCCATTCTTGCGCAGTGCCCGCACGACGGGCGTGACTTCTGATTCCAGCATGGCGACGTCGCCGGCGATCACCGCGTTGCCGGCCGATCCGTAGAAGGCGGCCCAGGTGTTCAGGCCCATTCGCGCATTAATGATGGCGCCGTGTTCTTTTACCGTCAGATCGTCGCGCCCCAAAGTAATTTTGTAGACAGCGCCCGTCTGGTCGCCTTTATGGCCCACGATCTGCGCTATCTTGTCAGTGTCGAGTTTTCCTTCAATTGGAACAGCGCTGGAATTCGGGGCGGGAATCTGCCCGACGTGACCGATTAGATCGAGAGCGGGCTTCAAGCGATGCGGCAAGTCTGACGTTTTCCCGTATCCGTGAACGTGCATAAAAAACATGGCCGGCTGGTCCCAGAAAAAGTGATTATGCAGAGCCGTGACTTCGAGACCGTTATCCAGCAGAGCGGACATTACCGGGTTGACTTCATCCTCTAAAAGCACGAGGTCGCCCATCAGCACGTCGTTGCCGCCCTCACCATGAGTCATGGCCACCCAGCCGCCGAATCCAAATGGTGTAGGCGTGGCAATACCCGCTATGCTTATCTGAACGTCGTTGCGCGGGATGTTCACCTTGAGGACATTCGCGCTGAAGTCGCCGGTGCGGTTCAAATACGTCAGAACGGATTGGTAATCACTGGGTATGGTTTGGGCGGCGAGGTAAGTTCCGGAAAGAACGACACAGGCAGCAAGAAGAAAAACGTATTTCCAGGAGCCGCGAACATGCACGCTTAAACCATTCTTCATTCTCTCCTCCAATAATGAAAGCGATCTTATTTCTGATAATCTGATGATTCCTAACGACTCCCGCGATCTCGTTTTCGAGATCATTCGGCTCCGACGAGATTCATAAATTTTCAGCCTTCGTTCAGGTTGGTTTGTCGGGATCGGTGCTAGCGGGGTACTGTTATATTAGCAGAATACTAATGTATAAAGTTGGCTGCGGGGGCAAATTTGACTGATCTTGCCTACGGGAGTGCCAGATTGTTAAGGAGGACGATATGAAAAGCTGGTTTGCTGCTGGTATGGCACTGCTCCTGATTTCAGGAGTCGGGACGGTTGTGGGTGCGCAAAAAGCCGCGAGCGGCGCAGCAGGCCAAAGCGGGCCTGCGCAAGGCGTTAAACCTTTGGTGCTGACCGAAGCGATTCCGCTCGAAGGCATTAAGGGGCGCTTCGATCACTTTGCTTCTGGCGGCGGCCGGCTGTTCATTTCCGCACTGGGGAGCAACTCCGTGGTGGTGATCAATACCGGCGGGAGAACGCTCGAACACACCATTACGGGCGTGCCCGATCCTCAGGGAGAAGCGTACTCGCCCGAGGCAAACGAAATATTTGCAGCCAGCGGCCAGGGCAAGGTTTACATCTTCGACGGAAANNGGTTGCGGCAACAACGAAAAGACCGGCGCGATCGCCACGATCGACGCCATGACCAACCAGCGGACCGACGAGGAGTACAAGCTGGGCGGGGAGCCGGAATCATTTCAATTGGAAAAGGATGGGCCGAATATTTACGTGAACCTTCCGGACTCGAAACAGATTGCGGTGATCAATCGCACCACGAAAGCGATCAAGAAATGGCCACTGACCGTCGAGGGGAATTTCCCGATGGCGCTCGACGAGGCCGATCATCGCCTCTTCGTGGGCACGCACCAGCCGCCGCGCCTCGCGGTGTTCGATACGGCTACGGGCCATATGATTGCGGCGCTGCCCAGCGTGCAGGACACCGACGACCTCTACTACGACGCCGCCTACAAGCGCATTTACATGCCGGGGGGCGAAGGGTTCATTTACGTTTTTCAAATGCATGATCCCGACCATTACACGCCGCTCGCGAAAATTCCGACGGTGATCGGCGCGAAAACCGCGGGACATTTCGGAATTGCCGCGCCGACAGGGCCGACACGCGTGCCGGGCAAGGGATTTGACCGCTTCTACCTGGCGGTTCCGGTTCACGGCAACGAGCCCGCGGAGATCAGAATCTATACCGCGCAGGAGTAAGGATGGACGGCACGGGCAGAGGCCCAGGGACTATCGGCAATACGCGCGCGGCTGCAAATGCCACGAAGGCCACAAGAATGAAAGCCATCAAATTATTGCTTGTGGCTGCGCTCGCGGGATTGCTGCCGTTGTGCGCCACGGCGCAAAATCGCGTTCCTGCGCGCGTATCAGTGGGCGCGGCGCAGACGCCAACTCCCGCGCCCGCAGCGGTTCCCGCGCAAAGCACCGCGGGCAGCCGCTACACGGGATCGCTGGCCTGCCAAAGTTGCCACGCGCAGATTTACGAGCGTTGGAAGAAGACTCCGATGGCCAACGTGGTGCGCGATCCCCGCGAGCATCCCGAGGCGATCCTGCCGGACCTGTCGAAACCCGATCCACTCGTAAAATTTGGCAAAAATGATATCGCGCTGGTGTACGGAAGCATTTGGAAGCAGCGCTACTTCACGAAGATCGGAGACGATTATTTTCCCGAGCCGGCGCAGTGGGACATCACCAACAAAGTGTGGCGCCCCTATTTCGTGGCCAATGGCACCGATTGGTGGGCGACCCTCTACCCTCCCGACAACATGAAGCGGCCGACGGGGCCGACTTGTGATGGCTGCCATTCGGTGAATTACAACATTCAGGACAAGTCGGTAACCGAGTGGAATGTGGGCTGCGAACGGTGCCACGGGCCGGGGAGCGAGCACGTCGCGCATCCCACGCGAGCCAACATCCTGAATCCGGCGCGGATGGATTACGTCCACGCGAACGACACCTGCATCCAGTGCCATTCGCAGGGACGCCCGGTGCAGAACCCGGTCGCCGGCAAATATTACGACTGGCCGGTGGGTTTCAACGCGGGATCAAACTTGCAGGACTTCTGGACGCTCGAAGAACACACGCTCGGGGAAACGACGTTCACGCACTTCGCCGACGGTACCGCGCACAAGAATCGCATGCAGGGGAACGACTTCGTGCAAAGCGTGATGTACCGGCGGGGCGTAACGTGTTTCAGCTGCCACGACGTTCACGGCACCGCTAACAACGCGCAGTTGCGCGCGCCCATTGGCGAGGACCAGCTCTGCCTCACCTGCCACGGCCCAGGTTCGCCGAACGGGCCGCGGACGGCCACGCTCGAAGAGCATACCCATCACCGCGCGGGCACGCCCGGCAGTCAATGCGTGTCGTGCCATATGCCCAAGATCGAAACGACGCTGCTGGATGTGAAGGTGCGGGCGCATACGTTCGCCTTCATCACGCCGG
>PLJR01000412.1 GCA_003140295.1 Acidobacteriota bacterium
TTCACCGTGTGCTGATCGGTGGACACTACGTCGGATAGATGGGTGGCCATCAGGGAGCGGATGTGTCCCGCGACGATTTCCTGGGCGACCAGATCGTCGTGCGAATTTGTTGCCAACCAATTTTTTCCCGACCAATTCGTCACTAATTGGGCCGACACAAACAGAACCAGGAGCACCGCGGCGGCGGCCGGGAGCCATGACCAGGACCAGAGCCACGACCACGGCCGGGAGAAAAACCTGGAGAAAAAATTGACGTGCGGCTCCGCGGCAGCCTGTTTCCGCAGCATTGCGTGCACGCGATTTTCGAGGGCCCGCGGCGCGCGGAAGTAGGGGACGTGCTGCCGGATCGCGGACCGAAGTTCGAGAGCGCTCCGCCGGGCGGGCGCGCAAACCGCACAGTCCTCGAGATGGCTTTCGAGCTCGAGATTATGTTCAAAATCGAGTTCACCGTCGAGATAACCGTCGATCAAAGGCCGGGCTTCTTCACAGCGCATTTTTACGCCTCCTTGGGCGTCGGTGGCGCAAGACAACGTTGCAAGCGGGCGCGAGCGCGCGCCAGCCGAGACATCACCGTGCCGACGGGGACGCCGGCAACGTCGCTGATTTCCTTGTAGGAAAGCCCTTCCAACTCGCGCAGCACGATGGCTTCGCGAAATTCCGCGGGCAATTCCTCGAGCGCTTTTTCGAGCGCTTCGCGGCTGGCGCGTTCCGACAGGAGCCGCTCAGGTTCGGGGACTGCAGGACCTTCGCTGTGAAGGTCCTCGTTGAACTCTACCGCCAATTCGTTCCTGCGGTTGCCGCGCAGCCAGGAGTAACAAGTGTTCCTGACGATGGCCAGCAGCCAGCTTCGGCCGTCGGTGCCGCGGAATCCCGCGAAGCCTTTCCAGGCGCGCAGGCAGGCTTCCTGAACGAGGTCTTCGGCATCGGTGCCGTTCCTCACCAGCCAACGCGCGAGGTTGTAGGCGCCATCGAGATGGGGCAAGACGATGGCTTCAAAGCGGGCCGACTGGGCTTCGCCCGGCAAAACGAATGGCCTCTTTTCTGAACTGCGAGCAGAGCTGTGTCTCTCTCTAGACTCTGCGGGCAACCATTTTATTCCCGCGGCTTTTTCCTGCCGTTTCCGGCCTATTTTCGCCTTTTTCTCCCTATTTTCCCTGGGGGCGGGAATATCCGGGCGCGCGTTCTTGTTTAACAGGTGAAGGCGTCGCGAGGCGCCTCGGCAGGTCCAACGCTAATCGGAGGCGAAAACGAAATGTCGAAATATATCCACGAGAACCAAGATGCGGACGGGGTCGACCGGCGCGGCTTTTTAAGGTGCATGGCCTGGGCCGGAACCGGCGNNCTGAGCTTCGTGCAGATCAGCGACAGCCACATCGGATTCAGTAAGGATGCGAACCCGGACGTTACGGCGACGTTGCGCGCGGCTATTGCCAAGGTGAACGCGTTGCCCACACCTCCGGCATTCGTGCTGCACACCGGCGATCTGACGCAACTGTCGAAGGCGGAAGAGTTCGACACGCTGGCGGAGTCGCTCAAGAGTCTCAAGACCGAGAAAATCTTTTACGTTCCCGGCGAGCACGATGTGCTCAACGACAACGGGCAGATGTTTCACGAGCGCTTCGGCCAACAAGCGCAAGGGGATGGCTGGTACAGCTTCGATCAAAAGGGAGCGCATTTCATAGGCTTGGTGAACGTGCTGAATCTGAAGGCCGGCGGGCTGGGGAGTTTGGGACCGCAGCAGCTCGAGTGGCTCGAGAAAGACGTGTCGGGGCTGAAGAGCAGCACGCCGATTGTGGTGTTCGCGCACATTCCACTGTGGTCGGTGTACCCGGAATGGGGATGGGGAACCGAGGACAGCGCGCAGGCGCTTTCGTATCTGAAGAATTTCGGGTCGGTGACGGTGCTGAACGGGCACATTCACCAGACGATGCAGAAGGTGGAAGGAAACATCACCTTCCACACGGCGTGCTCGACGGCGTTCCCGCAGCCGCAGCCCGGCCAGGCGGCGTCACCCGGTCCTATGAAAGTGCCCGCTGAACATCTGCGGGGGGTGCTGGGGATTACCGATGTGAACTTCGTTCGCAGCAAACACACGCTGGGAATTACCGATTCGACGCTGGCGTGAGGTTGGATCGGCAAAGACGCGGAAAGTTTCAACAAATTTCAAATTAAGGACTGACAAAGGGAGAATGAAATGAAAATCAAGAAAATGATGTTGACGGCAGTTGTGGCGGTAATCGCTGGCGGCTTTATTTTGCTGGCGGGGACGCCCAGGAGCCATGCTGCTGGTCCTGGGGATAAAGCTCCGGATTCGGTAGAGGTCAAAATCGACAACTTCAGCTTTGGGGCCATGAAGCTGACCGTTTCGGCAGGGACTACGGTGACGTGGATAAACAATGATGACGTGCCGCACACGGTGGTGAGCGAGGACAAGACCACCTTCAGATCGAAGGCTCTCGATACGGGCGACAAGTTCAGCTACACGTTCACCAAGCCGGGGGAGTATCCGTACTTCTGCTCGGTCCATCCCAAGATGGTTGCTGAAGTCGTCGTGCAGTGATCGAGGAGCCGAGATGAATCCTTTTGACTTGAAGGCGGCATTACTCGCACGGCACGGGCAGCACGTGGTGCTGATTCACTTTCCCATCGCGCTGTTTATTACGGGCGCCGCATTCGATGTGGTGGCGCTTTGGAGAGGAAGCCGTGGGTTGGCAACCGCGGCATATTACAACTTGCTGGCTGCGGCGGTGTCAGTGCTCCCCGCCGTGGCCACAGGTCTGGTGGCGTGGCAACTCCAGTTGGGAGGGGCCAGGCTCAGGGGAAACCTGCGGCTGCATTTGCTTCTGGCTCTGGCGTCAAGCGTGGCGATTTGCCTGGTGTGGGGCCAGCACTTTCGAGCGCGGCGCGCAGTACGAGAGCTGGCGTCGGGAGGGCAACTGGCCGCGGAGATAGCCACGGTGGTTCTGGTGGCCTTCACTGCGCACCTGGGCGGGTTTGTAAGCGGAGTTAATGGGCCAAACTAGCGCTGCTGCGCCGCCAATATGAAGGCAGGGCTTTCGCGGCGCGATCAGTTCTCACGGA
>PLJR01000230.1:0-184 GCA_003140295.1 Acidobacteriota bacterium
GCATCCTAGCACGGCCAGGCCCGCGGCCTGTGCACCGACGTGATGGCTGCGCCAAGTTTCGAACCGCTGACGCGGCCGCCGTTCAGGGCTGGGCTATTCGAGCCACCCGTTCATGTTCGAACGCGCCTTCAATATTAGTGATGGAGCCATAGCACTCGGAGAAAGCCCCACTTTTGCGGAAAGC
>PLJR01000230.1:217-428 GCA_003140295.1 Acidobacteriota bacterium
GCAGGCAAGAGTGCCTACGCTACCAAAAGCGATCTGCCGATTAGATTGTGCCGCCTTTGTGAACCAGCGGAGGCGTGGACTTGGGTGGCGCGCCTCGCTACCTAAGCACGCCGACGGCTTACTCCGTGCAGCTACCGCAGGGAATTCGGCATACTAATAACTGTGAAGGATGACGAGGGTGTTGTAAATTGAGTCCGACGAAATGGCCAGT
>PLJR01000230.1:448-3729 GCA_003140295.1 Acidobacteriota bacterium
GGGCCGAGGACGGCGCGCTCTGCCGCCGGGCTACGTTGCCGACGGGGTTCCCGCGATGCCGGATCCGCCCGGCCCTGCGCCCAAGCATGATTTGACTGGAATTTGGGTGGGCCCGCTAGAAGTAGTGATGGGTCCTTACCCGGCTATGACTCCCGCGGGCGAGGCGGCCTTCAAGGTGAATAAGCCGATTGCGCGNNTTCCGCGCGACCTTCTGAACCACACGCTAAGTAGCCGAGGAGGCATCTGGTTCGAGTCGGTGCACAACCGAATGCTGATTCTGTTTGAGCAGCAGCGGGTGTGGCGCGAAGTCTGGATGGATGGCCGGGAACTTCCCAAAAAGGTGGACGCCGCGGGGGCGCCCGATTCAAGGTATTACGGATATTCGGCGGGCCATTGGGAGGGGGACAACACGTTGGTGATCGATACGACAGGCCTGGACGAGAGAACCTGGATCGATGAAGCGGGACATCCCCATAGCGTCGACGCGCACCTCCAGGAGCGCTGGACGCGCCTCGATCAATACCACCTCGAGGCAACCGTAACCGTCGATGACCCGAAGTATTACAGTCAGCCCTTCCAATTAATGAAGACGGGTTACTACTGGAAGAAGAATCAGGATGTCGAAGAGGAGCTCTGTCTGCCTTCTGAGGCCATCGAGTATCGGGACAAACTAGCCAACCCGTCTGGTTGGGGTGCTGGGGCCAAGCCCACCCAATAAGCTCGGAAGCTATGGCTTCGCTAGACGACTGTTGTCCGCTTACTTGTTGCCCTTCTCGTATTCGTCCTTCACTTTTTGGTCCAAGTTCTTATAGGCGTCGGGCTCCTGGTTGTTCTCCGAACAGATATATTCTGTCCAGAGGTCATTGGGATCTTGCGCCAGCGACCAACTGAGCGGTGCCGAAGTGAAAGGGTGCACCAGTACTACGGGGTCCTCAACTGTGATTTGGTAGGTGAGGTAATTTACTGAGGGGCGGCTGAAGCGCTCGATGACGTGCTCCTTATCGCTGTGCAGCCACGCGGCCGCGTCTCCATGGACGCCCACCGAGATGTTCCTCATCCTTTCATCAATAGCGATGGTATCGACGACCAGCGTATCTCCCTCCCAATGAGCAACCGAGTCGCCATTGAACGTGGGATCCGGATTTTTGGGATGCGGACGCCCGTCGGTAGGTATCCGGCGAATGGTCTGAGGGAATTCGCTCAAAACCCACAGCACGCCCGGCTTTTGAACTAACTCCAGGGGGCCATGTTCGGTGGCTTGCGTGGTTATCGAAGTTGGAGTACCACCCGGAGGACAACTTCCGTAAGGCGTCGCTTCGTTATATTTTGCAGCTACGTCAGGCCTGAAGACAGGGTTCACCTGGGGCGTTACATTAGGATCGAATTGCTGGGTTATGCTCCGATCGATTCGGTAAGCGGACTCCAGCATTCTGCCGGCGCGGTTCGGATAATAGCGCCCGGTCAGGTCCGGATGCCCATCCGCCGCGCGGGGTGCGGGTCCGCCTGGCGGCAAAATGTGTACCTTGTCAAAGTTCCCGGCAATCCTTTGAGGAGCTTTTCCGTTCTGCGCGGGAGAATTCTGGGCAGCAAGCGGCGTTAAAACCATGTACACACCCAGCACGAGGATTCCAGCATGGGCAGCCCAGTGGCCCAATCGTCTCTGCTTTCTTCCCATTTTCAATTCCTGTTCTTTTGAGACTTGGTGGCAGCGCGGAGCATATGCGCGACTAAAGCAGCCAGTCAAGGCGCACTTCGGGAGGATACGGGAGAAGTCACGCTCAAGCACCGGCCATGTGCGCGTTACGGAGCGGTTTTATTTCAGCAACATCTCCTCGATCGCGCGTCGCGATGTTGCCAGCCGGAACGCCGTGCTCGACCAGGAAACCCTTAGCGCTAGCGGGGGACCAGATAGGTCTGGGAGATGCGGTCGTGCCAGGTTAGGTGGTCCTGGTCCCAGATGGACCAGGTGAAGCCCAGGAGGGCGATGGCGGCGGAGGCGATGTAGCCGAAGCCGCGCCACAGCAGTTGCGTGCTCGCGGGATCGGCGCCGTCGAAGCTGGCGGCGCGCAGGCGTCGCGCCATCATGCCGGGAGTGGCTCCTGCGAAGACGGTGAACAGCAGGAAATATTGCGCGTACAGCAGGCCGAAGGTTGCGGCGGTGATGGCGGCGGCAAGTTTCGACGCGCTGAAGCGGCCGCCGAGAGCCCAGAACAACGCCAGAAAACTTCCGTAAAAGAATACGAGCAAGGCCGCATCGATCATTCCGGCTAGCGCGCGATCGGTGAGCGGCGCTGCGGGCGAATGCGGCGAATCGCTCCAGGAGTAAATCGCGGATGTGGAGATGGGGAAATCGCTCGGGTAGTAGTGGGCGCTGGTGAAGTTCAGCGACGGCTGCGCGACGTCGATTTCCAGGTGGTCCTGCCAGGGGAGCCGGGTGCGGGGCGGAGGCGATGCGGGTTTGGCGGCTGGGCTCACGACTTTCGCGCCGTCTTCCATACTATTCGTCATACCGTCCATTGTAAAAGGGGCTGGCGGTTGGCCAGTGGAGGCTTGGGCCGCGGCTTGCGCGGGCGCATGGGCCGCCGTGGCAAAAGATGTATGGGTGCGGTGCCGCTCGGTAAGGGAAGGGCTGAGATCGCCGGTCTGTTTTGATGGAGGGTTCGATGCAGGGTTCGATGGAGGATTCTTTGGAGCGGGGTCTTTGGCGACGGAGTCTTTGCCAACGGGGTCGGGAGTTTTATTGGCGGTGGGGCGAGTGGTTTGTTTGGTTGCGCCATTCGCGGTGGAATTTTTCCTCGCGGCAGTGTCGTTATGCGTGGAGCGGCTGACCATTTTCTCAGCGGCCGGGCGGCCGTTGGCATCGGCGCGACCATTTGCGGCGGCTCGATTGGAAGAGCTGCGGCGCCCGGCGGAGGTTTCATCAGGGAATGCGGGCGGGCGGCTGTTGTCGGCGCAGAGGTGTTGCCGGCGGGCTTTGTAGATGTCGAGGCGATAGGCTACCTCCCTGCGCCAGGGAGGGCGGGGATCGCGATCGTCGGTGGGATTGGATTCCAAATCATCAGCGTCTGGTGATGGAAGGGGCGGCGGCGGCGGAATGGGCTGCGAAACGGAAGGCATTGCGGGCGGCGTGGCGGCCGCAGGCGGCTCGTTAAATGCGTCTGGTGGGTTTCGGTGTGCAACCGAATTGAGCGCTGCGTCGGTGTGTGTTGCGGCAGCGGCACCCGAAGTAGGGAAGCTCGCGCGGGCGAAAATATCCTCAGGGGTTTTGCGGGAGAGGCGGG
>PLJR01000202.1 GCA_003140295.1 Acidobacteriota bacterium
CACCAACGTGGCCAGCGTGGAGCAACCGAAAATCTGGCCATCGGCCCAGCACCCGCGCCTCCCTGTCCGACTTTAGCGGAACCGGCTGCCCCCTACCCCCCGGTATTTTCATAAGCATATCAGCCATAGTGGTTTACAGTCGTAAAATCCACAAGGATGTCATTCGATTAGACTTAAAGTCGTTTGTTTGCTGAATACTGTTGTCTGCTGCATTTGAATTTAACCAAGCCGTTGTTCGAAACGAATGCCGATGCCGCTTCGTCTCCTTTGACTCGCTAATTACTATTTTAACATCTATGTCAAAGAGTACGCGCTGCGTGGGGAGGGAGGTGACGTCAAGCTGCTTGGGTAAAAAGGCGGAGGGTGTCGTGTCGCCAGTGTTCCTTGAAACGACTGAAAATAGCGCAGATGAAAATTGCGAAGATGATTCGCTCCACGCTGGCCACGTTGGTGACACAGTCGGATGTTACGAAGTGGGGACCGCGTGCCGCGTAGTTGAGCACCAACGGGTTGCAAATTGAGAAAATCCGCACCCTTAGCACGAAGAGTGCGGCACCCACCAATCCTATTCTCGACCATTAGTACAAGAATGATATACTTTGCCAGCGTCACGCGAGGAAAGATTTGTGTGTGCCACCCGCCCCGCGTTATTTAACAGGCTGTGAAATGCGCTCCGCGAGATGGGGCGCATTTTCTTTTTGGTTTCCTTACGAACAGCAAGCTTTTTCATCATTACCTCACTATTTAGGAGACTGAATCCAACTGAATCCGTCCGGCGTAAACTTTCCTATATGAACGTGACCGCCTATTTCGTCGGTTGGGTGAGCTACACAGCTCTCTAGGTAATCCCTAATCGTATTTTCGGCTTCACATAGCGAAGTAGAGTTTGCAAAATCACTAGAAGGTCCGCTAAGAATAACGATTTCTCCGTTAGCTGAGCCCTCCTCAACAGAACAATCCCATGTATACCCGTTCTTGAAAACACGAACTTCAGACACCCACGGTTCTCCTTTCCGATAAGACAAAAATATCCCGGTGGCACAATGACCGCTATCCCTTGTCTGCAATAACCGCAATCTATTTTTCAGATCGGCGTTTAATGCCTGCGCCCAGTACCCATTAAAATCCGATTGCAAAAGTAAGTTATGAGTAGTGTCTGCGAGGTTGAAATCAAAATAGGGAGTACGGGCCTTTACAATGCCCGCCCAAGCAAAGACAACAGAAGCGAGTTGATTCTCAAACGTAAAAATCTTTCTTTCCGTGTCTGACTCTATTCGATTCTCTAACTTATTGAATGCGCGACCGTCGGCGCCAATTATGAAGCCCTCCGACGTGCCGCAATAAACAAGCGCAGTAGACATACAGGTTCTATTCTGCGTCTTCCACAAAGTAAAACGATTTATCACGGGACTCCGAAAGTGGATAGTAGGTCAGTTTGAGAATCCCTTACGAACCCAACGAAAAAAGAATAACGCTAAATACACGCCGCCCCACGCAAGCGGCACGGGGATAAGTGCCTCAGTAATAGCTTCTATTTCGTTGTCGTGATACTGCTTCGTTAGTTCAGACTCGTTCTCAGGACTCAACGCATCGCATTGCAGAAAATATTTATCAAATTCGCCGGGATGAGCACTCAAGCAGTTCTGTTCTTTGTCTACAGCTATTCGGGCATCCCGAAAAGCTAAACGATCAAATGTGTGATTATAGCTCCAAATAACCCAGCCAGCCGACGCGATGATTCCAATTCTTTGCCAACCATTAATTTTCACGATTAGTTCTTTCTAAACCTTGCTGGACTATATAATCGGCCCGCGTAAAAAGGAGAGCAAAATGTCCGATTCTAAGACCTGCCCAAAATGCCCTAATTCTACGCCCATGACAAAACTGGAAGCCAGAACGATCCTTCCAGCAATGGGGCTAGAAACAATTAATACGCAGGCCGGATTGCCCGTTTGGGCTTATCAGTGCCCGCATTGTCGCCTTGTAGAGCTTTATTACGCTCCTGAAGGGCAAACAAATCAATAATGCCTTTGTCGGCGCTGAATATTCACGTATTCCTTCGGCTGTACACAATTTGATCTTCTTCATTTCCCTTTCTCCTCTGGCCCCAGGGGACTGTGCTGTACTTGTCTACACGGGATAGTTACCAGTCCGCTTATCGGAAACTGGGTCGCCGCGTAACTATTTGCGCCGGTTTGCAGTTGCACCGCTCGGAAAAAGCCCCACTTTTGCGCCGTTCTTATGGCGCCCTCTTCGGGCGGCTGGTGCTGGGGCGATCGCCAGATTTTCGGTTCTGGCAATGGGAAACGCTCTTGTATAGAATTCCGCAATCGCTGCCTCCCGGCGCCGGCATCGGCGCCTGACGTAATGTGTTTGATAACGGGTATCCCATGCGTGCACAACAACGAAAACTAGATTGGACCATCCTGGCGATGGCGGTGATCGCAGCCGTAATCACCCTGGGCGTGGTGGCGGCCGCCGCTCCGGAATCGGCAGACACCTCTCGAGTGGTTTCCGTTCAGCGGCTCCCCGAAAATCTGGATCAATGCACCTGGGATGATTCCGCCGGGAGCGATCCCCGCCTGATGGCCTCGTTGCAGCAGAACAATCTATTTTCCGCGCGCAGCAGGAACAGCCTTTGGCGCACGAGATATCTGCAACGGACGAGCCGTCCGCACGTCGCAATCCGCCGACAATGCGGGAGCCATAGCTACCGCTTCCGGGAATACGGTGGTGACCTACTCGGTTCCGGAAGTATTCGACTAGGCGCAGGACAGAGTTGTAACGGAAAAAAACTCCCGCGGGTCTGCTTGCGCGGCACCTAGAAGGCTAACTTCAAACCAAACTGGATGTGCCGCGGGCCACCGGAACCGAACACCGGGTTGCTATTATCCGGAGTGTTTGTGGCGACGCCGAAAAATCCGTTCTGGCCTTTGGACGGGTCGGACGTATTGACGGGCCCGAAGGTGACATGGTTGAAGGCGTTGAACACCTCAAACCGGAACTGGGCGCTATACCGTTCCTTCAGACGCCACGTCTTCGAGAGTGACACGTCCACATTCTCGAAGGGCGCGCCAGGGAAACTGTTGCGGCCCGCGTTACCCACCGTTCCATACGCAGGAGGTGTCAAGATACCGCCGTTCCGGATGTAGCAACCGGTGTTGAAGATGGCGGCTTCGGCGAGCGTGAAGGTTTGGGTCCCCGGGGCGTACGGCACGCCGGCCACGCAACTTGCGAAGTTGGGGTCGGCGTTGGGGTTCGCTTTAAGTACGGCCCAAGTGCCGACGAAAGGAGTGCAGCCCGAGAGCTTGCCGAAACAAGGAATCGGGTTGTTGGTAGTGGCGAATGCGTTACGAGGGCCTGTGAAATTCCAGGGTTCAATGACCCCACCGTTGGGATTCGCCACGACATTGTTGGCGTTTTCACCGGTTCCGAGGAAATCATCCTTGGTGACATCGATCGCGCCCCNNCCCGGCGACTTCATCCCCGGAATATTCCAGGTCGGCGAAAACCTAAAGCGGTGACGAATGTCATAATCGCTGGCCCCGTACTGTAGCTGCGGGTTCGCAGGATCCGCCGCCATCTGAGTACCCTGCGAGCTCTTCGTCCACATATCGAGAGCATGGGAATAGGTATACGCTGCAAGGAAAGACAGGCCGTGGTAGCCGCGGGAATCCAGAGTTACCTGCAATCCATTGTAGTTGGAATGGTATCCGTCTGTGGTTCGGACGATATAGTTCAACCAAGGAAACTGNNTGTACCCCGTGCCCACAGGAACGGCATTCAGATCCCTCGAATAGGCTTCGTTGTAGCCATGATTGCCAACATAGGCCACGTCCAGGGTAAGGCCATTGGTGAGCGCGCGCTGAATGTCCAGGTCCCAGTTAATAGACCTCGGCCGCCTGAAATTCGGATCGGTGGCAAACGTTCCACATTGCGGCATAGCCTGGGTCGTGCCCGGGTAGACGTCGCCGGGGGCGCCACAAGAGTCGACGGCTGCACCGATGGGGAATATCGGCCCCGCTGTGTTCCAGGTAAGCCCGTTAGGCGTACCTGGGCCCGTAAAGGACAAGGGGTTGGGGAAAACTTTGTTTAGCGGATTCTTGCTATTGTCGACCACGAGGGTATTTCCCGGGCCGTAGAAACTCGCTCCAAACGGAGTTTGCTCAGCGAGTGCCGTGATGCCGGGCCAGCTGGACAGGAGGCTGACTCCGGCGCGCAAGACCGTCTTGCCCGTGCCCTGGACATCCCAGGCGAGACCCATGCGCGGGGAGAAGTTCGCTTTTTCGGCACTGTAGAGTGACGAATGTGGCAAGCCAGGACCAATCTGCACAATACCTGAGGGCGAACTGGGGTCAAAGGCGCCCATATGGTTGTCTACTTCATGCGGGGGGCCGTCATACTCGTAGCGCAGGCCTGGAGTCAATGTTAACTTATGAGTAACGCGCCAAGTATCCGCAACGAACCCGGCGTACCAGCGCGCGCGCTGGCGCTCGTCAGGATTGCCGTTTAGGATGCTGGCCCCCGAATCGTACGTACCCGTCAGAAAACTCTGTAAGTTAGCAAACGATATCGTGCCCATAACATTGCCGGTTGATGCGTCGTCGAAGACTACCAGGACGTGCTCGAAGCCGAATTTGAAGGCGTGATTGCCGCGCAAATAGGAGACCGTATCCCTGATGTTCAACTGGCCCTGCGGTCCGCGTCTGCCTGGTTTCCCACCGACCCCCAGGGGTGCTATGCCACTGCCGCTCCAAAGTATGGTGGGAAAAGCGCCAAATTCGGCTTTCGTTACACCCGTATTCATGCCATATCCGCTCGGCGGAACGCCAGTCCAGGGACTTGCGGGCAAGGCGTTCACGTCTCCGGGAATCTGATTACCCAGAGCGCCCGCCCAACCAGCCGTAAGGTCATTCACCCAAGTGGAACTCGGAGTCCACGTCCAACGTCCCGTATATTCCGTCGTCTTGCTGACTCCCAAAGTGCCCCAGTAAGGTTGTACAGCGCCGGGGATACTTTGCGTCGACTTTCGACGAAGAACTGCGTGACGCGATTGAAGTCGAAATTGCCGAATTCCAAAACTAAAATAACAATGGGGGGCCCCTGCGCCGAACATACAGCAACAGAGTGGGCGGAAAACTGTTCAGTGGATCTGAGGTTGATTGACCTGGGGTTGGTTGATTGTCTCTAGCTCGATTTTGAATTCAATTGGACCAACAACTGTGTTTTGATCTTCCTCGACCCAAGTGCGGACGGTGTAAAATCCCATTTGTCCTATGGGGAATCCCAGAATGCGGACGATCATTCGAGACCGTGTCTTAGGTTGGACCGGTATCTTATTTCTCGTTACGTCCGCGAATGGGCTTTGATCGGGATAAAAAATCTGCGTACATAGCACGTAGTTTCTGCTTTCATCGCCAGGTTCTGTATCCCACTCAGAATAGACTGCCCACTCTTTCGGAGCTACCGCGTTGGGAGGTATCTGCGGTGCGTTGGCGGGGACACCAACCATAATCTTGCTGAACAGACTTATTAAAGAAGCAGGGCCACCTTCATCGCGCGCAGAGCCCGTGGGTGTTTCCTGCCGATGCTCGATAATAATCTTTTCACAAGCGACGCAGACGTATGGTTTTAACATTTGTCTACGCGACCGCACACAACTCAGGATCTTCTGTGCGGTACCTGATTTCAGTTGGCTGGCCTACCGTCCTAGATTGAGTCTGGAGATCGGTGTAGAACTTCGGCACGTACATTTCGAGTCCGGCATTTATTAGCTGCATCCATGCATTCCAGTGTGCTGGAGGGTTACCGAAAAACCACTGCGCTCCTCCACCGATCCACATTTCGCGTAACTGAAAATGGGAGAAATGAGCATCGTCATTCCCAAATTCAGTCGAGCAACACGGACAGATGTGATAGTCGGCGGGAGCATATGGTAAGTCCGGGAACATGCATACGGGGCAACGAAATTTCATAAGTCCGTCCTATGGCATTCGTAGTTAAAATAACCGGTGGAGCCTCCGTGATACTGGACGGTATGCAGTGACACAGCGTAGAAAGTCTTAAGATATTCTGGCTTCACGTTGGCGACACCAAGATGCCTGTTCATATAATTGAACCGCAGGCGCTCGGTCATGTTGCGCCGCACGCACTCCTGCGTCGCAATGCTTTACGATTGTGAATGGCGACCCGGCTGGCGTCCGGGCTCGGATCGCGAGGCAACAGTAACTTGCTCTCCGTCGAGGCTCCTTCAAAGGAAAACCAAAACCCAATAGTGAAAATTGTAGAGACTCACCGCCTCTCACGAGCTATTACAGCCGATCACTGATTTTGTCAAAAGCCAATTTGATTGAAGATGTGAATGCGGCCCGCCGAATCCGCTATGCCATGCCCGTCCCGCGTAAATCTCATACTCGGCATATTTCTCGGCTTCCACGAATTCCTGCCAGGGTCTTGCGCCCTTCAAGGACGCGGAGTTATGGCCCCAGATGTATCTAATATTTTAATAGTATAGGTAACTAATCAGTTTACAAAACCAGGAATTTCTGCTAAACTGTGATGTGCAACTCGAACTTCGATTCGAACGCACTTCCCGGGAATGCCAGTCTCCCCTATGGCCGTTCTCCGGTTTGTCCGCGTCCGCCCCGCCGCACCCACTTTTGTTCGCCGGTAACGCCAACATCCTCCACCGAGTCCCTCTCACCGAGAGCCAAAACGCAAAAATCGCGCTCCACATCTGCCGTGCTTTCAATAAATTACAAACTGCTCCTTTGGCATCTCGCTTGCTTTCATACCGTTACAAACTGCCGGGGGGTATAGCGCAATTATCTATTCGAAATCATCGTCATTTATTGACGCAACTGGAAAATGTGAAAGTCAGGTTGCTCCCGCACGACGATTCATTTCCCGAGATTTTCGACGAAGAACTGCGTGACGCGGTTGAAGATGTGAATGCGGGCTGCGGAATCGCTGATGCCGTGGCCGCGCCCAGCGTAAATCTGATACTCGGCATATTTCTCGGCTTCCACCAACTTCTCGGCCAACTCCACCGTGTTGGCAAAATGCACGTTGTCGTCGCCGGTGGCATGCACGATCAGAAGCTTCCCTTGCAGTTTCGCGGCGAAATTTACGGGCGAGGAGTCGTGGTAGCCATCGGGATTTTCTTGCGGCGTGCCCATGTAGCGCTCGGTGTAAATCGTGTCGTACTGCCGCCAGTCGGTGACCGGCGCGCCGGCAAAGCCGGCCTTGAATACCCCGCCGCCCTGCAACATAGCCACGCAGGTCATGTAGCCGCCGTAGCTCCAGCCCCAAATTCCGATACGCGTTGGGTCGACAAACGTCTGGCGCTTGAGCCAGGCCACGCCGGCAAGCTGGTCGGCAAGTTCCACCTGCCCGAAGTGGTGATAGATAGGAGTTTCAAAGGCGTGCCCGCGCCCACTGGTTCCGTGGTTATCGAGCACGAAAACTACGAAGCCTTTCTGGGCCATCAGTTGATGCCACAAATAGGTCGATCCCGCCCAGGCATCACGCACCTCCTGCGCCTGCGGACCGCCGTAAAGATGGACGATGACCGGATATTTATTAGACGCGTCGAAATTCGGAGGCTTGATGATCTCCGCGTCGAGTGGCGTTCCGTCAGCGCCGGGAACGGTCAGGAATTCCGGCGGCTGCAAGTGATAACCGGCCAGCTCCGCTACTTTGTTTTCCGCCAGCACGCGAACCGAGCTCCCGTCTGCATGGAAAAGTGTTTGTTGCGCGGGCTGCGAAGCGTTCGAGTAGGTGTCCAGAAAATGCGCGGAGTCCGGAGACAAGTTGGCTTCATGAGTGCCATGGCCGCGCGTCAGTTGCACGGGATCGCCCCCGGTCAGCTCCACGCGATAAAAGTGCCGCTCGATAGCGCTTTGCTTGGTGGAGGTGAAGTACACCTGGTTCTTTTTTTCGTCCACGCGGGCGACGCTTTCTACTTCCCAATCGCCGTGAGTGATCTGCGCGAGCTGCCGCCCTTCGAGATCGTACAAATAAAGATGCCGAAATCCCGAACGCTCGCTCGACCACAGGAACCGCCGGCCATCGGCCAGAAAATGGAGATCGTCGTTGAGGTTGATCCAGTACTTGTCCTTTTCCGTGAGCACGGTCCGCGCCGCGCCGGTCGTGGCGTCCGCAAAAAGCAGCTCCAGTTGATTCTGCTCGCGGTTCAAGCGCTCGATGGCCACGCGTTTAGAGTCGCTGAGCCAATCAACCCGCGCGAGGAGTTCGCTCGCATCAGCGCCCGTGTCCATCCATTTCGCTTCGCTGCCGCCGGCAATGCTCACGACTCCAACGCGCGCCACCGGGTTAGCCGATCCGGCTACGGGATAGCGTTCGTCAATCATGGCTCCCTGGTAGGAGAGCTCATCGGGCAGCGGATATTTTTCTACGGCGTGCTCGTCGAGTTGCAAAAACGCGATTTTCGACGAATCGGGCGACCACCAATAGGCGGTGTGCAGATCCAGCTCTTCGGGATACACCCAGTCCAGTTCCGCGTTCCTTACGTCTTCGGTGCCTCGGATCGTCAATTGCCGCGGCTCGCCACCTGCGACGCGCACCACCCACAAGTCGTGGCCGCGCAGAAAACTAACCCAGCGGCCATCGGGCGAGATTTTGGCGTCATCAATAGTCGCGTCAATAGCGGCATCGCCGGCCGCATTCCCTCTGGCCGCGTTCGGCGGCGCCGCCACAAGCTGGCGCGCCTTGCCGGCCAGGTCGTACCAAAAAAGCTCTCGTGCGGAAATGAAAAGCAACGCCCGCGAGTCGGGCGCCCACAGGTAACGAGGCGGAGTGATCCGTCCCAAGCCGGTCTGTTGGCCTCGCGAAGCCGCGGGCAGCAATACCTCGCGCAAATGCGCGGCATCCACCAGCACGTGTCGATCGCCGGTCGCGGCATCCACCGCCCAGATTGCCGGTCCTACGCCGCCGTCAGTATCGGTACCGAGATAGGTAAGCATCTTGCCGTCGGGACTCCACACGGTATCGCGCAGTGTTTCGCCGCTCAGGCTCGGAGGACTGTAGATGCGCTCCACAGTCAGCGAGCTTTGTTGCGCGTGGAGCGAGATTTGCGGAAGGAGACAGAAGCAGCACAATGCCCACGCGATCAAAACCGTGACCCGCGCGAACGAATATGGACAAAGCGCGCCGCCGCAGCGCTGCGCTTTGGTGACGCTTCGCGTTTTTCCGACGGTACGCGCAGATCGCGCCGGCATTATCGGCGTCTCGCTTTGGCCGTTGTGGCCGTCGAGCGATTGCCCGATCGCGAGCGCGTCCGGGCGCCCGATGTCGCGCCGGACTTTTTCGTGCTCGGGTTTCTGCGCGGGTTTCTGCTCGGGTTCCCGCGCGGGCTGATGATGGCTTCCGCCTCAATTTCGACCAGCATTTCGGGATTGATCAATCGGCTTACTTCGACCATGGCCGTCGCCGGTCTGATTTTACGAAATACTTCCCCGTGCGCGCGGCCGATTTGTTCCCATTCCGCGATGTGCGTCACGTAGATTCGCGTGCGCACCACGTCCTCGACGCGCGCGCCCGCAAGTTCGAGAGCGGTCGCAATATTTCGCAGGATCTGAAGCGTTTGCTGGTAGGGATTTCCGACGCCAACGATTTTTCCGCCGGTGTCAGTCGCTGTGGTACCGGACACGTGGACGACGTTCCCGACACGAACCGCCCTGGAGTAACCAATAATTGGCTCCCATGGCGTGCCCGTCGATATGTTTTTGCGCATCCCCATACCTCCCGGAAATCGGCCTCTATTGTAGCGCGACCACGCACGCCCGCCGGCCTAGTACCCCTAGTATCTCCCACCCTTCTACAACCGACTTGTATTCAAAGGATTAAAGACCAGAGAGGTGCCTTGTCAGCCAGAGGTAAGTCCGCGAAAGAAATAACCGGAACCCCTGATTGCCAACGGGCCGCATCGCGGTATTTTTTAAGATGGAATAGTCAGACCCATGAGAGTCCTACACAGCTCGGTCAGTGTGATTGCGTTGCTTTTCTTGGCGATGCTGCCTGTCACCGCGACTGCGGAGACGCTGCAGCGGGAGACCGTCAAAGCCTGGGAGGCCTACATTCGGCATGTGGACGCGAACATGCATGCCCGCGCCGTGGGCGGCGCACCGTTCCTGTGGGTGGATGAGGCAGCCGACCGCGCGGAACGCCTCCGAAAAGGGGAAATCCTGGTTTCGGCCGCCGGGGATAATTGCCCGGAAAAGGTGGCCCACGGCCTGATTCACCACTGGGTTGGGGCAGCCTTCATTGCGGGTGCCGGCGTGAATGACGTGCTGGCCGTGGTGCAAGACTACGACCGCTACAAGGACTATTACGCGCCGAACGTGATAAATACGAAGAGGCTCGGCCGCGCCCCTGTCCCTGAAAAATTGGAGCAGAAATTCTCGCTGCTGTGGGTGCGAAAAATTCTTTTCGTAACGGCCGCAATCGATACCGATTATGAATCGCGCTACGTCCAAGCCGGTGCGAAACGCTGGTACGTCGTCACGCAAAGCACGCGTGTCCAACAGATCGATAAGTACGGCCAGCCGGGCCAGCGCGCGCTGCCTCCAGACGAAGGCAGTGGGTATATCTGGCGCATCTATACCATCGCCAGATTTGAACAGCGCGATGGCGGCGTCTACGCCGAGCTTGAAGTGCTGGGATTGACCCGGGACATCCCTCCGTCGGTTGAGTGGCTGCTTCACCCTTTGGTACAACGTTTGCCGAGGGATGCCATGACCGCCATCCTGCAAAAAACGAAGAATGCGGTGCAATCATTGGTGGAAGCACGCAAAGAATTGCGCGAGAGCGCGGGTCCCGTCCCCATCGGCTGATCGATTCCCTGATCGGCATCACTACCCCATGCGGCGGGTAACCGCTGCAATACATTTCGCCCCGCCCCTTCGCGCCGAGCGTTGCCTGCTTACCAGTCCAAGTATATATTTGTGGGCCACCGAAATGCGGAATGCGATGGCCGCGAATATGCGAGACCTATCGTCCGCTCGGGTGGAAACTCGACACGCCTCGACACGCAATGATTGAGAGATTCAGCCGCTCCGATGCGGCTGTGGGTACCTTTTCGGAGGATACATGCAGCTTGGCTTAGGGGAGTTGATGAGGGAGCCGAAGACGCGGCGGGCAGCCTTTGGCGCGATGGGAATTCCAGCGTTATGTTTGCTGGGAGTGGCGTGGGCTGGAGGACAGACCGCGCCGCAACCTACGGCGCAACCCGCAAGGCAAACCGCACCGGCCGCGCAGGCCCGACCCCAGGCCGGCCAAGCTGCTCCCGCACAAAGACAATTGCTGGCCGAGGACGTGTACAAGAATATTCAAGTCTTGCGAGGAGTCCCGGAAAACCAGTTCCTTTCAACCATGGGCTTTTTCGCCGCATCGCTCAACCAGGATTGCAGCTATTGCCATAACTCGCAGCTTACCTGGGAGTCCTACGCCGAGGACAACAACGAACACAAACAGACGGCGCGCCGAATGATACTGATGATGCAAAACATCAATAAGACCTACTTTGGCGGAAAGCGCGAAGTCACCTGCTACTCCTGCCATCGCGGTGGTGAAAAACCCCGGGTCATCCCGAATCTTGCCGACATGTATGGTAATCCGCCCGCTGACGATCCCAATGATTCTATCGAGCAAACAGACAATTCGCCTACGGCCGACCAGGTTCTGGATAAATATATTCAGGCGATCGGGGGAGCGCAGAAAGTGGCGGGCCTCACCAGCTTCGTGGCCAAGGGCAATTGGCGCGGATTCCTGGAGACCGACAAACGCCCGGTGGAGGTGTATGCCAAGGCGCCGGCCGCACGCACCATCATCATTCACAAATTCGACGGGGACATGACGACGATGTACGATGGCCGCACCGGGTGGGTGGCCGAGCCCAGCCGGCCGATAACCCTTCTCGAGCTTACCGGATCATTCCTGGACGGCGCCAAAGTCGAGGCCGACCTCACATTCCCGGCGCGCATCAAGCAAACTCTCAGCAATTGGCGGGTGGGCTTCCCGATCACGATCGACGATAAAGCNNATAAAGAGGTGCAAGTGGTCGAGGGGACGAGCGCCGCTGGTTCGCCGGTAAAATTGTATTTCGATTCGAAGTCGGGTTTGCTCGTCCGCCTCGTGCATTACACCGACTCTCCGGTAGGAAATAATCCCGTGCAGTGGGACTTCGACGATTATCGCGATGTTAGCGGAGTGAAACTACCGTATAAGTGGACACAGACGTGGACCGATGGCCGTTCGGAATATGAAATGACTCAAATACAGGCCAATGTGCCGGTCGATGCCGCAAAGTTCGCCAAGCCCGCGCCGGCGCCGGCCCTCAAACCGGGGGCACCCAAGACCCCTGCAAAGTAGGTTTCACGACGGCGAGTGGCAGGCTGCCTTAGAGCCATGAGCAGGTATCCACTTCGCCAGTGAGGAAGACGAAGATGAAAGTGTTTGCATGGTCGCTGCTGGCCCTGATGACGGCGTTGCCGGTCTGTGCCAAGCCTAAGATCAGCGTGCACGTTAAAGTGCATGAAGGAATGGGCCGGGATCAAGCCACCGATTCGCTTACCAAGAGCGGCGCGTCCAATGTCAGCAACGTCACTTACAACACGATTTTTTACCTGAATGTGTCCATAGCCAGCGATAACCCCGAAGTTGCCGCAAAAAACAACGGGCAGTGGTGCATCTCCGGCGGCAGCGCGCTCGACGTGAACGGCGAATATGACGGCACACTTGATGGCAATAACCTCGAAGTTGGGGTCGCCGGTAAAAATGGAAAAATCAAGAAACAGCAGTATCAAATAATCGATCACAAGTGGCGAAAGCTCTCGGACTTTGAGCAACACCCGAGGTAGCGTTTCGGGTTCAGTTTGCGCCGTAAAAAGTACGTGCAGGCAAGAAACTTGTGTGGAGGCGTCGCTTGCCGAAGGTCTTTGATACGGCGGACACGCGAGGCGTAATTCGCCTCAGCCTGCAATCAGCGGTGGTGCTGGCCCTGGGTCTGGTCGCCGCACCCGGCGCGCTCGCACAGAAAGTTACCGTGGAATTCGACCGGGGCGCGGATTTCAGCCAGTACAAAACTTTCGCGATTCGTAATGGCCAGTTGAACAGCAGAAATCCCGCGTTGAATAGCGATTTGGTCAAAAAGCGCATCGAAAGCGATATTGAAAACGCCTTGACGGCGCGGGGCCTGACGAAGGTTGCCGGACGCTCCGATCTCAACGTGCGCTATCAATTCGGAGCTGCCCGAAAAACGGAGATCGAGAGGTATACAGCCGGATGGTATGGAATGGGTACGCGCGTGGTCCGGGTTCCCTACAGCGAAGGCACGCTGGTTATTGACTTAGGCAATCCAGCCACGACTTCACTCGTTTGGCGCGCCATTGCCACGGAAGAAAAGAGCGACCCTTCGAAGATTGAAGGGAAACTCGATGACATGGTTAGGAAGTCCTTAGAGAAGTAACCGCCGAAACAAAAATAGGCCTCAATAGGCGTCAAAATGTGCGTCGATTGGAATTTTACTTTTGGGGAGGAGTAAAATTGCTGATGCGGCTACGAGCGTTGCGGCATCCCCGGGCCGGCGATCATCGGTATGCGATTGCCGGCGACGCGCCGTTGCGCATGTATACGTGCATCACGCGCGTAGTTGACCAGTAATGGTACGGGCGGCCTACCTTCTTGGCACAGAAGCTAATCTACAGATTGGTTCTTTCTGGTGATTGAGCTGAACTCTTGCTGCGGCCATTATGTTGGTCGAGCGGCGCTTCTAGATTTGAACCGCTTGTGAAAACGGCCTGCCGGTTAGAATGCGCGGCCACAAGGGAGAATACAAATGTTTATTTTGATTACGGGTTTGATGATTCTGCCGGTTCCAACCGTGTTCCTCATCAACATATTTGACGATTTTTGGCGCTAACGTCTTTAGGCTTCTATTTTGGTCAAGACTTCGTGGTTGTGAGGAGGGCGCATATTCTCCGGTACCTCCGATGCGAACTTCTTCAAACCTTTTCGTACTGCCTTCGCGTGTGTAATTATGATCTTCAGCCGCGTCCCTGGGCTTCAAACTCGGATAGACCGATGGCGGAGACAAGCCTGCTGCGCGTCGTCACGGTTGCCGGGGGTAGCTATGAAAAAGGTCGAAGTCTTGTGCAACGACCATGCAACGCAGGCACAACTGACCAATCTGAGTGATTCGATGGTGCCGGCGGGTGGACTCGAACCACCGACCTAGGGATTATGAGACCCTCGCTCCACCCCTGAGCTACGCCGGCCATGAAGGAAGCCCATCCATCCTAAGAAGCGGCCCCGGACGTGTCAAGCAAGGACCCTGTGTCGAGCAAGGGCGTAGAAGCGGGCAGGTTGTTCGGCGCGTCCCCGGTTGATACGATCAGGTGTTCGCCCAACCATACACACGGGACCTCCGGCGATACCGCCATGTGCGGCGCTTTCGTGAAGCCACCATTGTCATCGTTGTCGTCGTTATCGAAACGCGTTTATCGCGCGATCACGGAACAAGGGATGTTCCATGCGGGCGAGCGCATTGGTGTCGCGGTGTCTGGCGGCGCCGATTCGGTGGCCTTGCTGCGAGTGCTTGCAGATTTGCGCCCGGAACTTGGGATCCGCCTTGCAGTGCTGCACTTCAATCATCAGCTGCGGGGGAGCGAATCGGACGACGACGAACATTTCGTCGCCTCACTGGCGGCCGGCCTGGGCATTGAACTGCTTGCCGGACGCGGCGACGTTGCCACCGCCGCTCGAGAGCGGGGCTGGAACCTCGAAGACGCCGCGCGGCGTTTGCGTTATGCGTTTTTCTCATCTGTGGTGGCCACAGGCCAGGTGGCCAAGGTGGCCGTCGCGCACACTGCGGACGACCAGGCCGAAACCGTACTCGCCCGGCTGGCGCGCGGGACCGGCCCCTCGGGACTAGCGGCGATTTACCCGGTCAAAGGCTACGTAGTGCGCCCGCTACTGGGCATCCGGCGGCACGAATTGCGCGCCGAACTCAAACTCATTTCTCAACCCTGGCGTGAGGATTCTTCCAATCAAGATCTTCGGCGTTTACGGTCGAAGCTGCGGCACCAGATACTGCCGGTGCTTGAGCGGGAGCTGCAGCCCAACATCGTTGGCCATCTCGGCCGCCTGGCGCAGATGGCGCGCGAGGACGAAGCATTCTGGACGGCGCTGGTCGCCGAGCGGCTGGCAACGCTGGCTCGCTGGAACACCGTCGAAAATGGCGGTGGGCTAATCGATCGCCGGCGCGGCATCCGCTGCGCCGATCTGCTGGCGCCGCTGCCCGGGACTGCCATGCTCGAACGAAATGCCGGACTGGCGCTAACGGGGCGTTTGGTTCGCGGCATTGTAGCCGAGCTGCGCGGCAACTGCCGCGAGATCACTGCGCAACACGTGAAGCAAGTTTTACAACTTGCCTGCACCGGTTCAAGCGGACAAAGAACGGAACTTCCAGGCATCGTTGCAGAGCGGGCGTTTGATTGGCTTTGGTTTGCGGAGACTCCGGCGAACACCACCAGCAAGTGTGGGTCGGAGCTATTGTCAGCGCAGCCAGGGCCTCCGGGCGAGGCTGGGCCAGGAACCGCGGCCACGGAGCGACGCTTCTCCAATGCATCGGCCTTTTCCTATGAGATTGCGCTCTGCGCCCGGGGGGAGTCCACCGTTGTAATTACGGAAATCAGACGGCGCTTTCGGCTGAAAGTGATTGACTGGCCTGTGCCTGGGGGCGAAAATGTTTACGTTCTCGACAAGGACTTGCTGCACCCGCCCCTGGTTGTGCGAAGCTGGCGGCCGGGTGATTCGTTCAGGCCCCAGGGTCGCAGGAGCGCCCGCAAACTGAAGCATTTCTTCCGGCTGAACCACGTTCATGTGCGCGACCGGGCGGGATGGCCGGTGCTTACCAGCGCGGGGGCGTTGGTATGGGCGCGTGGAATGCCAGTGGCCGCAGAGGTCGCTCCCCGATCCACGACCCAAACCGGAGTGCTGATCGCCGAGGAGGGTTTTTGAAACAGGCCCTCGAACGCGTTTATTCGACCGAACAACTGGCTGCGCAAGTCGCTTCGGTGGGCCGGGCCATCTCGCGCGATTATGCCGACCGGACGGTGGACGTAGTGGTGATGCTCGATAATGCGTTCATATTTGCGGCGGATCTGGTGCGGCGTATTTCCGGACGGGTGGTATGTCATTTCGTGCGCACGGAAATACGTGACGTGCATTTTGGGGGTCACGATCGCCGGGAGATCCATTTCGGCAGCAGACCCCGCTTAGAGAATCGTGATGTGCTGGTAGTGGATGCTGTGATTCAATCCGGATTGACTCAGGACTTCCTGCTCAAGCGCCTGCATGAAAGCGGGCCCCGGTCCTTGCGCTTGGCGGTCTTGTTCGACAAGCCGGCGGAACGCCGGGTGGATATTAAACCCGATTACTTTTGTTTCGCGGGCGCATCTAAGTATTTGGCAGGATACGGCCTGGCGGGCAGCCGGGGGTGGTACCGGAATCTGCCGTATATTGGGGTGCAACCGGGACGAGGGCGTGAACGGGCCGCGAAACCTGGGCCACATACCCGTAAACAAGGCGATGCGAAATAATACTTAAGGTAGGTTAATACGTGAACTCCAGTTCAACGGCAAAAACAATCCTCTTTTGGATGTTCATCATTCTTTTGTGCGTGGTGCTGTGGCGCATGGTGTCCGCCAGCGGCCAGTCCGCGCGCGAGGAAGAGCCGAGTTACAGCGACTTCATGTCCCAGGTAGACCGCGGGAATGTGAAGGAGGTCACCCTCTATCTGTCGCCTAATAGCTATGAGATTGAAGGCGAATGGCGCGAGCCCGCCAAGAAATTTCGCGTCACCGTGTTCAAGGAATCCGCACCGGATTTGACCAAGGAGCTACGCGACAAGGGAGTGCTGATCAACGTCAAGGAAGTTACCCGGGCCGACTGGATTAATTTCCTGCTCACCGCGGCGCCGCTGTTCCTGCTGGTCGGTTTCTGGATCGTGATGATGCGCCAGATGCAGGCGGGCGGAAACAAGGCGCTCAGCTTCGGGAAGTCGCGGGCACGACTGCTGACCGCGCAGCAGAAGAAAGCGACATTTAAGGACGTGGCCGGCATCGACGAAGCCAAGGAAGAGTTGCAGGAAATAATCGATTTCCTGAAGGACCCGCAAAAATTCCAGAAGCTGGGCGGGCGCATTCCCAAAGGCGTGCTGCTCGTAGGCCCTCCGGGCACGGGAAAGACGCTGCTCGCGCGCGCCATTGCGGGCGAGGCCAACGTGCCGTTTTTCTCAATCTCCGGCTCGGATTTCGTGGAGATGTTCGTGGGCGTGGGCGC
>PLJR01000292.1 GCA_003140295.1 Acidobacteriota bacterium
CGCATTATTCGCGCGATGCAGGAAAGGCTGGGCGTCGATGATTCGAAAGTATTGATAAACATCGATCGCTTGGCGAATACCACGGGCGGAACAATTCCGCTGGGGTTGCGCGACGCGGAGTCGCAAGGCCGCCTGCACAAGGGCGACTTGGTGCTGCTGGTCTCGGTCGGCGCGGGTTACACGACGGGCGGAATGCTGCTGCGGTGGGCCTATTGAAACCCTCACGCGCGTAGTGCCGGCTCGACATCAATGAGGCCAAAAATTTAACGCCGCGCAACGATTGGCGTCATTGAGATTTTCCCGGGCGCCCGGAGTCTGCCGGTGGCGCCACACCGCCACCCTGATCGCAGGCGTACTGCCGGATTTCGATGCGCCAGAAAATGTTCGTGCCGGGAAACAAGCGCTGCTTCCATCCGTTACCCGTGTCGCGCACAAGATAACGGACCACGCGGTCGCCGCACCGGTGGTCGAGTGCTTGCCCGGCCTCATCCATGGACCGTTCTTCCTCCGTGTTCGGCGTGCCGTGAACCCAAAGCATGTAAGGTGCGATGGGTTGCCCAGCCGCCTGCCAGTCGCTCGGACTCCAAACTTGGGGATGGCGCACAGCCTCGGGCAGGGAACCTGAAAATCGCCAAGACGAATTTGTGGGGGGCGTCGGGAGCGCATAGGTGAGATAGAAAAAGAACGACGGATTGTCACCAATAATGAAGCCACCGTCATGGATGGCCTGCACCGCCTGCACCGAGATATTCGCCCACGGTTCGACAAATCTTTGTTGGGAGTAATAATGCCTGGAGTAGACGCCATACCACCCAATGGCGGCCGGGACGGCGAGCGACAACGCCAACGCGGAACGCCAGTAAGGATGTTTCATGGTCCCGAATAGCACGGCGATCGGGAGCAAAAACCACGGCGCCACTAGAAACAGCCACTTCGCCTGCAGCAATCCCAGCGCGTCCATTCCTGCGAGCAGCAAGCCCCCGAATATCAACCACCGCCGTGTTTCGCCGCGTAAGAACACCAACGCCAGTGTGAAACCGGCTGCAATGCCCACCGTTGCGGGGACGCCGAAACGCCAAAACCATGGCGCCACCGATTCGCTTACCACCAAGGCATAGGCGTTATATCCCGCCGTCAATAGGCGTAATTTCCAGGTGGCATGCGGATCTACTGCGTCGCCAAGGCGCGGAATTACCACGCGCCACAGCGGCGCGTACGCCACGACCAGCAGCGCGGCAGTTCCCACCAGGCGTCCCACATAAGGCATCCGGAGTCCGCCAGGCCCCCGGTGTCGCAACAAATTATCCACGGCCAGCAAAGCGAGCAGCGCCCAGCCGGCATAATTGGTATAGACGAGCGCAACGGCCAGCGAGAAAAAAATGGCCCACGCCGCAACGCTGGGCTTGGCGCACAGACGCAGGTACGCCCAAGTGAGCGCGCAAATCAGCAGAAATGTAAACGAGTACCAGCTCGCCAGCCGGCCATAATGAAAGCCATACGGCCAGAAAACCGCGGCCCAAAGCAATGCCGCAGCGCTCGCCGGGCCGCCGATTTGCCGCGCCGCGCGGGAGAGAATCCAAAGACCGGCCAGAAAAAATACCATGGACGGCGCACGCAGCAGCACAAACGCGCCGCCGGTGATCCGCAGCCATAGATGCAGCCAAATATCGTAGAGGGGAGGACGCTCGAGCGCGCCCCATCCCGCGAAAAACAAGTGCAGGGAGGTCCGCAGTGGCTGCGCCGCGGCGCTCAGCACCAGGGCCTCGTCGTCTACAAAAGTGAACAGGCGGTCGGAGTAAAGCATCGCCATGCCCAGGACAACCAACGGCAGCGCCGCAGCGAGCGCGTCGACGACGGCTCCGGACACTGGCAGGCGCGGACCCGTGGAATTGCGCATGGCACGCTTATTCGGGGTCATCAATGTGGTTCCGGGCGAGCGGGAAATCCGGCCCAGGCATTCGCCAGCCCCAGGGTTTCGCGCACGACGTCGAGTGCATCCTGCGAGGTGCGCCACCAGTGCGCCGGATCAAACGAATCGTCGGGCGTGTAACGCACGATCAGCCGCGGGTCGCTGCCAACGCGGCGCTTCCAGATTTCCCGCACGCGGCGGGTATGCGCCTTGGAAGTCACGATGATTACCGTGTGTGCGCCAGCGCTGCGGCAGTCGCGCGCGATCTCGTCAACTTCTTCCTGCGTATTGACGGAGGGCTGCTCCAGAATACGAATCGCGTCGCTGGGCACGCCTTCGGCCATCAATACCTTCTCGTTGTAAAACTCTTCGCCCAGGAAGGCGATGTGCATTTGCTCGAGTTCAGCCGCGGGGCTGGTAGGCAGCGAAATCCACACCCGGGCGGCGAAGTCGCGTTGGTAGAGACGCGCTGCTTCCATGGCCCGCTCGGGCATCTTCCCGCTCAAAACCACGATGGCGTAGGCCGTCGTGAGCGGATCCTCTACGACCAGCCACTGGCCCAGGTGCATCACGCCCCACACGACAGCCGCGGCGACCACGGCGATGCCGCAGAGGCCGGCGATCCACAAACGCTGCGAACTCCGCACCGAATCCCACTCGCTTTCTCGCGCGTGCTCCACATGTCTTCACGCGCAGCGTACGCGCGGGGCAAGATGCTACCAATCGCCGCACTTGCCGGTCAAATTCGCAGCCGCCGGGAAATGCCACCATACCCGCAACCTTCCATCTGTCTGTACGAAAGATGCCCGGCCGATCGGGCGTTTAGAGCCGGCGAAATTTCCATTATGGAATCACCAGCAAATAGCTGTGTGGTAGATTCCGGCAGGCCGCATTACAATCGCTGCCTTGGCGATTGTGGCTGTTCCCGGTAACGAACTCGATTGAGGGCGCTCGGATCCCGGTCGGACGGCCGGGGGTTCGCGACTCCAGCCTCGCGGGCCAAAAAATCCACGAACCCAAGGGAGGAACCCACTTGCGTGCAGTCGTGACCGGCGGTGCGGGATTTCTCGGTTCTCATCTGTGCGACTATCTGATCGACCGCGGCTGGGACGTGCTCGCCATCGATAATCTGGCGACCGGCGCGCTTGAGAACGTCAGCCATCTGGCCGGCAACCCGCGATTTCAGCTGCTGCGTCATGACGTTTCCCAGTACGTCGAAGTTCCGGGCCCGGTGGACTACGTGCTTCATTTTGCCTCGCCCGCCAGCCCCATCGATTACCTGAAGCTTCCCATCCAGACGCTGAAAGTGGGCTCGCTGGGTACGCACAACACGCTGGGGCTCGCACTCGCGAAAAAGGCCAAGTATTTCATGGCTTCGACTTCGGAATGCTACGGCGATCCGGATATCAGCCCCCAACCGGAGAGTTACTGGGGCCATGTGAACCCCATTGGCCCGCGCGGCGTATATGACGAAGCCAAGCGTTTTTCGGAGGCTTTGGTGATGGCCTATCACCGCGCGCACGGCGTGGACACCCACATTGTGCGCATCTTCAACACCTACGGCCCCCGCATGCGCCTCAACGACGGCCGCGCGCTGCCTAACTTCGTCTACCAGGCGCTAAGCGGCCAGCCCATTACGGTATATGGCGACGGCCGGCAGACGCGCAGCTTTTGCTACGTTTCCGACCTGATCGAGGGCATTTACCGGCTCTCGCAATCCGACGAGCACGAGCCGGTAAATATCGGCAATCCGCACGAAATCACGATTCTCGAATTTGCCGAACGCATTCGTGTTTTGCTCGGCTCGAAGACGCCCATCGTATTTAACCCTCTGCCGCAGGACGATCCCAAACAGCGCTGCCCGGACATCACGAAAGCGCGGCGGTTGCTGGGGGGATGGCAGCCCAAGGTGGATTTGGAAGAGGGATTGCGCCTTACACTGGCGTACTTTCAGCAGGTGTTTACCGCCGCTTCGACGCGTGGATCGAAGGATAGCTGATGCGCTGGGGCACCAAGCGGGCGTCAGATGCCGCCGTATAAACGACCGTTTCTACTAAAACGGTGCGAATACCGGGTTGGTGCTCAA
>PLJR01000218.1 GCA_003140295.1 Acidobacteriota bacterium
CCTGGTGGCAGACCGAGACCGGGATGATCATGATCACGCCGCTTCCGGGGCTGACCGCCACCAAGCCCGGATCGGCTACAAAACCTTTTCCGAGCATCGTCGCTGAAGTTGTCGACGCCGATGGCCGCGCCGTCGGCCCAGGCAACGGCGGCTACCTCGTGCTCAAACGGCCGTGGCCCGCGATGATGCGCACCATTTACGGCGATCCCGATCGTTACGTGCAGCAATACTGGTCGCGCTTTCCGGGCATTTACTTTACCGGCGACGGCTGCAAGATGGATAACGACGGATATTTCTGGCTGCTGGGCCGCGTCGATGATGTGATGAATGTCGCGGGCCACCGCATTTCTACTTATGAAGTGGAAAGCGCGCTGGTCGATCATCCCGCCGTCGCCGAAGCCGCGGTCATCGGCAAAACGCACGAAGTAAAAGGCCAGGGCATCTCCGCCTTCGTAACGTTAAAAGAAAGCATCGCCGCGAGCGATGCACTCAAAGAGGAATTGAAGCAGCACGTCGTAACCAAGATAGGAGCTATCGCCCGCCCCGACGATATTTTCTTCACCTCGGAACTTCCCAAAACGCGCAGCGCCAAAATCATGCGCCGCCTGTTGCGCGACATCGCCGAAGGCCGCGTCCTGGGCGACACCACCACGCTTGCCGATCCCGCCGTGATCGCCCGCCTGAAAACTCAATATGCGGACGAAGGCTAATGAAACGCGGACGCAAGCATAAGCGACGCGTCACCTTCGGTAGCGCAGGCACTCTGGCGTGCCTTTGCAGCGACGCAAAGCATCAGCACTCAGGAACCATACAATTTCTAATGGAGCGTAGGATCGGGGGCAATGCAACGGATTGTCTCCACCACTATTCCCGCATCTTCTCCGCAAATCGCACGCTCAACATCGAACTGATCGCCGCCACGCCTATCAAAAAAATCGCCACCGTCAGCAAATTCGCGCGTGAAACGTGCCCCGCCTGAAATAAAAAATACCCCATCACCAGATTGAACAGCGCCCACCACACATTCACTGTCGCCGACGACAAACCTTTCCCGGGCGGATGGGCAAATGGTGTCGGAAAGCGGTTGCCCGAAATCCCGTGAACGAAGTGCGGAACCACATTGGCAAGAAACGCGCCCGCAAAAAAACAAGCCAGGTAGTTGTACCAGCGCATAACGAAAAATCCTCCGGCGAAGCAATACACCCATCGGTTACGCGCTGTCCACCGAGCTCTGCTTGCAGCAGGGCGGCACTGGAAGGTGCCGCTGCAAACCAACGTCTACAAACCAACGTCCGGCGGGGGGGTGAAATACCTGACCGGTTCGGTTCCGCCCAACACGAGAGCCTCATCCATACCGTGGCATTGAATCTCGAGGAGGGTGCGAAGACCGCGATCGTTCGAGCGGTTCACAACGCCATTGGTCTTGTACGTAAAATTGCGCTTCACCCACTTTCCCTGGGCGGTCGCGACGACGGTGTTGCCTTTCACAAATGTTATCGTGGCATAGGGGCTGTAGAGCTCCCAGGTGATGGTGCAATCGGTGACCGAAACATCGGTGCCATATAGGGTCATCAGTGGCAACGTGAAATGACGGGATTTGTTGGGGAGTTCTCGCGGCTTGAAGCCACGGGACTGCAGTCTGCCGCGCGCTAACTCAGCGTCGTTCTGGTTTCTATAGGGTCCCGCGAGCACGTGATAGGAGTTCATCCACAGGGCGCTTTTGTGTACGACAATTACGGGAACTCCCAACGCTTTCGCGGAATTCGTCGCCTCGTCTGCGGAAGCCTTGTGCCGAAATTGGCCGACCTCGAGGTACTTTCCTGGCGGCGCGCCAAAATCCGGTGTTTTACTCACGTTGGCGTCTGCGTTGATGCGGCTGGTGGATGCGCTTTCCACGCGCGGCGGGTCGGAGGGGGAGTCTGCCGCGGTCTCGGGCTGCGGCATCTTGCTAGATTCAAGTGCGTTGGGAGCCGACTCCGGCGCCGGGATAGGCGTTCGAGACGAAGTTATCGGCGGGACCGGCGAAATCGCGCTCGACCGCGCGCCCGTTCGAGGTTTTGCCTGTGGGGGCTTAACCGTTTTCATCGCTCTTCTTGCACGCGTGGCCGGCGGGCTCTCGGTGTGGGCAGCCGGCGGGCTCTCCGGTCGCGCAAAGGCAATCGCCGCGGGCGTTAGCCTGGGCGCGGGCACGGTTGCTAACGCGGGCACTCGAGCGGGAGCGGGGACGGGTGCTAGCGCGGGCGCGGGTGCCGGCGCCAGCGGGGGTGCCCCTGATGCTATTTGCGTAGCAGGTTTGGCGGCAAATCGTTCTCCCAACAAAATTAGCGATTCACCAACCTGGCGCCGGTGGCTGTTCAAAAAAAATGCCGCCATGACGACCGCCGCAGTGAGAATCCCGCTGACCCAGCCGCGCACGAAGTTCGCCGGAGGCCGCCGGATCGACGTTGCGGCTGACAGCTGTTTCCGCTGCCGGGCATTCGTTTGCAGTTGGCCGGCGCGGAATTGAGCGGATTGGTGCGCAGGCGTGATCATCCGCGACGATGTTTTTTCAGGGACCGACAGGATGGCGCATTGATTCATCCAACCGCGGACTTGTTCACGAACTTCGGCAGGCAGAATGCCGAATCGCAAGCCTCCCGCTTTTCGCGTCTCATCTGTCCAGGCCAGTTCGCCGCTGGCTTCCACCCGGCGGCCTTCCGCGGAAAACCAGAAGCGTAGTGTCCCGTCTAGCTGCACGGGAGTGACCGCATGGAAGCACAGCCCTCCCTCGGAGACATTCAGGACAATTCCGCCATTATTCGGCTCAAAATTGATATAGGCGAGCGCGGCGACTTTCGTCCTGGGATTTTCGCGGCGTTCAGAATTCGTCATCGGGGACTGCAGCGAATCAGAGATAGCCGTCTACCTCCTGTTTCTAGAGTCAGATTGGACAAAACCCGCAATGCGTCAAACTATCAAAATCATTAAGGCCAGCAAGAGTACTTAAGTACTATCGGTATTTTTTACCGACTCCCGGAGACCGCAGAACCAAGCTATCGCTTCTCGCGCGCCCGGTGACGGCCCTTGTCTGTGGGACTGCCATCGTATGTTTTCACCACCAGGCGAATAACGCGGTCCCGCGGCGGTCATACTTCCAGAAACCACTCGGTGTGCTCACCCTTTCGGCCGGGTCCTGCTGGAGGCTGGCACCATTAGCGCGCTGGTAGTTTCGTCGAACCACTGATGGTTCACGGCGTACAGCGCCAGCTCGAGACGGTCGGAAACGCCCAGCTTATCGAAGATGTCATGCACGTAATTTTTGACGGTTTGCTCGGCGATAAAAAGCTTTTGGGCAATTTCGCGATTGCGAAACCCCTGGGCCACATGGTGCACGATTTCTCTTTCCCTATCGCTTAGAAGCGACTTCTGACGAGGAGAAGCCGTCTCGGCGGGCCTCGGGAAATCATCAATCGCGTTAGCGCTCATGCTCTCGTCGAGCGCGACTTCACCGCTGTGAACCTTGCGAATAATCTTGATGAGCTCTTGACCGGCGGACTGTTTCTGGACGATTCCGCGGGCGCCAGAGCGCATGGCGCTGGCCACTTCGCGGTGGTTTTTGGCGTCGACCAGCGCGATAACCCGGGTAGGCCAAGACTGCCGGTTAATCTGCTCGAGAACTCCGAGTCCGCCGAGGCCGGGTATCCGCCAGTCGACAAGCAGCATATCGGGCTGCAACTTTGCGAGCAGCCGAAGGCACTCCTCGGCGTTCGAGGCTTCGCCCACCACGTCAAAATCCTTGCAGGCCTCGAGCAGCACGCGCAAACCTTCCCGGAACATCGCGTAGTCGCCTGCGACGGCTATCCGGATCGTGTGTTTACTCGCAGCCATGTCGCTGCCTCAATGTTAATTCTCGGGCCTCGCGGCATCTGGTTTTGCTTCTTCTTCGTCCGATGCTTCGCCAGCGATTCCGAGCCGTGAGCCTAACGTCGCAAGACCCCGAATAAATAGGGAGGTTACCGGGATGGGAGCTGAAAATGTACCAATATGGGACTTTTTTTGACAGCGAGTGTCGTGAAGGTAAATCCCGGCTCCAGATAACGCCGGGGCGGGGCCAAGGTACCAGGCGCTTGCAACGGCATAGAGGCCGAATGTTGTGGGCCTCATTGCGCGATCCGCAGGAAAAATCCACTCCTTGGAAAGGCGGTAAGGAGGGGATACGCGCAGAAAACGCCGAGAAATTGTGCGGCGTTTCATTGGCGTTCATTCATGGGGCCTCAGAACCTGTGATCAATGCGCCGGCTGCGGTTTCGGGTGACGAGGCCGTGGCACGGGGGCGGGGCGGGCCGGGCATGTCCCAAATAATGGTGGGATGCTGGTGCTGCGGTTCGTTTTCGCGGTCGTTTTCGCGATCGAGGGCCGCTACGGTGCGGAGGAGCTGGTTGGTGATGTAGGCGAGGACGGCGGCACGGCGAGGAGAGATGCGATCCTGCGCGACGAGAAGGAGCAGGCGGGAGAGGAAATCGTTGATGTTGGCGGCGGAGTGGAACTCGCCGAGTCCCGCGGTAAGGGTGTCCGCGAGATCGGCGGCCGCAGCGCGATTTTGCGGGAGCTTGGCGTGGCTGGAGCAGAAGCGAGCGTCGGCGGCGGGGACGGGAAGGCGGCAGCGGGTGCCATTAGAGAAGCGGTGTTCGCAGCGAGACGTGTGTGCGGCGGAATTGAGCTTGGCTGGGTGATTGGTCATTTTCTTTTTGGCTCCTTTGGGTGATGACGTGAGGTGATGGGGATGGGAACGTCCCGATTATTTTCTGCCCTGGGGGCATATACCCCCAGGGCATTTGTAACGCGATCGAATGATGGGACCTGCAAAATGAGGCGTTTGGAACTTGATGAAAT